>JAJDNL010000181.1 GCA_022340745.1 Deltaproteobacteria bacterium
CAGGCTTATCTGTACTCTCTCTTGCAGCAGCCTGGGTGTGGCATCGATTGTTCTCCCGCAACAGATCTGTCTTGATTGTTCTTTTGCTGTTCTGGCTAAGTTCTCTTGTGGTGCTGAATTACGGAGGCTTTTCCTTCGGAGCTACATGTTATTTTCTCGCCATACCCCCCGTGGTCTTCCTGGCCACCCAGAGATGGATGCCACCACCTTCTGGTCAAAGGGTGTGGGTGCACGGCATGGTGCACACCATCCCGGTTGTGGTCTTGGCACTTTTGTGGACATCTCAAATTAGCAGCCATTTGTTTGTGGACTTCAGAGACTTTCTCCTCCTTTCCAATCCTGTTGGAACAAAGATCAACGATTTTTACTATGACTATACCCTCTTCCCGGCTGAGGTCTTTAAATCGCTGGAGCAGAAACTTCTCAAAACGTGCAGTCTGCAAAATTTTGAAAAAGAATCTTTGCGCGCGCGAGTGGAGCGAGAATTACTCGCTTACGACTACCTCCCCGTGGGAACAAATGACGCAGTTGACCTGACGGTAATCCAAGATGGCAGCATGCTGGTCTTCAAGAATGGGGAGAGAACAATTCTCCAGACCGCGCCCGCAAATTTTCTCTCTCACCCGGGAGCTGAATTGCACGAATTTTCTGCAAAGAGCGACAAAAACGGTATTTTCCGGCAGTTAACCTTCAGCTCTCTCGTCATAGGGTTGCCCCTTGCTCTCTACCTGCTACTCCATGCACTGATTCGTCTCCTCTGTTGTTTTTTTCTGGATGTGAGGACCTCTTCGCTCGTTGCTTCAGTCCTTTGCCTCATCGTTGGCCTGAGCATCCTGGTCCCATTCCTCTACATGAGAGGGACAGATATCGAGTTGAAGGATATTCCCCCGGCTCTGGCATCAGGGTCCTGGCAAGAGAGAGTTGCGGCCCTGAGGATCATAGAGCAAAAAGGGTTGGAGGTAAGCAGCTTTCAACCCTACCCTCGCCTGCTGACAAGCCCTCACATAGCAGTCCGCTACTGGTTGGTGCGGGGACTGGCTGTGAGCCGTCGACCTCAAACCTATAGAGATCTGTTGGCCTTTCTCGATGATCCCCATCCCAATGTGGTTTCCATGGCCTTTTATGCACTCGGTCAGAGGGGGGATTGGAGGGGTGTCGGCGAAATTCTAACAAGGATCAAGACATCTGATCACTGGTACAACCAATGGTATGCTTACAAGGCCTTGCGGGCCCTCAGATGGAAGCAAAAGAAATCCCAATAAGAACCCTGTTCTTATGTCTTGGAGCAGTTTTTGTCGTTGAGCTGGGTGCGAGGGTGGTGACTGCAAAGTCCGTCTACCACCCGATGCTCATCCTGGGAGGAGCACGCCTGCTTGAAATACTCCTGATTGCCCTGATTGTGGTGACCTGGGGGCAAGGATTATCTTCAATAGGTTTGGCTCGGTCCGAGATGGTCTCCGGTTTGAAAAAGGGGCTGCTCTGGTCGGCCGGCTTTGGAGCGGTTACCTCCATTGTCTGTGTTGGTTTGTTCGCTGCCTCCGTTAATCCCCTCACATTCATCCGCGCCCACATACCGACACAGACCAGCGATCTCATCTATTTTTTCATTGTTGGGGGGATATTAGGGCCTGTAGCAGAGGAGCTTTTCTTCCGGGGAATACTCTATGGCTTCTTGAGACGATGGGGTGTGATTGTCGCCCTTGTCTTCAGCACCTTGATCTTCGTCCTCTGCCACCCCATTAGTCATGGAATACCCGTTAGCCGTTTGCTGGGGGGTCTTCTCTTTGCGCTAGCCTATGAGTTCACCGGCAGCCTCATGGTCCCCATCACCATCCACGCACTGGGCAACCTGGCGATTTTCACCCTCTCATTGGTGTTTTAGTCCCCTATGTATCGCGAGCTGGAGCTCGCTCCTACAAGAACTGAAACCTTTCCGTAGGAGCTAGCTTCGCTTGCGATTTCAAGGCTCTGCAAGCCGCAATCCACAATTTTGACCCCATCCTCTCGGTAAGATAGGCGACTTTTTACCCATTTCGCCTCAAAGGCGATTTGGGTAACTTTAAGGAAGAGGGCCAATTTTGTTAGACCCAATGGTATCCCTCCAAGTTAGTAGGGTTAGTAGGACTTCTGCGTCATATGGCACATCTAACCTGGAGAAATCACGAGTCGCCAGTTTGAGGCAGGACGCGCTCTCTACGTGAGCAGGCGCACTCCTTTTAAGATATCGAAATTAAATATATTTCACCGTAATAATTGCAATTCTCAGGTAGTAAGACTTCAGTATCCACTCACCGGGGAATCGCGGCACAGTGTTTGCAAGCTAGGTTTCCGAAGTTATAGGTAAAAAATTAGATTTAACCTTGGAGAGGTACATTTTTCAGGTTGCTGAAGCAAGCAGGAGGACGGTGTTACCTCCGGGGGGATGGATACCCGTACGCTCAGAGGTAAAGCCTGCGAGAGCTGTGGTGCTTTCATGCAATTTCGGAAATGTCCTGCTGGATAATCGAGACGGAATTTGGATGGTAATCTATGGCTAAATATGACATAAGTATTCGAGATTACTGGAGAATAATTCGAAAACGTCGGACCATTGTCATTGTTGCGGTCATTTTTTGCACCATCTCCAGCTATCTGTTCGCTTTATTTGCCTCACCAGAGCCTCGCTACCAGGCAACCTCCGCCGTCAAGGTAGAGCGGGTCACGGATCTCACCACCTTACTGTATGGCAGGGTCTCCTGGACCCTGTGGAATAATGTGACCACCCAGGCGGTGGTTATCACCAGCTTTCCCATAATAGAACGCACTGCCAAACAAATGGGTCTGATTCCCGAAAAGACCTCATTAGCTGAGATCCGCAACACTGAAAAGTATCTGCGGATAATTACCTCCCTTCAATCTCGGGTCCAGACCGAGCGGGAAGCTGAGACCAATATCATCAATATCACGGCCACGGCCCAAACTCCCAAAGAAGCTGCGCTCATCGCCAACACCGTTGCTGAAATCTACCAGCAGGCCAACGTGGAAGAGCGAAACCAAAAAGTACGGGAAACCAGGCAGTTCATCGAGAAGCAGCTGAAAGTGGTGGAAGCTAGCCTCCAGGAAGCTGAACAGAATCTTCGCACCTTTGAAGAAACTACCAATCTGGTTGCCATCGACGCCCAGACCGCTACCATCCTCAATCGTTTGAGCAGCCTGGAAACCGAAGTTGCCCAGGTACAGCAAAAGCAAGGTGTGGTCCGAAGGTTGGTGAAAGCCCTCCAAGAAATCAGGCAGGGTAACCACTTTGCTGC
>JAJDNL010000182.1 GCA_022340745.1 Deltaproteobacteria bacterium
TCCAGTACTCCAAAATAGGTCGCCACTTGTGCAAACGAAGCCATCTGACACTGACTTGGCTCGAAGGACAAGGTTTCCGAGACTGTAATGACTGAACCCGCTTTTCAAGTGTATGGTCTGGGTCAGAGTTGCCTGGATTACCTGGGGAAAGTTGAAACCTACCCCCCACCTGATGTGAAATACGAATTTACCGATATGGTAATTCAAGGTGGGGGGCCAGTGGCAACAGCTCTGGTTGCCCTGTCGCGGTGGGGTGTTTCCTGCACCTTTACTGGCGTGGTTGGCGATGATCAGTTCGGCACCTTGATCAAGGCATCATTGGATGAAGAAGGTGTGGACACCAGCGGTCTCCTGGTCAGAGAGGGATCTGCATCGCAGTTCGCCTTTATCTTGGCGGAGCCTGGCGTGGGCAGAAGAACAATTTTCTGGCGTCGGCCCACAGGTTCTCCTCCATGCCCCGATGAGCTGGATTACAATAGCCTTCGCGCAGTTGAAGTACTTCATACAGATGGTCTCTTTCCCGAGGCATCGTTCGCTGCTGCAAAGGTGGCTAAAGAGGCTGGGGTCAAGGTCGTTGTGGATGGAGGCTCCCTCCGAGAGGGAATGCTTGATTTGGCGCGACTGAGCGACTATTTTCTGGCGTCTGAAACCTTCTCAAAAGCCTTGGTAGGCGAAGGCAAACCATTGGATGCTTGTCATAAGCTGGCCGAGCTCGGCCCTCGCGTTGTCGGGGTAACTCTAGGGTCGAGAGGTTATGTTGCTCTGGCTGAAGGGAGGATAATAGAACGGCCCGCTTATCCGGTGAATCCAGTCGACACAACGGGTTGTGGCGATGTCTTTCATGCCGGCTTTACCTACGGGTTGGTTCAAGGCTGGGAAGTGGACAAATGTCTGGATTTTGCAGCGTGGGCTGCGGCGATGGTAAGCCTCAAACTCGGTGGGCGAACCTCAATTCCGTCACTCGAGCAGGTGAAGGAAAAGGGCTGGTAGCCTACCTCCAGAAGAAACGCAACAGGCTATCTTGGGGAGAAGAGATGCGAGAAGAAATCAGGAGATTTGTTGATGGGTGGAAAGACTCCCGTCAGCAAATCAGAGATAGTTTTGTTCGCCTTGAAGACCATCTCGCCGCAAAGGATTCCCTTCTCTACACCTTTAAGGCCAGGCCGGGTGTGAGTTATTCCCTGCGGGTAAAACACACGCTTCAGAAATCAAGAGAGCTGTTTGTGATTATGGACGTTATCGACGATGATCCGGACAGTAGGTGGCTCTCAGTGTGTTTTTACCCCGACATGATTACCGACCCAGAAGAAAGGGGAAATATAATTCCATTGGGTTTGCTTGGTGAAGACGGCTACTGTTTTGATTATGATGAATGGGACGAAGAGTTTCTTCAGTACCTATTAAAGAGGCTAGATGAAGCATATGATGGAGCGTCGAAAGAAGCAGGTTAAAATTCGAGAGGATCTGATGTGGGATGTGTGATGTGTGATGTGAGTTTCAACTCATATTCTGGGGATCCAATACCTCATATCCCACATCTCAGATCTCACATCACTTCGTAGTCTAACCTGCTTCCGGCGCCGCACCACTACCAGAGGAGACAGAGAATGAGCGAGATAAAAGTCGAACATGAACCCAGTGAGGAGCGTTTGAATACATTGGGCGTACCCAGTTGGCCAATTTGGACGAAAGAGGTATCTGAATTCCCCTGGCAATATGATGCTCAAGAGACCTGCTACCTCTTGGAGGGCGAGGGGGTGGTAACTCCCGATGGTGAGGAGCCAGTTGCGATCAATAAGGGAGATCTGGTGACTTTTCCCAAAGACATGAAATGCAGGTGGAACATCCGCAAGGATGTAAAAAAGCACTATACGTTTGAGTAAAAGGTTGTCAAATTGGGAGTTCAGTATGCAGTCACAAGCTGCTGGGTTTTTTTGGAGTAGTTACTCAAGGATGATGGAATACTGGAGTACTGGAGTGACAAAAAATCCAAATAACAAATCACAATAACTGAGGTTTCAGTGTTCAGGTTTCAGGTTTCAGCATCTATATTACTTTTTCCTGACACCTGACACCTGACACCTGACACCAGAATACTTACTCGCTGGAATAAAAGAGCATCCCAACGTTTGCTGCGGGCAGTTCAAAACCATCGCGGCATGCTGTGGATTCTTTACTATGAATTTCAAAGACTATTTCTCGAAACAGGCATCTGAATACACGAAATACAGGCCGCACTATCCGGAAGCGCTGTTCGAATATTTGGCTACACTCGTTTTCAGTCATCAAAGGGCATGGGATTGTGCCACCGGCAGCGGTCAGGCAGCCCTTGGACTGACACCGTATTTTGAGGAAATCATAGCCACCGACGCCAGTGAGAAGCAGATCGCCAATGTTTTTGAGCACAAAAAAATAATCTACCGTATCGCTCCAGCCGAAAAGACAGGAATTGAATCACATTCAGTTGACCTGATTGTGGTGGCCCAGGCACTACACTGGTTCGAGCTGGATAGGTTTTATACAGAAGCCAGAAGAGTTTTGCAGGAAGGAGGAGTGCTTGCCGTCTGGTCTTACAGTCTCCTCCGTATATCTTCTGCCATCGACAGAGTGCTTGATCACTTTTATACCAAGGTGGTTGGACCGTTTTGGCCTCCGGAACGGAAGCTCGTTGACGATAAGTACCAATCCATTTCGTTTCCATTCGAGGAACTGGCCGCACCCCCGTTCAAAATGGAGACCAGATGGAACTTGGATCGTCTCGTTGGCTACCTGGGAACATGGTCTTCTGTACAGAAATTTAAAGACAAACACGACACTGATCCCATCGAGGTTGTTATCAGGGATTTGAGAAGGGCTTGGGGTAATCCCGAGGATGAAAAAGGGATACACTGGCCGATACATATGAGAGTAGGGCGAGTGCAGTAGGCAGCGGGCAGACGGCAGCAGACAGAAATCAGAGGTCAGAGATCAGACGTCAGAGGTCAGGGTTTAAGCGGATCTCTGATCTCCGACTTCTGATCTCTATGGTAGACGGCTTCTATGACTCCTACGATTTGACCAATTAACTAATTTTCGAATCGACAAATGACTACTGGATTCTGAATTCTGGCTCCTGACTTCTTGCTTTTGATTCCTAGTGCCTAGTTGGATCGGCTAGAGGCAGAGAGAATAGGTGAAGGTTACCGATGGCGAAGACGCAGTTAAGACTCGCTATTTTCGACATTGACGGCACTTTGCGCAGGGTGAGGGATCCGTGGATTCACCTCCATCATCATTTGGGAGTAGCCGAGCAGACCAAGGACTTGCTGGCTCGCTGGCAAGGAGGAGAGCTTACCTACCAACAGTGGGCTCAACTCGATGCATCTTTTTGGCGTGGCTCTACCCGAGAAGCGATAGTTGCAGCTCTAAAAACGAACCCGTTTCGTGATGGTGCCCGGGAACTAGTCAACTGGTTCACCTCGCGCGCAATCCCGTGTGTGGGCATTAGTTCGGGCTTGTCCATATTCAACGAAATAACCGCTGCAGAGCTAGGAGTCAAAAAAGTCATTAGTAATGAGTTGCAATTCGACGGGGATATCTGTAATGGCGAGATCTCGATTAAGGTCAATGAGGAGAACAAAGGAGAGATCATGGGCGAGATACTCGAGCGTTATTCGGTCAGGGATGAGCAAGTGGCCGCCTTCGGCGACGGAACGGCTGACATCCCTCTGTTAAGAAAGGCTGGCCTCGGTATTGCCATATGTCCCTCCAACGACAAGGTGCGGTCTAGTGCGAGACATGTGGTCGGAGATGAACCAATCGATAGAGCGTTGGCCTTTGTCGAACAGCATTTCAGGGTGGTGTGATTGCTGATTTTTTAACCACGGAGGCACTAAAAAACATGAATATCAGCGATGTGAGATGTGAGATCTGGGACGTGTGATTTCGTTACACTAGGGCTTTTGCTCCCACATCTCATATCCCACATCCAATTTATCGGATTTCGTGCTTCGAATTTGCTCACGTACCCAGAAAACGACCTGTCAGAGAACTCTTCTATTTAGCAAGAGGAGGTAATTTTGCAAACACTAATGAATCGTGCTCTGGATCTGGCCCAGTCGGCTGGTGCTCAGTATGCAGATATTCGAGTGGTAGAGAATTGTACGGAAAGCACCCACGTTAAAAACGGGGTTGTCGAATCGTTAAACTTCTCAGACTCTATAGGCTTTGGCATCCGCGTTCTGGTGAATGGAGCATGGGGCTTCGCTTCCAGCCGTGAGTTGACGGCGGAGGAAATTGACCGGGTTAGCAAACAAGCCCTGGAAATCGCCCTTGCCTCAGCCCTTGTGAGTGGTGAGAAAGTGGACCTCGGCCCTCCCGTATCTAGTCAGGGTACCTATGCAACCCCGGTGACCATAGATCCTTTCACCATCTCGGTGGAAGACAGGTTAGGAGTGCTCTTGGTTGCTGACGCTGAGATGGCCCGGGTAAAAGGTGTCCGCGTAAGACAGGGTAATCTGGTTCTTATCCGAGAAAAGAAATGGTTTGCTAACACCGAGTCCGCTTTTACTGAGCAGACCATCATTGAGACCGGGGGCGGAATTGTTGTCACTGCTGTGGGCGATAGTGAGGTACAGACACGTTCCTATCCCAATTCTTTCGGCCGACAGCAAGTAACCGGCGGCTGGGAGATGATGCTCCAATGGGATCTGCCCGGCAATGCTGAGCGCATTGCCAACGAGGCTGTTGAACTCCTGACAGCGGATTCCTGTCCTGCCGATACTACCACCACAGTAATTTTGGCCGGTGACCAGCTTGCCCTTCAAGTCCACGAGTCTTGTGGCCATCCGATTGAGCTCGATCGAGTGTTCGGCAGTGAAGCTGCCTATGCCGGAACTTCTTTTCTCACTCAAGAAAAACTGGGCAACTTCCGCTACGGATCCGAACTAGTTAATATCACCGCAGATAGTGTGAGTCCCTATGGCCTCGGCACCTTTGGATGGGACGATGAAGGAGTGGAAGCGCAATCTGCGCCCATTGTTCGAGAGGGAAATTTCGTCGGCTATCTGATGTCGCGTGAGACCGCCTCAAGACTGGGGAAGGTTTCCAATGGATGTATGCGGGCCTCATCCTGGAACAGAATTCCGCTCATTCGGATGACCAATGTTAGTCTGGAGCCCGGTGAATGGGAGTTGCAGGACTTGATTGCAGACACCGAGGAAGGCATCTACATGGCGACCAATCGTTCGTGGTCCATAGACGATAAACGTTATAATTTTCAGTTCGGCACGGAGATAGGTTGGGAGATCAAGAATGGTACATTGGGCCGCATGCTTCGAAATTGCACATACACTGGCATTACGCCCGAATTTTGGTACGGTTGTGACGCGGTTTGCAACAAAAAACACTGGAATATGTGGGGGACGCCCAACTGCGGTAAAGGACAGCCCTCCCAGATTGCTCATACTGGTCACGGTGCGGCACCCGCCCGCTTTCGGAATGTAAGGGTAGGGGTCTATAAGCAGGAGTAATTAGTAGGAAAAGAGTCATAAGGCTTCGCCGTCAATAGGGCTAACGCCCGTCACTGCGCTCCGCTGTCATTAAGTCATTAGGTCGTTCAATGAGTAACTTAATGACGGCCGAAGGCCTAATGACGCCGTAGGCAAATGACCTAATGACTGAGGAATGGAGCTCGAAGGGTTAATAATGCTAGGGCAAAAAGAATCGAAGAAAATATGTGAGGATGTCCTCCTACGCGCCAAGAACGATGCTGCCGAAGTCATACTTTCATTCGAGGATCAGAGTCTGACGCGTTTCGCCAACAACTACATCCACCAGAATGTTGCTCAACGCAATGTCACCCTGATGGTTCGCCTCCTTCTGGGCAAAAAGATGGGTTTGGCAACCACGAACCGACTGGGTGGACATGGATTGGATATCTTGGTGGAGAGAGCCCGCGCCAATGCCAAGATTAGCCCTGAAGATCCGGATTATCCTGGGCTGCCTGAGTTTGCACAATATGTTGCGGTGGATGCTTTTGATCAAGCCACGGCTGGATATTCACCTCAACAACGTGCCAAAGCTGTGGGCACGGCATGTCGTTTGACCGGGGAGAAAAAACTAAACGGCTCGGGGCTCTTCTCCACTGGCACCAACGAGATTGTTGTTGCCAACACGCTTGGACTGTTCGGTTATCATTCCAGTACAAACGGAGATTTTCAAATTGTGGTGACGGCAGAAGACGCTTCTGGCCGAGAACAAGGTTCGGGGTGGCGGGTATCAGATATCCCGACGGAATCCTTGACGCGGGCCGCCCTACAAAAAGCTGAAGATGGGACCAATCCACGCCAGATCGATCCTGGTGAATACGGTGTTGTCCTGACACCATATGCGACCGAAGATCTTCTCACCATGCTCAATTACTACGGCATGGGTGCGCAAGCAGTATTGGAGGGGCGTTCATGGATGAATGACCGCATGGGAGAGAAGGTCATGAGCGAGTTGGTTACTATTCGGGATGATGGTTTGGAGCCGGAAGGCGTTCCCATGCCTTTCGATTTTGAGGGTGTGCCCAAACAAAGGGTAGAGGTGGTTAAGAGAGGTGTGGTGCACGGCCCGGTATATGATCGTATAACGGCTCAGAAAATGGGCAAGACCACAACCGGCCACGCACTTCCGCCAACCATGCGCTCTCTGGGGCCCATAGCCACCAATCTTTTTATGTCTCCGGGCAAAACGAGCACTGAAGCAATGATCCGTTCGACCGAACGCGGTTTGTACATCAGCCGCTTCTGGTACACTCGCCTGGTCCACCCCCGGGACTGCGTGATAACTGGCATGACCCGCGATGGAGTGTTTTTCATTGAAAATGGAGAATTGGCCTATCCGGTAAAGGATCTGCGCTTCACGCAGTCATACGTTGAGGCATTGGCAAAGGTGGAAACCGTGGGTGAGGAGACACGTTTGCTCACGAGTGAATTTGGCGGTCAGGCTACACGGGCTCCGGCTTTGAAGATCAGTGAGTTTAGTTTTACCGGTTTGACCGCCTGATTTAGCACGGATTCTTCACGAATCGATGTGGCGAGACCGTGAAGACGGCAGTGCTAGGGTAATGTTTGCCTGAGCGCCGCTGCCAATTCTACTATGATTCTTGCCATTTGATGGTACTGGGCAAACATATTCATCTGGAGTTCAACTAATTTCTTTTTACTCAGTTTCTCAAGTTCACTTTGCACTAATTCGGAATCGAAGTCTTTTGCCGCCAGATTTTCGAACATGGTTAAATCCTGCTCAACCATTTCCAGAGTTTGCGCTGGGTCTATCTGATTTTCCATGGTTCTACCCTCTACAAGATTAAATTAGGATATGATTACAGCGACTTAATTTTAAAAAAACGCTGATAGCTTAAAAAAACGCCCCCACCGACCCGGCGCACTTGGGTCGATGGGGGCTAGGGGCACCGGGCGAGGCGATGATGGGCATCATCGGGATCCTCGCCCGGTTTTCTGTGTATCACAAGTGGATAAAATATGTCAAGAATTGAAGATCTCCCTGCAGTCCCGCTAAAGCGGGACAGGGAATCCTTCAAATGTAAGGTACTTAGACCGGTTTATTGTAGTTCGCTCGCTATCCCCGCAGCAAAGTGCGGGGGATACGCTCACTGTAGCATTTTCAACGGGGCGGGCTAGAGCATTTTCATGAAATATCCGGACTAAATGAAGAGGCCAATGATGACCCCGAAGTATCATATTCGCCAGTGTGAGCGGTTAGACTGCCACTTTCGTTTTCCTGTTGTTGAAAAAAGTGGGCTCGGGAAGGAGTGTCCAAAGTGTGGTTGCAAAACCAGGGTGGTCAATCCCCCTTATGAGGCTCACCAAGTGGAGACCGGTTCAATAGTGTCCAACGGACCTGAAGTCGAAGCTTTATTGGACAACATCCGTAGCGTTTTCAATGTGGGGAATATGTTAAGATCAGCTGACGGGGTCGGCATCAGGCATGTGCATCTATGTGGGATCACACCCACGCCGAGTAATCCCAAATTAGCCAAGACCTCCCTGGGTGCTGAGCATACCGTCCCCTGGAGCTACCACAGAGATGGGTTGGCCGCGGCACTATCTTTGAAAGAGAGTGGGCTGCGTTTATGGGCGCTCGAGGGTGGTCCTCACTCGGAATCGTTGTTTGAGGCTGGGGGTGACCTTCGTGGCCCTCCCATCGTGCTTGTGGTGGGAAGCGAGATCTCTGGTGTTGACCCTGGCATTCTTGCACAGTGCGAACGTGTTCTTTGCCTGCCTATGCGGGGAGTTAAAACAACGCTCAACGTGGCGGTGGCATTCGGGATAGCCGTTTATTTTTTGCGTTATGGTCTTCCAAATCCCCCCTAGCCCCCCTTTAATAAAGGGGGATCTTAATGAAATCACTGCAATATCCTCCCCCTTTTGGAAAGGGGGATCGAGGGGGATTCCGTCGATCGAAGCGTTAGACTGTATGCTGGATCAGACGTAGTGAATTCACCCTGAGAATTATGAGAGGAGTATTCTATGTCCAAAAAGATATTAGTTCCTATAGCCGACGGCACAGAAGAGATAGAAGCGGTGTGCATTATTGATGTGTTGCGACGGGCAGAAGCATCCGTGACTGTAGCGTCGGTGGATGAGTTACAGGTCACCGCGTCGAGAGGAGTGAAGTTGGTTGCTGACAAGCTCGTCGGTGACTGTGTGGACGAAACATACGATTTAGTTGTCTTGCCTGGAGGCATGCCAGGAGCGGAACATCTCCGTGACTCCAAGGACTTGCAGAGGATCCTGAAACGCCAAAAGGAAGAGGGGAAGTTATACGGGGCCATATGTGCCGCTCCAGCTGTAGTGCTCCAGCACCATGGCCTTTTAAACCACCGCAAAGCAACCTGTCACCCGAGTTTTGTAAGTCAACTAGAGAATACTGAGTCGGTGGATTCGAGGGTTGTAGTGGATGGAACCTGTGTTACCAGCCGGGGGCCGGGGACCGCTCTGGAATTTGCCTTGAAACTGGTAGAGCTGCTCTACGGCAAAGAAAAAGCCGATGAGGTGGCCGCACCAATGGTTATGTAGAGGCATAGAGCATGGAGCATAGAGCATAGGGTAAAGAAAAAGAACAGCTCTCTGCGGGCTCTGCCTGCTGCCACCTGCTAACTGCCCGCTGTCTTGCTCTTCCCTTCCTCCTTGATGAGCCTTTTGATCTGGGCAATAGACTTGGTCACAGGAATGGACTTGGGGCAGACGTCTGTGCACCACCACATGCTCTTGCACCCCCAGGCACCGTTTTCATTGTCAAGCTGAGCCAGCCTGCTTCCTGTGGCGGTATCGCGGGAATCAGCCACATACCGAAAACCTCTCAGCAAGGCCGCAGGACCGAGATATTTGTCGTTTGATCGGTTTATTGGGCAGGCTGCAGTGCACGAACCGCACAGGATGCAGGCGAGTGCATGTTCAAAGAACTTCTGGTTTTCAGGATCTTGCAGCCGCTCCTTTTCAGGCGGATCTTCGTCATTGATGAGATATGGTCTCACGGTTCGGTGTTTTTCGAAAAATGGGTCCATGTCCACTATCAGATCCTTGATAACTTTGAACAGCGGCAAAGGTTCGATCACAAAGTTGTTGGCGGTTTTGAAATCCCTGACCAGCCTCTGGCAGGCCAGCTCTATCCTGCCATTGATCATCAAGGCGTCCGAACCGCAGATCCCATGGGCACAGGAAGAGCGATAGCTAAGGGTGGGGTCCTGTTCCCACCGTATCTTGTTCAAGCAGTCCAGGATTTTGTCTGTGGGCTCTGCCTCGACCATGTATTCCTGATACCTGGGCTCTTTATCCACCGCCGGCTCGAAACGGTAGACGATAAAGGTGCATTTCATCTTAGTATTTCCTTTCCTTGGGTTGAAATCTGGTTATGGTCACTGGTTTGAAGAAGACTTGTGGCCCTTCTTCTTTAGAGTAGCGAAACATTGTGTGGACCAGCCATTTTTGGTCATCACGATCGGGAAAGTCTTCCCGGGAGTGAGCCCCACGACTCTCTTCGCGGGTCAGAGCCCCCAGGACAATCACTTCCGCCAGATCCAACATGTAGTCTAATTCTATGGCATCCAGCAAGTCACGATTGAAACAACTCCCTTTATCCTGTACGGCAATATTCTGATACCGTCCCTTGAGTTCTCTCACTTTTTCCAGGGCCTTGGTTAATCCTGGTCGGTTGCGGAAAACCGAGACTTTATCCATCATCACTTCTTGCAATTCCGCTCGAATGGGGCCGCCCTTCTCATTGCCATTACTTTCCATAAGGGCGGCAATTTTGTCGATAACCTCTTTTTCAGGATTAGAGGGAAGTGGAGCAAACCCGACAGTATGGATATAGCGACGCATTTCCTTGCCGGCTCTCCTGCCGAATACCAGGATGTCCAGAAGCGAATTGCAGCCCAATCTGTTGGCCCCATGTACGGAAACACAGGCGCATTCCCCGGCAGCATAGAGACCGGGAAATTGTGTGCCTTCACTGTCGGTAATGACTTTACCGTCGATGTCGGCGGCAATTCCTCCCATCATGTAGTGGCACGTAGGTTGGACCGGAATTGGTTCTTTTATCGGCTCCACACCCGAATACGTGCGGGCAAATCCAGTTATTTCTGCCAGCTTGGTATTGAGAACCTCCTCGCCAAGGTGGGTTAGGTCCAGGTGAACATAATCCTTGCCGTCTATACCTCTACCGGCTCGCACTTCTTCCAAAATACAGCGGCTTACCATATCGCGTGGGGCCAAATCCTTGATCACAGGAGCGTAGAGCTCCATGAATCTTTTCCCCTCATTATTGCGCAGGACGCCGCCTTCGCCTCGAGCTGCTTCGCTGAGTAAGATGCCCAGTTTATAGATGCCGGTGGGGTGGAACTGGACAAACTCCATGTCTTCCAGGGGCGCTCCGGCGCGAAAAGCAATGGCCAAGCCATCCCCGGTTGAGGCAAAGGCATTGGAAGTGGTTTTGTACACTTTCCCATAACCGCCGGTAGCCAGAAGAACCGCCTTGCTATGGAGAGTGTGTAATTTCCCGGAGGCGAGTTCATAAGCGATCACTCCATGGCATTGGCCTTCATTGACAATCAAGGACATCAGCTGGAATTCATCAAAAAATTGAATGCCCCTCTGGAGGCATTTTTCCCAGAGGGTGTCGAGGATTACCCTTCCAGTACGGTCCGCTGCAAAGCAGGCTCGCTTCACCGGGGCCTCGCCGAAGTTACGGGTATGGCCGCCGAAAGCCCGCTGAGCAATTTTGCCTTCAGGAGTTCGGTTGAAAGGCACCCCGAGGTGTTCCAACTCGTAAATAGTGCGGGGAGCGTCGCGCGCTAAAATTTCAATGGCATCCTGATCGCCCAAATAGTCACTCCCTTTCACCGTGTCGAACATGTGCCATTCCCAGTTGTCTTCTTCTTCATTGCCAAGGGCGGCGCCAATTCCTCCCTGGGCGGCACCGGAATGGGAGCGAGTGGCAAAGACCTTGCTGAGCACGGCGACCCTGGTGTCCTCACCGAGTTCGATGGCGGCGCGCAAACCAGCCAAACCAGCACCCACAATGATGACGTCGAATTGATGTTTCATGTCACTACCTCGCAATTACTTAACCCGGATATTTCATGAATTGCTGTCGGGAGACCACAAAGATGGGTGTGCCACCTGGCAACCGCAGGGTATTGGTTCCGAGGCGTACCTGAACGGTACGTCGCAGGAGCCGACACCCGAGGACGCCAGGAAGGATGGCCATATCTGTGGTCGCAGCAAGTAATTCATGAAAGATCCGGGCTAGGCCAAAGAATGGTGAGTGATCAACCATCAGCTTTCAGCAAAAAAACCCAAACAAGCGGCCACATTGCAGTCCAAGTGGCCCTAGGAAGTTACATATTGTTTCTCGTTGGTATGTGCTGATTCTAGATGGTTGACCAGGGATCTATTTGGTTAGCATCTCTTATCGTTGTAGTTTACCACAGGGAACTCACGCATTCTAGCCTTCTTTGTGAAGCTATACAAATCAGTATATAGGGCACCTTTCACAATCAGAAAAACCGGATACATTTACCCATTTGTTACCGTGTCAAAAATGGGTAATTTTACCCAAAAGTGACCCGGTGAAAAATGGGTAAGAACAGAGGTAATTGACCTTTCATTATTACACTATATAATTGAAGAATATCACAATGGAGGTGGTACTATGCGGGACCAAGAAGAACAACTCGACATGTCGAGCCGTACTTCAAGGAAATCAACGAACCAGGATCGTCCGCTACTGACGGAGGAGAGTGCAGCAGAACTGGAAGCAGTATTCAAGATGTTGGGCAATCGCACGCGGCTGCGAATGATTTATGCTCTTACCAGGGCCGGTGAGATGTGTGTTACCGATCTGGCTGCGGCGTTGGAGATGAAACCACAGGCAGTTTCCAACCAGCTTCAACGGTTGACAGACCGAGGCATCCTCGCTTCCAAACGGACCGGGATCAATATCTACTACCGAGTGGTGGACACATGTGTGGTGAAATTGCTGGATCGGGGGATTTATCTGAAGGAGGTGTAGAATGACGAAGGATGCTGAAACCCATAGGGCTTTAGAGACTGAAGAAGCAGAGCAGTTGCTGCCCCTCGTTATTGAAGTCCTGCCTGGACAGGCAGGCGAAGGCCTAGTTGACATTTACCAACCAGGTGCTTTCGAGGGTAAATCACTTCGTACATTATGTGAAAGCACGCTGAAGAAAAAGGATTTGACCATAGAAGAACAATTGATCCTGGAGGACATCAACAGGCAACTTGACGGGGGAAAGTTCCTGTCTCGAGGACAAGAGATCGATAGTACGGCTTTGGAATATGCAGTAATCGAAAAAACTGAGGCGGGTGAAAAATACCTGTATGTGCCTATTCGAGCCATTAAACCTCAAGAAGGGGGCCTCTAGCACGAAGTACGAAACAAATACTGAACTACAGATGTGGGATGTGGGATTTACCATCCTTTCCCGGGATTTTTTTATCTCACGTCTCAGATCTCATATCTCACATCACTATTCGGATTTTTGTAAATGATGAGGCAGGCGATCAAAAAACTTACCAACAGGAGCACTGAGCAATGCGGCGGTTGATTGGATCTGGCCTTGATTTTCTGGTGGAATCAGGATTCCTCTATCTGCCTCTCCTGTACGATCCTGACATAGAAGGAGAGATCCGAGAGATTCCGGATCCCACCGAATCACAAGAAGCGACCGGATGCGTAATCCTAAATGATGGAAAGCACTTTGTGAAATCGCTCAGTCTGCATTCCCTGGTGGCAAATTATGAAAGGATCGGCAAGGACTTGTATGACCAGGTACGGAGTGCTGTTCTCCGGCACGTTGCGGGTCCCGTGGAGAGAAATGAGACGTCTTTGAGCTGGAAACTGATAACCATCATTTTCCAGGTCATGCCATATTTCATTAAGAAAAACAGAGGGTTTGAGAGAGGGAAATTTGGTAAAGAAGAAATCCTAAAACTCATTGCGGAAAAGGTCGATATTCAGCCAACAGAGTACGAGCGAACCAATACCATTTTTGACTTGAAACCAATCCAAGAAGCATTGAAGGAACTGGAGAAACTGGACTCTCCCTTCAAATCCCCAGCGGATGGCATAATCTCATCGAGCGAACTTCGCAATTGGCTCCAGCAAGCACTAAAATCACAGGTGATAGAGAAGGAGAGAACCCGACTGAACAATGAAGTACGCAGGCGCAAGCAACTGATCGCCAGCGTGGATGAGGATATGGACATCCTGCTGTATGTGGCGCACAAAGGCTCATTGGAGATAAACGGCTTTGGATTAAGCCGGATTGGCACGAGCGACGACTATCTCATTTACAAACGGACGGGAGAGTACATACTGAAAGATTACTATGGTCGGTCGTACCTGTTTCCTGACTGCAGAGTAGCCGTTCCTACTTGTAGCCCATTCAAACCCGTGGTGATGGAAAAATATAAGCATCCATTTCTCTACGCTCACAATGCAGGACAAGAAATTTGTATGCACGGTTTCTATCCTCCACAACAGTTCAGCGCGGAGAGTGCTGTTCAGCTGTTGGAAGAGGGCATTAATGCTCTGCTCTACGGTTACGACGCCAGGCGTCGCAACGGCTACCACAGTCTTGATCGAACGAGGGAGTACGTTAAAACAGTGGAATTCGAAGATTACAGGGTTTAGGAATAGAAACATAAGAGCAAAACTCACCACGGAATTGCACGGAGTATCACAGGAAGTAGTATCGATGAGTAAGTTACTTTACAGTGGTTTGACCTATAAAATAATTGGCGCTGCGAAAGAGGTTTATCGAGAACTCGGTCCTGGCTACCTTGAATCAGTTTATGAAGATACCTTGTGTTACGAGTTAGATTTAATTGACATACCTTATCGAAGACAAGTCGATTTGGACGTGCATTACAAGACGACCAAGTTTGAACGCAGGTTCAGAGCTGATCTTCTCGTAGAGGAAAAGGTGCTTGTAGAGAATAAGGCTATTAAAAAGATATCAAAACAAGATGAAGCCCAATTAATCAATTACCTAAAGACGACCGGCTTGAAAATAGGACTGTTATTCAACTATGGAGCTGAGATTTTTGAGATGATGAGAAGAATATTCTAAGGATTAGCCTTCAATCCGTGAAAATCCGTGTATCTCCGTGGTAAGGTTCGATAATGGATCTATTAGAGAAAATAAAAAGTGAACGGGCTCAGAGTAGTAAGAAAAGGCCCTTCAGACGAACACTGTTCGACCAGGTAAATGGTCTCGTTAGAACATACAGCCTGGAGGAGAGTTTCCTGTCGAGACTCGAGGTTCCAGAGGATTACTTGTCTGAGGCCAAGGGAGAATTTGCCCAGCTGAAAAATAAGCAACCCATCGAGTTCCCATTGTTTTCATTATCAGCAGAAAAAGAATATCGACTGACAATAGCAATTATGAGCAAGGTCAATAATCCATATCTGAAATTTGCCCAATCACCAGACGAAATAGTGATAAGCAAACTGTTGTTTGATCTCAATCCCTCTCTTGGTGCGGTCAAATTGAAGAGGTATCACTTTGAGACCTTACTGCTCTGTGAGCGTGCCAAGAAAGAGATGGAAGACCTTCAGGAGCAAACAAAAAATCGCCGGAAGCAAGAGGGTAGAGGATCAGCAAAGGAATCTCTGGGAGACGAAGGTTCACTACCGGACTCTTTAGAGAAAAGAATCAAACAACTACAGAGCTTCGTTGCAAAAGTTGAGGGTAGCCAAGCTCAATAGAGGTGGTGCAATGTACGACAGTGTGTCAGCGAAGAGTCGCCTGCGCATCGAAGAAAAAATGGAAGAGATGCATGATCGGCAGACAAGGGAAGCGGTACAAGAGGTCATTGGTTTCAACAGAACTCCTTCTGAACTCAAAGGACAAGTGGACCAATTTGTCATTGGACAGGAAAAAGGAAAGAAAATTATCTCTACGGCGATCGCCTTCCACTATCGGAGGTTGGGAAAAGCGCTCAAAGAGGCGATTGTTGAAAATGGGGACGATATTGACGCAGCTCTCAAGAACACCAGTACCCCCAAAGCCAATATTCTGATAGCGGGTCCTACTGGCTGCGGTAAGACATATACCAGTGAGATAGCCTCACAATTGATCGGGGTGTCCTTCGTTCACGAAGACATGACCAGGTTCAGTGAGGTGGGCTACGTGGGCCGGAACGCTACTGATATTCTGGTAGATCTTTTGGCTGCAGCTGGAGGGAATCCCCATGTAGCCCAGATGGGAGTAGTGTATTTGGATGAAATTGACAAGGTGGCCTCAGAGGTTGTCTCTTATAAAGACGTGTCAGGTAAAGGTGTCCAGAAAGGTCTCCTGCACCTGTTGGATGGGGTGGAGAACGTGGTTGACCTGGGTAGGGAAAAAATCTCCCTCTCCACCAAGCACGTCCTCTTCATTGCCGGAGGGGCGTTTGAGAATCTGGATGTCATGGTCAAGCGCAGGATGTCAAAGCAGGGCATCGAAGGCAACTGGGCTGATTACCTGATGACGGAAGACCTGGCAGTTTTCGGTATGGAAAGACAGCTCATGGCGAGATTTCCCGTCAAGGTGGTATACGATGGTCTCACAACCCAGGATCTGAAAGACATACTGAGTAAAAGCGCAGGCAGTCCGCTTTTGGCATATGCCGGCGATCTCAAAGCATGGGATATTGATTTGAAGTTCACCGATGACGCCTTAGCCCAAGTGGCACTGCGTGCGCAAAGGGAAGGGACTGGAGCACGGGGTTTGATCAGTATTCTGCACCGGGTGTTGTTGGATGATATGTATGGGCTACCTGGAAACTATACCGGTGAATTCATGGTGGATGCGGATTATGTGAGGTCGAAATTGTGATGAGATTCAAAAGCCTTTCAGACCTAAAGCGGCAGAAGCCAAAGGAAGTGACGCTGGCGATTTTGCCGCAGGAAATTTCTTTGACTCATTATGCCAAGGAAAAGGCTTTCAAGATTAGTGAACTTGTGCGCCAGATTCACGACGAGAGTTATGAGTGGTACGGGTTCACCCTTGCTGACAAAGAGAACCCCGACCTCATAACAGACATCGGTTTACCGAGGAACGCTCAGAACCTTCAAGAGTATGTGAACATCGGCCCTGAGGGGATAGCTGAATATTACGATGCGCTATCGGAGGACACCATTATTAATGGATGGATACATTCGCATGGCGCTCTCCACTATAGGCATTTCTCTCACACTGATGAGGAAAACCAAGCCACGGTGCTGGATTTTGTTACCGCCCGGCTCAGAAAAGCTGTGGCCAAAAAGGAGATTCCCATCCAGGACCTCCAGTTGCTGGTGAAAGATGAGTTCGCAGAAAAGGAGTTGGAAAAGGGCAGCGTTTCTCTCATAACCGATGCGGTCGTCTCAGAGGCGATCCTCATGGAAACCATATATGGCGGCTTTAGCTACAGTATTGTAATTGGCGATGAAGGGTGGCACGAGCAAGAGATTCATTACCAAGAAAGGGGCGTGATCTCGGGTCGCACTCACGTGAGCATGAAAAGCGCAGAGGTGATGCTTATAGACAACGGAAGGTCTTTGACTCAGGCTGACATCATTGCGCTTGGCAAGGAGGTTGAGGAGAAGATTCAACCCAACACCAATCCGCCGACAGAGATCATTGAAAGAATGTGAGGCGCAGAGCGCAGAGCGCAAAGCGCATAGCGCACAGCGTAAATACCAGCGGGCAGCCCTTCGACAGGCCCAGGACGGGCAGGCAGCCGTCAGCGGGCAGCAGGCGATAAAGCAATGTATTCAGCGGATGATGACATAGTACGACCGGCATTTTCTACCGTGGAGAAAAGGTTGCGGTTCGATGACCGACTTGACCGGCAACTGCGTATGCAAGGCTGGGATCAAGCCGCTTTGGATGGGGCCAAGATTGGTGTTGTGGGCGATGATGACTTATTAGCATCTCTCTATATAGTGTCAGCATCGGCTCTCGGGATTAACAATATTTCTGCCGTTGCGCCAGTATTGGATGAAACTCTCATTGAAACAGCGAAAAGAGTGAATCCGCGGCTCAACTTGATGTTCACGGAAGGATTTTACACCCATCCTGTTATGGATGATGTTTTCAACAACTGCAGCCTGATAGTCGATTTGAGTCATTACGGTCTGGCGAACAAACTGCTGTTGGAAAAGGGTTACAGAGAAAACGTACCTATCGTGAGAGGTTTCTGCTACGAAAAGGATGGCCAACAAGGCTTCAAGGTATTCGCCTATAGAAAAGGACGTGAATGGCAGGAACTGGAGCATATTGTCTCGCCAAATAATTTACCCGACGACCATTTTGATGATGGAGTATTGGACATCATTGTTTCCGGGATCGTGCTGGAGGAGACGAAGAGTCTTTTGATGAGTCAAAAAGTGTCTAAGAGCATAATTTCATATGAGAGAAGCAAGCTCGGTGAGGTGGAGAAAGACCAAAGAATACTTGTCACCGGCTCAGGGGCACTGGGAGTTTTCGTCGGTTTGGGGCTTGCCTACGCAGGTTTTTTGGACGGTACGTTCTTGGATCCTGATGTGGCCGAAACCACAAATTTGAATAGGCAGGTTCTTTTTTATGACGCTGTGGGTGAGAGTAAGGCAGAAACGCTCGCCAGAAGACTCAGTCGTTTTTTCAGCATCAACGCCAAGGCCCAGATCGGGTATTTTAAGAGAGACACCGATATCTCATCCTATACTGTCGTATTCGATTGCGTTGACAATTTTGAAACCAGAATCGTGATCAGCGAAAAGTGTGAAGAACAACAGAAGATAATGATCAGCGGTGGTACGAACGTAGATGCGGGTCAAGCTCTCTTCTACAATCCAGCAGTAAATGGGAGAACTCCAGCGGAATTGTTAGGGTTATACGATATTGTTGATAAGCGAACCATTGACGCCCCTGAGAGAGTAAGGGCTTCCTGTAAGTACAGGCCCGATCCGTCTGTGATCATGACAAATCAAATAATCGCAGGATTTATGGTTGACTCCTACCGAATGATCTTGGCCGGCCAGATACCGCAAAACTTCTTCTACGATTCGACAAGGGATGGGAGAATGGAGACGGGAAGCATGCGGAGTCGTATGATTTATGATTTAAGAATGCAGATTTAAGATTTAAAAACTCAGTACCTCAGGGTAAAAGATGCACATGCTTTTCAATCTGCAATCTCCAATCTTAAATCTAAAATCCCTTTAACCACCGTGCAACCTATTTTGCACTGTAAACACTCTTTGCATACCTTTGTAAGTTCACTGACTCACATCAACTTTCCTCTCTATTCATCCCCTGCCTGTCAATCTTTGTTGCACCCTTTTACCTATCTATTCCCCATAAGAATCGGCTCAAAAAAGAACTGATTTAAGAATTTTTTCTTCCCCCCATCTTATCCGGCCAAAAGATCATAAACAGTTGGAATCTAAATATTTATTTGGGACTGCTCGGCCCAGCATGAAGCATGATCACTGTGGGCGCTTACAAGGAAGCATCATTTTGTGGAACGCCGATTGCTCAAAAGGGCAGGGAACGGACAGCATAGGAGAGAGGAATTTCAAAGATGAATTGTAACCTAATACTTCAGAAAATGACCCCCGGAGGGTGAAGCAATGGCCCACAAAGAGATACTTTCCCAGGAACATTCAGGTGGTCCCTACTATGTAGGTATTGATGCCGGCTCGGTTAGCCTCAACTGTGTTGTGATCAATCACAACAGGGAAATCATTTGTGAATTCCCCTATAAACGTCACTTGGGCAGAGTGGAAGAAAATGCTGTCGAGTTAATTCGAGATCTTTATCAGAGATTTGGAGAAGAGGCGATTCGTTCCATTTCTTTCACCGGAAACCACGGCAAGAAGCTCAGCGAAAAGTTGGGAACGTTTTACGAATTCGAGTCTATCAGTCAGGTCATTGGCGTCCTTTTCATAATGCCTGATGTACGAACAATAATCGTCTTGGGGGGGCAAGACACGGCCCTCTTTCAAATTGGCCACGCCCCTGAAAATTGGGAGTTGGAATATTTCAACTCTAATGGACCCTGCGCCTCAGGTACTGGGTCTTTCATCGATCAACAGGCCCAAAGATTGGCAACGTCCCTCTACGCAGAGGAACAGGATATTTCTCAAGATCAGATCGATACAATATTAACCGACTTCATAGAACTTGGCCTCACCAGTGATATGCCCGCCAACGTGGCCTGCCGCTGCACTGTATTCACCAAGTCTGACATGATTCATCTCCAAAACAAGGGAGAAAAGCTAGAAGACATCATTTATGGGCTCCACTTGGGCAACGCCATGAACTACATGAGTACTATCGTTTCCAATCGAAGGTTGAAAGAACCGATGGTTTTTGTGGGTGGGCTATCATTGAACAGTCTTCAAGTAAAAGCCTTTCAGAGTTACCTGCCGGAGTTGATCGTCCCCACATACAATACTTCCACTGGAGCACTGGGCGTAGCATTGCGCGCTCTAGAACTGGGGAGTGAAGACCAGGTGGACTTGGTTGACCTCGCGAGTTCAACCTCGAACCAGGCACTGACAGTGCCTTTCGCTCCCAGATTAACTCTAGAGAAGACTCTTTTTCAGAGCACCAATCAGGTCCAAAGTAAGATCTTTCGACCGAAAACCAAGGCTTATTTGGGAATTGATATCGGATCCACAACAACCAAATACGCTTTGGTAGACGAAGAGGGCAAAATCATCCACAAGACGTACGTCCCCACCCAAGGCAGGCCGATAGAAGTGACCAAGAACCTTCTGGGATGCATACGAGATGATTTCGGTGAGAGGATTGAGATAGCCGGAACCGCTACTACTGGATCGGGCAGGAATGTGGTGGGTGATTTTCTCAATGCAGACCTGATAATTGATGAGATAACGGCTCACGCCAAAGGGGCGGTTGCCATAGACCGAGAGGTAGATACCATCTTTGAGATTGGCGGTCAGGACTCGAAATACATCCATATTGCTAACACGTACCCTCTTGATTTTGACATGAACAAGGTGTGCGCTGCAGGAACAGGCAGTTTCTTGCACGAACTGGCAAATA
This sequence comes from Deltaproteobacteria bacterium, assembly GCA_022340745.1. GTDB lineage: Bacteria > Desulfobacterota > Syntrophobacteria > BM002 > BM002 > BM002. The sequence goes on from JAJDNL010000182.1 coordinate 20,594, forward strand.
AGTATGGAATCAACATAGTGGGAGAATTTCAAGAAATTGCCCTTTCTGCAAGAAGACCCGTGAGGCTCGCCGAAAGATGTACTGTTTTCATGGAGTCTGACCTTGTGGCATATGACCAACTAGGCCTACCCTTGGAAGATCTCATAGGGGGTTTGTGCTATGCGATCGTTCATAATTACCTCAACCGGGTAGTGGGCGATCGGAAGATAGGACAGAGAGTGATGTTCTTGGGAGGCCCCTCTTTGAACAAAGGGGTAGTGGCAGCCTTTGAAAATGTCCTCGGCAAAGGTCTCATTGTCCCCCGCCATAGAGAGGTTCTCGGAGCCTACGGCGCAGCCCTTGGTGTCCAAGAAAAAATGCATCTGAGAGCTACAGGCAGGAGCACGTTTCGTGGCCTCGCAAGTGCCATTGAAGACGAGATGAATTACCGGGAAAAGACATGTCAAGTGGATCCTCACTGCCACAACCAATGTAAACTCAAGATATATGATTTCGACGGTCGTCGGTCCACGTGGGGAGGCGAATGCGGCCGCTATGAACATATAAGAAAAGGAACCTCTAAAAAAGTAAACCTTTTCAAAGTCAGGCAGAAGCTGTGGGAAAAACACATGGCTGGAGTTTTCGAAGAGTTGACGGAGGAACCTCTCATGGAGATAAGCGGTCGGCCAACAGTAGGCATGCAAAGGGCCCTCTATGGGCACCAAAGCGCTATTGTCTGGGCTCATTTTTTTGACCGCCTTGGCTTCCGGCTCGTACTCACTCCACCAACCAATACACGCATATCCAGAGTTGGCATAGAAAGCGTGGCGGCTGAGACCTGCTATCCCGTAAAGGTTTCCCACGGTCATATCAAGGAATTGATCGGTAAAACCACATACCTTTTTCTCCCCAGCATGATCGATATGAGCACAGCAGAGCAGTCAGAAGTGGGGTCATATTGTCCCATGCTTCAGACCAATGCTTATACCGCTCGAATGGCTTTGGGAATAGACAAATCAGCCCTTTTGAGTCCGGTCATCCATGGCAAATATGACCCAGATACCCGTGGGTTGGAGATAGCTGAAATGATAGGAGCAAAACTAGGCGTAACCAGGTCGGACATACAGAAAGCTCTTTACTGTGGCCTGGAGAGACAGAATGAGTTTCTTGAGGCTCTTCAGGAAATGGGGCGCACATTTCTGGCGGAACAGAAGCAAGACGAAGCGATTGTGGTGGTTACGGGCCGACCATACAATCTCTATGATGAGCGGCTGAATTTAAGACTTGGTCAGAATTTGCGCAAAATCAACTTGATGGCCTTGCCCATGGATTTCATTGATGTTGATTCAGAGGATCTCGAGGATTTCTCATTCATGTATTGGGGCTTGGGGGCGCAGATTTTGCGGACGGCCAAATTTATAAAAAGACACCCGAACTGCTTCGGCCTTCACTTGACCAACTTTGGTTGCGGGCCGGACTCTTTTATCGAACATTTTTATAAATACATCTTGGGGGAAAAACCCTCCTTAATCCTGGAACTTGATGAACACAGTGCTGTTGCCGGTGTAATGACAAGGTTGGAGGCCTACAAAAATGTCATTGAAAACAAAATGCACGGTTACAGATCAAGCGTTGATGAGAGAGTCAGCGTGGGAGATTAAAAAATGACAACGAAAAACGTGATAGATTTTCCATCTGGTAGCAACAAAGCTCTTCTACGAGACAGGATTCTCTTGATTCCCGAGATGAACCGGACCGGAGCAAATCTATTGGCTGCAACCTTTCGGAGCTTTGGCGTGCGGGCCAGAGTCATGGACACCTATAAGGGGCTTGACTTGGGCAAAGAATATACCTCCGGTAAAGAATGCTATCCCTGTCAGGTCACCATGGGGGATATCCTCCACTGTATTGAGAAAGAGAGGGAAGACCTGGGCGATAGTTTCAATCCCGCAGACTACATGTACTTCATGCCAGAATCAGAAGGACCGTGCCGCTTTGGTATGTACAATAAATACCAACGCATCGTACTGGATTCATTTCCCGGACTGAAGGAACTGCAGATCCTGTCCCCCACGAACAGCGATGCATATTCTTTAGGTGATATTTTGGCAGAGCACCAGGAGCAAGATTTTAGAAAAACTGCATATTTTTCCATGGTAGTAACCGATATTCTCGACAGGCTTCTCTGGAGAATCAGGCCCTATGAACGAGAACCAGGGATAACAGATGCTTACCTGGAACATTCCAGGAGATCGGTGGCAGATGCCTTCGAAATCTACGGGAGAAGAAAACTTTTTGGCAAGATTATGGGAAAGCTGGAGGAGATTGTTGAAGGGACAGAAGGTATCGTCGATCCCACTATCCCTCCTAAACCTGTGGTCGGTATTGTTGGGGAGATCTTCCTGAGGATGCACGACCGTGCCAATCAGGACCTAGTTCGGGTTCTGGAGAGGCACGGGGCCGAGGTAGTCAATGCCTCCTTGTGCGAATGGGTTAACTATGTAAGCTATGATGGGTTGCGACAGGCCAAAAGGGAGTTGCTGCTGAACCTCAAGCAACTACGTTTTGAGCCCATGAAAGCTTCTCTCAGAAAAATGATTGGCTTCGGAGGGGATCTCCTCTACAAAGAATGGCGACAGAGGAAGGTGTATAGAAGGATGAGGGGTCTTATTGATATCCCGGAAGATCACAAAATATCGCACTTGGAACACAGCCTGAAAGAAAGTGACCTTTTTTCTTTTGATCTTGCCACTGAGGCCTGTCTCAGTATCGCTTCAGTCGTCGAGTTTACCAGGGGAGGATATAATGGCGTAGTAAACGTTTATCCTTTTACCTGCATGCCGAGTATGGCTACTTCGGCTGTTGTCAAGCCTTTCTTGCGTAAACTGAGGATGCCCTATTTGGATGTCCCGTGTGACTCTACTATCCAACCGGGGAGGGAAGCGGCAATCAGGACCTTCATGTACCAGGCCAACCAACACTTCAAACAGTCAAAGGGGAGAAGGCAGAAAATCGCATAGAGCATGGCGCATAGCGCAGAGCGCAAAGAAGAGTGAACGGGAAATGGTAAAAGGTGAACAGTGTCAGAGCCAGCGCATGATCGGTTTACCGTTCACCGTTTACTGTTTACCTCACGATCTGCGCCATGCGCTATGCGCTTTGCGTCAAGGGGCAGGTTAAAGCCCGGTCCTTTTGGGGCCCGGATTGTTTCCTGAACAGATCGGTGTTTCTTGCATTTTACAACGCTGTTTTGTAACCTGACCCTTAGCCTAGATAATTCATGGAATATCTGGGTTATTTGGAAAAACGGAATACTTTGCCCAATATTTCAATGGAGTGGTTTGAAAATGACTTCCAAGACCACTGAGGCCGAGATACTCACCTTGGCCAATATAATGACCAGTCTTCGCCTCGTATTCACCCCATTAATGCTCTATTTTGCTGGGATCGGCGACTCTACTCTTTTTATCTCTCTCTTTGGCCTCTCGCTGGTACTCGGATTTACTGACGGTTTGGTTGCCAGAAGGTTGAATCAGGTTACTGAACTGGGTGGGAAATTAGATAGCTGGGGGGATCTTGTCACGATCATCACTGTTGCACTTTGCGCTTGGTGGTTATGGCCGGAACTGGTTCGACAAGAGGCTCCTTTTGTGATTGCGGTGTTGATAAGCTATACAGTTCCAGTCATACTCGCCTTCCTCAAATATGGTCGCCTAACGAGCTATCAAACCTGGACTAGCAAACTTTCGTTAGTGCTCATTGGCATAGGTGTCCTTCTGGCATTCATGGGTGGACCCCAATGGCTCTTTGAGTTGGCCGTTCCCATTTTGGTTTTCGCCGGAATCGAAGAAATTGCTATCACCACTATTCTGCCTCAATGGCAATTCAATGTGCCTACAATCTATCACGCAATTACGATCGAACGGCAGAGAGCGCAGGAAGAAGTGATGGAGAGTGAGGAGAAGCTTCGAACCGTTCTGACGAACATCGAGGACGGCTACTTTGAAGTGGACCTCACTGGAAACCTGACCTTTTTCAATCCTACCCTCAGCAAGTATCTCGGCTACACCGAAGCAGAACTGCTTGGTATGAACAACCAGCAATTTATGACTCCAGAAACCGCCGCAGATGCTTACAAAGTGTTCAACGAGGTGTACCGCACCGGCAGACCCACGCAAGCATTCGATTGGGATGTGATAGCAAAAGACGGTGAGAGAAGATTTGTCGAAACCTCGGTGTCCCTCATCCGTGACTCGGAAGGTCAGCCTATCGGTTTCAGAGGAATCGCTCGAGACACCACCGAGCGCAAGCGGGCCGAAGAGCAACTCTATCACGCCAGCAGAATGGTGGCCTTGGGAACCCTCGTTTCCGGAGTGGCCCACGAGATTAACAACCCGAATAATTTCATAATGTTAAATACACCGATATTGAGCGAAGCCTGGGACAGTATATTGCCCATCCTTGAGGAGTACCATGAACAAAACGGTGATTTTGTCTTAGGAGGGATGAATTATTCGGAGATGAGGGAAAAGATCCCCCTGCTGTTTTCGGGAATATCAGATGGATCCAAACGCATCAAGCAAATCGTTAATGACCTGAAAAGTTTCGTCAGGAAAGACATCCCTGATGTAACCCAACCAGTCGATATAAATAATGTATTGAAATCAGCCTTGTCACTCGTTGCAAACATGGCCTATAAGTCGACAAAACATTTTTCCGTCCGTTATGGCAGAAACATCCCTCCAATAAAAGGAAACTTTCAGCGGCTTGAACAGGTCATCATCAATTTGATCCAAAATGCTTGCCAAGCACTGCCAAACAACAGGAAAGCAATACGGGTCTCAACATCCGTTGACGCAGAAAATGGTAGCGTCGTGCTAAGAGTCAAGGACCAAGGGAGGGGTATCCCATCTGAAAGCCTGCCTCATATCACGGATCCATTCTTTACCACGAAACAGGATTCCGGTGGAGTTGGCTTGGGTCTCTCAATCTCTGAAAGAATTGTTGAAGAGCATGGCGGCAGAATGATCTTTAATTCTGAAGTGGGCGAAGGCACCCAAGTTGAAGTTATTCTGCCCATTGATAACAACCGGCAGTAAGGTGAAGGAGATGAGGTGATGGCCACATCCACGTACCCCCACCTGCCTGTAATGTTGGTGGATGATGAGATACAAGCTCTGGATAGTTTTGAACTGGCGCTTCGTTCCGGAAAGGTGAATAATTTTATTCGTTGTCAGGATAGTCGGGATGTCATTTCATTACTGGCGGAGCAAGAAATTGAAGTCATGCTGCTGGACTTGAGAATGCCCCACCTGTCGGGTGAAGAGCTGCTCCCAAAGGTTACAAGTGATTTTCCACATGTTCCCGTCATTGTCATTACTGGAGCGGACGATGTGGAAACTGCGGTCAGGTGTATGAAGGCTGGCGCCTTTGATTACATCGTGAAGCCGGTTGAAAGGAGTCGACTTGTTGCCAGTGTTAAAAGAGCTATGGAGCTTGGTGAATTGAGGCGGCAAAACCAGCTGCTCAAAGCTCACGTGTTGTCCGATCAACTCCAAAATCCAGAGGCATTTTCAGAGATAATTACCACCAGCAAAAGAATGAGATCAATCTTTCAGTATATAGAGTCAATTGCCACCAGCCCGCAACCTGTCCTGATAACGGGTGCAACCGGTGTGGGCAAGGAGTTGGTGGCCAGGGCGGTTCATACTATCAGCAGGCGCCAGGGAGATTTCATTGCCGTTAATGTTGCTGGTCTTGATGACAGCGTCTTTGCCGATACTCTCTTTGGACACAGGAAAGGTGCTTTCACCGGTGCTGACCAGAGCCGCACCGGCTTAGCGGAGAAGGCATCAGGGGGTACCCTTTTTCTAGACGAGATAGGCGATCTGAGCCCTGCATCCCAGGTAAAACTCCTGCGTTTTTTGCAAGAAGGCGAATTTCTCCCCCTGGGATCGGACGTTGCCAAGCGTTCAGATGCCCGGATAGTCGTAGCCACCAACCAAGAACTCGAGTCATTGCAGGACTCAGGCACGTTTCGAAAGGACCTCTATTACAGGCTTCGTATTCACCATGTCCATATTCCACCACTTCGTGAACGTACAGAGGACTTGCCTCTTCTTTTGAACCATTTTTTGGAGAAGGCAGCAAAAACGCTGGGCAAAAAGAAGCCAACCCCGCCGAAAGAGTTGATAACCCTACTCGGTGCATATCATTTCCCTGGAAATATTAGGGAGCTGGAATCACTGGTTTTCGACGCTGTCAGCAAGCATACCGCTGGAAAAATTTCAACCAAGGTGTTCAGAGAGTACATCTCCCAGAAACACTCCCCCTTCCCAAGAGATTCAAAGGAAGTGGTAACGAAAGAGACTCCTTTGCTATCCTTCGCGGAGCAATTACCTACCCTTAAACAGGCTGAACAGTTGCTGATTTCTGAGGCCATGAAACGCTCCGACGGCAACCAGGCCATCGCTGCGATGCATTTGGGCATATCCCGCCAAGCGTTGAATCGACGTCTGAGACAAACTGGGAAGTGAGCAATCTGCTCAGAATATGAGCCTCTTTATTTGTACTGGTGTCCACAGCTTCATGAAGAACTTCGAACCATATAAAGGGGAAGCAATCACTCAGTAAATTCCAAGCACTAAACCGGGGCCCCGCCCAGAGGGTGGGGACTCCAAAGGAGAAACTAAGAACCCACCCAAAGGGTGGGATTCCGCAGGAGAAACCGGGAACCCACCCAAAGGGTGGGACTCCGCAGGAGAAACTGGGAACCCGCCCGCAGGGTGGGAGTCCGAAGGACAAATCTCAGGGTTTCAGGTGTCAGGAAAAAGAAACAGAGAAGCTGAAACCTGAACACTGAAACCTGAATCCTCTCACCTATCAAGGAGATCGCTCATGAAGAAATCGTTTGGCGCCAAAACCATCCTTTATCCAACACCGGTCTTCATTGTGGGGACTTACGACAAAGAAGGAAAACCGAATGTGATGGCCGCCGCTTGGGGCGGAATTGCCTGCTCGGTACCTCCATGTATTGCGGTTTCTCTGAGGAAGGCAACCTACAGCTACGGGAGCATCCTGGAACAGAAGGCATTTACCATCAGCTTACCATCTGAAGATTACGTGAAAGAGGCTGATTATTTCGGTATGGTTTCTGGGAGAGACGCAGACAAGTTTGCAGCTACCGGGCTTACTCCGGTTAAGAGTGAGTTGGTAAATGCACCGTATGTAAAAGAATTTCCTTTCGTTGTGGAGTGCAGATTACTTCATACGTTCGAGCTCGGTCTTCACACCCAATTCATTGGAGAAATCATGGACGTCAAGGTTGGCGAGTCCCTGCTTGGCGAGGACAAGCTTCCTGCAATTGAATTGATTAAACCGATCCTTTTTGCTCCGGAAAACAGGGCCTACTATGGTGTTGGTGAATATCTGGGCAAGGCCTTCTCCATTGGAAGAGAGATTCCGAAACGATGAGACTGGCAGGAGTTTAGTTGCTATTTCTTTGTGCGGGCGGTGTGCTTAGACTCTCTTGGAGACTTTGC
>JAJDNL010000187.1 GCA_022340745.1 Deltaproteobacteria bacterium
AGCTGAGCAAGTTCTAAGAATGATGTGATGTTTTTTGCTTATTTAATCTTGGTGACGTGGTGCCTTTGTGGTGAGAAAAAAATGAACAGGTCCAAATCTTTGTCCTTTTAATTCTTGAGTTTTGAGGCAACGGACCACGGACACTGCGCGGTTCGCAGCAAGAAAAAACGGGCCCAAATTGGACCCGTCTTAAATTATCGAAATGTCGGTCTCGGCTAGAGCTTGGCTCTCTCCGCAGCCCGGATGCGGGCGATGGCTCGTTGGAGTGCGGCTTCAGCCCGGAGAAAATCCATTTCCTCCTGCCGCTCTTTGAGGCGCTGCTCAGCCCGTTCCCTGGCAGCCCGCGCCCGCTCCAGGTCAATATCTTTGGCGTGCTCGGCTGTTGTGGCCAGTATGGTAACTTTGGTGGGCAGCACCTCGGCGTAGCCTCCACTGACCGCCAGGTACTCAAGCTGTCCTCCGATGCGGTACTTCACTTCACCGGGTTGCAGTTGGGCCAGGAAAGGAATGTGATTGGGCAAGGCGCCAAACTCACCAAAGTAGCCAGGGGCCATTACTATATCAACAGCCTCGCTCACTACCGTTTGCTCAGGAGTTACCACCTCTAACTGGAGCGTCTTCTCTGCCATAAAATCACCATTTTGATAGTATTGAGCACGTATTCGCGTGATTCCGGAACTATCTGTCAGCCTTCAGACGGCCCACCTTTTATGCGGCCGCCATCCTTTCGGCTTTCTCCAAGACCTCCTCGATACCACCCACCATGTAGAAGGCCTGCTCTGGAACCTCGTCGTGCTTCCCGTCGACGATCTCCTGAAAGGCTCGAACCGTATCTTCCACCTTGACGTATTTGCCTTCAACGCCGGTGAACTGAGAAGCCACAAAGAAGGGCTGGCTCAGGAAACGCTGAATTCTCCGGGCCCGGGCCACCACAATTTTGTCCTCTTCCGAAAGCTCGTCCATTCCGAGAATGGCGATGATGTCCTGGAGATCGGTGTATTTCTGCAGGATCATTTGCACATCGCGGGCCGTTCTGTAATGATCTTCACCCAAAACCTGCGGATCAAGGATGCGCGAGACTGAATCAAGCGGGTCCACTGCCGGGTAGATACCCAGCTCGACGATCTGGCGCGAGAGCACCACGGTGCCGTCCAGATGGGCAAAGGTTGTTGCCGGGGCCGGGTCAGTGAGGTCGTCTGCCGGAACATAGACACACTGGACCGCGGTGACCGAACCCTTGGTAGTGGAGGTAATGCGCTCTTGCAACTCGCCGAGGTCAGTTCCCAATGTGGGCTGATACCCAACGGCTGAGGGCATGCGGCCCAGCAGGGCCGAAACCTCGGCGCCGGCCTGGGTAAAGCGAAAGATATTGTCAACGAAGAGCAGCACGTCCTGGCCTTCCTCATCCCGGAAATACTCCGCCTGAGTCAGCGCTGAAAGCGCCACTCGCATCCGGGCTCCAGGCGGCTCGGTCATCTGGCCGTATACCAGAGCTGCCATGGGCAAAACCCCCGATTCCTTCATCTCCAGATAGAGGTCGTTGCCTTCGCGGGTGCGCTCCCCCACCCCGGCAAATACCGAGATGCCCTTGTGCTGCATGGCGATGTTGTGAATCATCTCCATCATGATGACGGTCTTGCCCACGCCGGCACCACCGAACATCCCCATCTTGCCGCCACGAGGGAAAGGCACCAGAAGATCGATAACCTTAACTCCGGTCTCCAACACATTTACCGAAGTATCCTGCTCGGTGAAGGAAGGTGCCGGCCGATGGATGGGTGCATACTGTTCGGCATCAACCGGTCCCAGCCCGTCCACTGGCCGGCCCACAACGTTGAGTACTCGACCGAGACTGGGCTTGCCCACCGGCATCTGAATTGGCGCACCGGTATCCTTGGCAGGCATGCCCCGCACCAGACCGTCGGTGGTATCCATACCCACACAGCGCACCACGTTGTCACCCAGGTGCTGGGCAGCCTCCACAATAAGGTTATCTTCCTCGTCGCTAATGGTTGGGTTGCTGATAGCAATTGCCGTCAAAATTTCCGGCAGTTTATCCTCTGGGAACTCTACGTCCACCACATTGCCGATGACCTGAACGATTTTTCCGATATTCATGGGCTGCAAATCCTCCTCAAAGGGTACCAGCCCGGATATATCATGAATTGCTGTCGCGAGACCACGAAGATGGGCGTGCCACCGGGCAACCGCAGGGCGTTGGTTCCGAGGCGTACCTGAACGGTACGTCGCAGGGGCCGACACCCGAGGACGTCAGGAAGGACGGCCATATCCGTGGTCGCAGCAAGTTATTCATGATATATCCGGGCTAAAAGAATCTTTATTTCTTCAAGGCTTCCACACCGCCGACGATATCCATAAGTTCCGCGGTGATGGCGGCCTGCCTGGCTTTATTATAGATAAGGGTCAGATCCCGCACCATCTCCTTGCAGTTTTTGACCGCATTGTCCATGGCAGTCATGCGAGCGGCATGTTCGCTGACCGCAGTTTGAAAAAAAGCCTCCAAAAGTTGGAGCTTGATGTAATTTGGCAGCAGATCGTTGAGAACCCCTTCCCTGGAGGGCTCGAAGATATATTCCAACTGTTCCTGCTCCTGCCCTTCCTCCTCCATTGTTTCAGGGGCTATGGGCAACAGCTTCCTGACCACAGGTCTCTGGGTGACCATGTTGAGAAACTCGGAATAGCAAACATAGACCTCATCCACCTCGTGGGTCAGGAACAGATCTATCACCTCCTGGCCGAGAGCACTGGCATCACCATAGTTGGGATCATTCAGCATCCCCTCATGGAAAGTTCGCAGAGGTCGCTTCCGCCGCCTGAAAAAGTCCCGCCCCTTGCGACCAAGCTGGGTGACGGATACCTCCAAGCCTTCCTGCTCTTTTCCTTGTATGAACTTATCAGCGGCAGCGATCAAGTTGGTATTGAAGGCACCACAAAGGCCGCGATCAGCGGTTAAGGAAATCAGCTCCACCTTGACCACTTCTTCGTGGGCCAGGAGCAGGGGAAAGCCCTCGGGTTCAACCCCGGCTGCCACCCGGTTCATGATTTCGGTAAGCTGGGTGGCATAAGGGACGAACTGGTCCAACTTCTGTTGGGTAGTGCGAAGCTTGGCAGCCGCCACCATGTTCATGGCCCGAGTGATCTGCTGAGTCTTCTTGACCGCATCGATCTTTCTTTTGATGTCACGTAGAGTTGCCATAGGTAGCTTCTCTCACTCGCTTTGTCTGCATCCCGACCTTAAAGGGTGGCCTGGAAAATCTCATCGAACTCAGTAAGAGCCTTTTTCATCTTCTCGTCCAGCTCGTCACCGATCTCATCTTTCTCTGTGAGCTCATCAAAGATGTACGAATGCTTCTGCTCGATGAACTCCAGCATTTGCTGCTCGTAGTCCCCCACCTTTTCCGCCGGATACTTGTCCACAAAACCGCGAGTACCGGCGTAGATGGACGTCACCTGCTCGGCCATGGACATGGGCGCATACTGGGGCTGCTTCAACAACTCAACCAGACGCACGCCTCGATTGAGCTGTTGTTGGGTGGACTTGTCCAGGTCGCTGCCGAATTGAGCAAAAGCCTCCAGTTCACGATACTGGGCCAGGTCCAGACGCAAAGTACCGGCAACCTGCTTCATCGCCTTTACCTGGGCGGCGCCGCCCACGCGGGATACCGACAGCCCCACGTTGATGGCCGGGCGCACCCCGGCGAAAAACAGAGCTGGTTCCAGATAAATCTGACCGTCGGTGATGGAAATAACGTTGGTGGGGATATAGGCGGAAACGTCGCCGGCCTGGGTCTCGATGATGGGCAAGGCCGTCAAAGAGCCGCCGCCTTTCACGAACTGGGGATCCAGCTCGGGAGCGTTGTCCGCCACCTTCGCCGCCCTCTCCAAGAGACGGGAGTGGTTGTAGAAGATGTCACCAGGAAAAGCTTCGCGGGCCGGCGGCCGCCTGAGCAACAGGGAGAGCTGCCGGTAAGCAACCGCCTGCTTGGACAGGTCGTCATAGATGATCAGCGCGTGCTGGCCGCGGTCCCGGTAGTACTCTCCCATGGCACAACCCGCGAACGGAGCAAGGTATTGCAGGGAGGCAGGGTCACTGGCACAGGCCGCAACCACAATGGTGTAGTCCATGGCGCCATGCTTTCTAAGAACCTCCACCACCTGGGCCACCGAGGACTTTTTCTGGCCAACGGCAACGTAGATGCAGATCACATCCTGGCCCTTTTGGTTGATGATGGCATCCACCCCGATGGCGGTCTTGCCGATCTGGCGGTCGCCGATGATCAGCTCACGCTGACCCCGACCCACCGGGGTCATGGCGTCGATGGCCTTGAGCCCTGTATACATGGGCTCGTCCACCGGCTGACGGTGAATAACACCGGGGGCGATCCGTTCGATTCGGGCAAAATCCTCGGTCTCAATGGGGCCCTTCCCATCCAAAGGCTGCCCCACTCCATCCAGGACCCGACCGACAACCGCATCGCCCACCGGTACCTCAGCGATGCGACCGGTCCGTTTTACGGCAGCACCTTCCTTTATGTGGATATCCTCGCCCATGATGGCGCAACCCACATTGTCTTCTTCCAGGTTGAGGGCGAGGCCATAGATCGCGCCGTGCTCCGTGGGAAACTCCAGCAACTCCATGAGCATGCACTGCTCCACCCCGTAGACACGGGCAATACCGTCACCAACAGTGAGCACGGTGCCAGTCTCGCTCAGTTCAACCTTCTTGTCATAGTCCTTGATCTGTTCCCTGATAATTTGACTGATTTCTTCGGCCCTGATTTCCATCGGCTCGTCTCACCCCTTCATTAAAGTTTCTTTGATGTTGGTCAGTTGACTCCTGACACTACCGTCCAAAACCAAATCACCAACCCGAGCCACTACTCCACCAATGAGCTCGGGATCAACCTCTGTTTGCACGAAAATGCTACGGCCAGTCGTCTTCTCCAGAGAGGCTTTGATAGATGCCACTGCCTCATCTGAAAGAGGTGTGGCGCTCGTCACCTTGGCCCTGCTGATATTGGCCATCTCGTCTAGAAGTTTTTGATAAAAGCTGCGAACCTCCGGGATGATGGTTAACCGGTTTTTATCGAGCATCAATTCTAGCAAGCTCTTGAATACCGGAGACATTCCCATCTTCTCAACCACCGCGCCGCAGATAACTTGGCGGTTTTCTTTGGCGTAAAGTGGATTGGAAGCAGCGTCGGCAAATTCCGGCGTCTCTTCCCAAAAGGTCACGAATTGATCCAGCTCTTCTCCGTACTTTTCGTGGTTACCGTCTTCGCGACCGAGAGTCAGCAACGCTTTCGCATACCTTTTGGCTAAAATCTGATTGGTCACTTGGCCTCCACCACCTTTGTCATGAAGTCATCAACCAGCTTTTGCTGATCCTCTTCGCCAATCTTTTCCTTGAGCAGAACCTCAGCAGCTGTCACAGAAAGCTCCGCGATCTCCTTCTGTAGCACCTCTTTGGCGCTCTTGATCTCCTGCTCTATGGCAACATCAGTCTGTTCGCGAATCTCCGCCGCTGCCTTCTCGGCGTTGGCGATAATTTTCGCTTTTTCCCTTTCACCCTGCTCGATGTACTCCTGCAGAATGCGATCGGTCTCTTTATCCAGCTGGCTTAACTTCTGTTTGTATTCCTCGTAGGTTTTCTCCGCCTCTTTCTTCTTGACTTCCAGTTCATTGAGCGTGTTGGCAATGGATTCGGTGCGTTTGGCAAAAAACGCTTTAACGTTGAGTTTCTTAAAAATAAAAATGAGAACACCCACCATGATGCCAAAATTCAGAACCCGTTGCCAGAAATCCGGCCACATGGAATGGCCACCCTCAGAGGCCCAAACCACTCCGGCTGTAATGAGTATGGCAAAACTGCACGAGCCAATCGTGGTCAGAAGTCTGCAAGTCCTGCTCCGCTTAGGCCCACTCATTAAATGCTCCTCCCCAGGATTTTCTCGGTTACTGCCACAGAAAAAGTCTGAACCTGCTTTTGCAGTTCGGTCCGAGCGTCCTGGATGTTCGACGCCACCTTCTTTCGGGCCTCTTCGATCTTAGCCTGAACCTCCTGAGTGGTAGCTGCAATGAGCTCTACCTCCGCCTGTTCGCCCTCATCCTTCATGCTCTGTACCCTGCCCACTCCTTCTTTCCTGGCCTCCACCACCTTTTCTTCAAACTCCTCCATTGATGCCTGCGCTGCGTTCGTTAACGAGGCAATGTCCGAGTTGAAGGTTTCGACGATTTGATTGCGCTCTTTGATGATCTTGCGGATGGGGCGAAAAAGAATCAAATTGAGGACAACGAGGAGGACCAAAAAATTGATCATTTGAATGACGAGAGTAATGTCTGGATTGATCATAGTCTCGCTCTCCGAAATGCTTCGCGCACCTCACACTCGGGGCGGATTTGTCTTTGTTAAAATCTTAACAATCTTATTGCTTTGAGAAGATCGTATCGGGATCGACCGCTGCCAAATTCTTAAGGAGCGCAGCACCTTTCCCGTCCCCAAAACCACCGAAATTGTTATAAGAAAACTTTGATCGTAAAGAGTGATTCTGGTGCGAAATGTGGTGTGGCAAACGTTTTGTGTCTGTTCGGAAAATTTTATTAGCACACAAAATTTTACATTGCAAGGAAAAAAGTAAAAAAAATCACAATATCCCACAAGAGACGGAAAAGCCGTTTATTAAACATCGAAAACCTGGTCCTTGGAGCTCAAGCATAGCGCAAAGCGCAGAGCGCAGAGCGAAAAACTGTCGATGCCAAAGCCCCCTGTATTCGTACGCCATGCGCCATGCGCTATGCGCTATGCGCTTGGATTGTTTCCTCACTTCTGGAAAACGAACTTGCGCATGGCCACATTGAGTAGGATACCGACGCTGGCCATGGTCACCACCGCTGACGATCCACCGTAACTAACCAGGGGAAGCGGAATACCCACCACCGGCAACATACCCAACACCATGGCGATGTTCACCGCCACATGCCAGAACAAAGTGGCGGTAATGCCAAAGGCCAGTAGAGCACCGAATTGATCCCGGGAACGGCGCGCTACATTCAGTCCCCTCAGAAGCAAACAGAGGAACAGAGCCAATAGCAGCATAGCGCCCACGAATCCCCACTCTTCAGCCAAAACAGTGAAGATGAAATCAGTGTGGTGCTCAGGAATGAAACGGAGCTGGCCCTGGGTTCCTTTGAGAAATCCTTTTCCCCAGAACTGTCCCGAACCAACAGCTATCTTCGCTTGAATGATGTGGTATCCGGCCCCGAGAGGATCTCTGCTGGGATCGAGTAAGGTCAAAATGCGTTGCCGCTGATACCCTTTCATCAGATACCAGAAAAGGGGAAGGGCACTCACAGAAAAGCCTGCCAGGATCAGGAGAGAAGAAGGCCTTACTCCTACAAAGAGTATTATTGAGGCGGCGATGCCCAGCAGCAGGGCGGCAGTCCCTAGATCAGGTTCCATCACTATCAATGCCACTGGCCCTAAGACCATCAGTGCCGGCAGAGCCAATTCACGAAGTTTGTAGCTTCCGCGTTTCTCCTGTCCGGCAAAGAAGCGGGCCAAAACGATTACCAGGAGAGGTTTCATTAACTCCGAGGGCTGCGCCAAAAACGGTCCCAGGTCGAGCCAGCGTCTGGAACCGGACACAGTTTTACCAAAGATGAGCACTGCCAAGAGCAACACTAGGCCGATCACATAGGCTGGATATGCAAACCGCTCCAACCACTGGTAATCCAGACTAAAAGTCAGAACCATCACGACCGCTCCCAGTCCTAGCCAATAAATCTGACGGGTGAGAATGGAGCCATGGACCTCACCGCCTGAGAACAGCGCGCTATAGAGCGTCACTAAGCCGACTGCCACAACGGCAAAAGTGAGAAGCAGCAACAGCCAGTCGAAATTCTGGATTAATCGCCTATCTATCATTGATTATATACCGCAGAGCGCATAGCGCATGGCGCATGGCGTGATGTTGTAGTAGTCAGTAGTCAGTAGCCAGTAGGCGTAAGGCGCAGGGTGCAAGGCACAAGGAAAAATCCGGAATCCCACATCTCACATCCCACATCTGTAATTCCGCAATCCGCATTCCGCATTCCGAAATCATCTCCCAGCTGCCTGCCGCCAGGTGCCGGCTTCACCCTCCGCTTCCTGCACCTGAGGCCGGTTCTTGAAATATGCCTCCATCACCTGGCGGGCCAATGGTGCCGCTGCAGAACCACCGTGGCCACCGTGTTCCACCAGTACTGCAACCACAATTTCGGGCGCTTCCGCCGGAGCATAAGCCACAAACCAGGCGTGATCCCTAAATTTGTAGGGGACCTCGCCCTCGTCCTCCTTCTCATCGTCTTCGGGGGCTCGAATTACTTGAGCTGTACCAGTTTTCCCGGCCACCCTCAGTCCACGTAACCTGCCCCGCAACAGCCCAGCCCGCCCCGTACTGTTCGGTTCCTGGACCGCTCCTTCCAAGGCTCGTTGGAGAAAGGCGATTGTACTGGGACTCAAATCTAGCTTACCGACTGCCTCAGGTTGCACCTTTTTTACCACCCCGCCATCGGCGTCTTCCACTCGCAGAACCACGCGCGGCTTCACGAACACACCACCGTTGGCAATGGCACCATAAAAAACACACATCTGAATGGGGGTGGCAAGCAAGAAGCCCTGGCCGATGGCCGTGACTAAATCTTCACCCTTCTGCCAGGGAATTCCGAAACGGCGCAACTTCCATCGGGCAGTTGGAACCAATCCCGCTGCCTCGTTGTTTAATCGCACCAACGTACGGCTGCCGAGCCTGAAACGTCGAGCGTAATCAGCCATACGCTCGACCCCAAGTCTCTGCCCCAGCTGATAAAAATAGATGTCACACGATTGCACCACAGCCTGGTACAGTGCGATTTCGCCATGTCCCCTCTTTTTCCAACAGCGATAGACGTGGTTGCCCAACCGATATTCGCCATTGCAGGTCAACTTGGTTTCCGGCTCAATCACTCCTTCTGCCAAGGCTGCGGCCACCACCACCGGTTTAAACGTAGACCCCATTGGGTACTGTCCTTGTGTGGCCTTATTCTCCAGGGGGTGCTGAGGATCGTCACGAATGGCCTGCCACTCACTTGGTGTGAGTCCGCGGACAAACTGATTTTGATCAAAGGCAGGGCTGCTGGCCATTGCCAGAATATCCCCGACATTCGGATCCATGACGACAATGGCTCCGGCCTTGCCTTCCAGTGCACGTTCTGCCTCAAGTTGCAATTGTGTGTCCAAAGTAAGAACCAAATTGTGTCCAGGTTGAGAAGGGATTTCATGCAGGATCTGTAGTTGGCGCCCGGCTGCATCGGCCTCGACCTGTCGTCCACCCCGCTGGCCTTTTAGCTCCTTCTCCCATTCCATTTCCACGCCATACCTTCCCAAATAGTCGCCGAGCTTGTAACCCTGGTTCTGTTTTTTCTTTAGTTGCGCCTCTCCAATCTCTCCCAAATAGCCTATGAGGTGCGCCGCAAAGGAAGGCCTTTCGTAGCTACGCCTTGGCTCAATCTGGACCATTACTCCAGGCAGGTTAAATCGATGGGTCTCCACCGCCGCGACTTGATCCCGATTCATGTCCCGGTTCAGCATTATTGGACGAAATGGTGCCCCTTTGGGCGCATTTTCAACCTTCTCCTCAAGCTGGTTCTGTTCAACCTCCACGTAGCGGCTCAGCTTATCAAGGGTTTGCGGGAGATCACCGACATCTGCTCGAACGATGGCCAGATTAAATGCAGGGCGGTTGTCAACCAGAATACGGCCATGACGGTCATAGATAATACCTCGCGTTGGGGCGATATCCTCAAGGCGAATCCGATTGTTTTCTGAGAGGTCGCGGTATGTCTCCCCGCGTATTATCTGCAGGAACCAGATACGTAACAGCAACACCACAAAGATTGAGACCACCAGATAGACCGCTACCTGGAAACGCAATCTGTCCCCATTGCCAGACGATGAATTGAGTGGTCCGAAACCCATCATGCTTCCTGAGACTCCCGAAAAACACCCAAATGTAGTAGCCACTGGTCAAGTCGCTCCAATCCAGCCAACAGCAGTGGCCCTACCAGAGCGGCTGTAATCGTGCGAGTCGCCAAAACTACAAGAAAATGCGAAGTTTCGGCAAATCCCGCATCCTGTAGCACCAAGATTGTCCTTACACCAACACCCTCAAATAAGGTGCAGAGGCCGAGAAAAAATGCCTGATATCTCCTGCTGTGGAGGTTTAGATTTTGCCACAGCATCGATGCCAGCAAGGCAACACCAAAATAAATCAATGGGTAAACCAAGCCTTTCAGCGGCAAGCCCACGTCCATCAGCAGCCCCAGGAAAAGCGCCATCACCAGTGCCTTTGATCTTTGCAAAGAGAAACTGAAATGGACAAGCAGTACCAGGAACAGATCCACCCGAAGTTCAGAAACCACAAAAATTGGATAAAGCACTGTCTGGCAGAGATAGGCCCCAAGAATGAGTAAGAAATATAGAAAAAAGGTCCGCATTACTTCTGCCGTTTCCTTGCGCCTTTCAGCCTCGGCTCCTCGGGTGGGGGTTGAATAACCACCATCACTTCTTCCAGTTTACTGAAGTTCGCGGCAGGCTCCACTTCCACTCGCTGAAACAGGCCGGAGCTACCACGGACCACTTCCTGGACAGTCCCGAGAAGAAGCCCTTTGGGAAACACACCGCCCATGCCTGAGGATATCACCCGGTCGCCCACCTGCACATCCTCATTCCTTTGCACATATTTAAGCAGGCAGCGGTGACGTCCCAGACCCACCAATACACCTCGGACACGAGAACGCTGGATGAGGGCATCAACTGCGCTATTGGGATCAAGGATAAGGAGTACCTTGGCATGGTGGTTACTCACTCCAATGACCCTTCCCATTAATCCCTCTGCACTTACTACCGCCATGTCCTGCGCCACCCCATCACTGCTGCCTTTATCAATGAGAATCGTTTGAAACCATCCCGAGGGGTCGAAGGCCACCAACTCTGCAGGTAAGAGTGGAGTGGCAATGGATTTTTTGAAGTTAAGTAAGGCCCGTAAGCGTTGATTGGCGAGATCTGCCTCACGATAGCGGTTCACTTGCAGCTTGAGTTTTTGCAACTCTCGCTTTAAGGCCTCGTTTTCTTGGTGCGTTCCCACCAGATAAAAATAGCCACGCCAGACCTCACCTATCCCTCCAATGATACCTCGAACCACCTTCTGTATCGGCGAAGTGATCCCCACCACCAGGGATTCAAAAAAGCTCATATTCTCACGACTATGGAGATTCGCAGAAATAAGGCTGAGGGCAAGGAGAATAATGAGGATGGGGATAATAAGTTTCCGTGTTTGACTGGTCACCGGCACCTTGGTCCTTGACGTGGAGACCAGCGATCGTTCTCCACGTATACTCTTCTCAAGTTTGGGAGTGGCCTATATCATGATCTCCCTGAGAATATCAAGACTATCGAGGGCCTTGCCGGATCCCAGCACTACTGTGGACAGGGGATCCTCGGTGATGGTGATGGGAAGTCCTGTTTCTTCACGGAGAAGCATATCCAGATTTTGTAGCAGCGCTCCGCCGCCCGTAAGGACGATACCCCTATCCACGATGTCGGCGGCGAGTTCCGGCGGGGTCTGCTCGAGGGCTATCTTAACCGTCTCTAAAATGGTCTCGATCTGTTCTGTTATGGACTCACGCACCTCATCTGAGTCAATCTCTATGATCTTCGGTATTCCTGAGACGAGATCCCGTCCCTTAATCTGCATCTGTTTAACTTGCTCTCCAGCAAAGGCATTGCCGATGGTGGTCTTGATAAGTTCAGCCGTTCGCTCACCAATGAGCAGGTTGTATTTTCGTTTTATCTGCTGCAGGATGGCTTCATCCATCTTATCGCCACCAACTCTCACTGATTTGCTGTAAACGATACCAGCGAGAGAAATCACCGCCACCTCGGTGGTACCACCCCCAATATCTAGTACCATGTTGCTAGTCGGCTCAGTGATGGGGAGTCCTGCACCGATGGCTGCAGCCATGGGCTCTTCGATGAGAAAAACCTCCCTGGCACCAGCTGATTCAGCAGATTCCCGCACTGCGCGTTTTTCCACCTGCGTGATTCCCGAGGGCACGCAGACGATAATACGGGGCCTTATCAAGGAACGGCGGTTGTGCACTTTTCTAATAAAATGCCGGAGCATGGTTTCGGTTATCTCAAAGTCGGCTATGACCCCGTCCTTCATGGGTCGAATGGCTACGATGTTGCCGGGAGTACGACCCAGCATCATCTTAGCTTCTTTGCCAACGGCAAGAACCTTGTTGCTGCCCCGGCCGTCTTGGCGTACCGCCACAACAGAGGGCTCACTCAGGACGATGCCCTTGCCCTTGACATAAACCAGGGTATTGGCCGTACCCAGATCAATGGCCAGATCACTGGAGAACCAGCCCAATATCGGATCCAAAATCACGGACTAAACTCCCTTCAGGGTTTGTGCAAATAGTGAAGCTAGAATCGGCTGAAAAATAGCATGAAGGCTAAATTTTATCAAATATTATCTTCATGGCTTATACACACAGCAAGATGCCAGGAGTCAGGAGTCAGGAGGCGTAAGGCACAAGGCACAGGGCACAAGGCAAAATCCACAATGCCACATCCTACACAAACATCAAATCTCGAGGTGTCAGGTGTCAGGTGTCAGGTGTCAAAAGCAAGTAGTCAGTAGTCAGTAGCCAGTAGGGAGAGACAGCCTTTAGGTTTTTTGCCTCCTGGATTCTCGGTTCTGACCTCCTGCCCTGAGCTCGTCGAAAGGTCGAAGGATGCCCTGTGCTTTTCTAAATTCGCAATTCGAAATTCGCAATGCGAAATTACTTCTCCATGCTCCATGCCCCATGCCCTTTGCTTCTCTAAATCCGCATTCCGCAATCCCAAATCCGCAATCCTGGGCTCCATGCCCTATGCTCTATGCCAATCATGTTGAAAGGGATACGGGATCGTGATACGATGCGACACTTTTTCTGAATCTACTGACTTAACCGCCTCAAGAGGTCTTTATGTTCAGTCTGGGTGTTCCCGAGCTTCTGGTAATTCTCGTCATCGTTCTCCTCATTTTTGGTGGTAAGCGGTTGCCGGAATTAGGCCGCGCTTTGGGTAAGAGCATCCGAGAATTCAAGAGCGTCACCGGCAAAGATAAGGATGAAATCTCCACCTGGATAAAGGACGATCCAGAAACTCCTTCGTCTGCCAAATCCAGCACCGAGAATGAAAAAGACTTTGTCCAAGAGCACGTGGAGAATATCCCCGGAGTCAAGGAAGCCCAGGAAATAAAAAAGACCGCCAACAAAATCAAGGCGGCCAGTAGATTCTTTTTAAAAAAGTAGTACCTATTCTAACTAGGTACTAAATTTCAAGGTTTCAGGTGTCAGGTGTCAGAGGCTCTTTTCTAAATTCTTTTCTGATTTTCTCGTTTTTTCCCCATGCTCCATGCCCTATGCTTCCCACATCCCATATCTGCCATTCCGCAATCCGCAATCTAAAATCTCAAATCGTTCATGCGGGGTCACGCCAGATTTCCAGCATGGTCAAATCGTCGTTTGCCTCTGCTAGGCCTCGCCAAGTATTGACCGCATCCAATACCCCTTTCCCATAGGGAGGTCCGGCTGCCGATTTGATATGATCTGACAAGCGAAGCCGCCCAAACAACTCAGCCCGCTCATTCTCTGCCTCAGTGACCCCATCAGTTACAAAAAGGATCGATTCTCCAGGCGAGAGGAAAATCTCCTTTTTCTCGTACGTGGCATCTGGTGCGACGCCCAAAGATATCCCCTTTAACTCCGAGACCTCTCGTAATTGATCACCAACAATTAACAAAGGCGGTAGATGGCCTCCCAGGGTGAGCTGCATTTTCCCGTCGGCGGGCCAATATCTACCGAGAACGATAGTGGCAAAAAAACCTTCATCCACTGTCAGATCATACATGGCACTGTTGACAGTCTCGAGCAATATGTCCACCTGATCGTGCGATAATGCTTCACTCCGTATTCTTGTTGATAATGCCGCCATGATCAGTGCAGCAGGAAGACCCTTATCTGATACATCGGCCACATAAACCAGCCAACTTTCATCGGGCATGCGGATCACATCGTATACATCCCCGCCAACAAACTTTGCGGGCTTGGACACCCCCCACACATGGCTCCCTGCTCCCAACTCCGGTAGTCTTGGCCAGAAGAGCGACTGGATGTTGGCTGCGGCTTCCAGTTGAACCTGGATTCTCTCCTGGGTAAGCCGCAGGTCAAGAAATCTCGATCTCATTAAGGCAGTGCTGGCCAAATCTGCGAAGCATTCCAGAAGCTCCTCATCAAAGGAGTCGAAACCCGGCTTGTCTTTGGAGTTGAGGACATTGATCACTCCAAGGAGGTCGCCGCCATAAAGGAGAGGAACGCAAAGGATGGTGCGGGTGACAAAGCCTGTTTCGTGGTCGGCCTGGCTGGAAAACCGTGGATCATCCTGGGCGTCCTGGATGAGAACAGATTCACGGTTTTGAGCGACCCATCCCGCAATGCCCTCACCCATTTTCAACTCCACAGCACTCTTCAAGATGTCATCTGCCTTCTCGCCCAGAACTTCATCTTTGACGGCTGCAAACTCGAGAACGTTTCTTTGCTGATTGTACAGCAGTAAAGAAGCGGCCTCTGCATTCAACACATTCTTGGCAAGGTCCAACAGACGTGGAAACAACGCCTCAAGCGATTCCGTGTCTGCCAGAATCTGGTGTGCTTCCATCAGCCTTTTCAAAGGTCTGGGAACTTTTTTTCTGCTGTCGCTATGATTTTTACCAGCCACGATACTTATCCATAGAAGAGGGATTTTAGATTGAAGAATGCAGATTTTAGATTTGAGAGCTTAGTACCTCGCCATAAGATATGTATGCAGTCTAAATCTGCAATCTCCAATCTGCAATCATAAATCATACAGAGGTTGGCCCAGAGGACCAGATTTACTAGGACGAACTTAACTACATGTCCTGTAGATATGGCATTCATGTTCGGCGCCGAAAACATTGGCATACAAATTGGCGATCCATTGCTTGCCTTCCTGAGTTACCCGAAGATATCGTAAGGCCTCCTGAATGTATGGACTTACCACATCCCAGTAGAATTTTGCATAGTTGTCATGCAGGTCTCCGGGCCTTTTATAGCCGAGTTCCTCGTTACTTCCTGTTTCTTCAAACTCAAAGAACAGCGCCGCGGATTTGCGGGGCCGGTTCGGGTCTCCGAGTTGACCAATAAAATCCGCCGCTCGCACCAATCCCGGGTAGCCCTCCGTGTCTTTGTACCAATCGTCATTGGGCACAGGAAAGCGGCTCATTTCTATATACGAAGCAATTAGCTCTGCGTCTATATTCGTCACCATTCCCATAAGCAGCCCTTTGCCGAATCGCTCACGCACAAAGAGCTTGCTACGGTCAACATGATACGGCGAGAGCGCTGCATCGCTTGCCCCGTGAGGAATCTCCACAGTCTCATCACCGATACCCGTAGCGACCGTTCCATCCCTATCACCACCGCATATTCCTCGCACATACCCAATGTCGTGACACAGAACTGCCATCATGTAATGCACCCAATCTCTGGGTGCGACACCACCCTCCAGCAGGTGTTTTCCTTCTATGATTGACTGCCCAGCCAAGGTCACCATTACCGTGTGTTCAACATTGTGGTAGAGAGCATCAGAATTGGCAATATTCTCGAGGACGAGTCGCCCGGACCACATGATGATGTTTCCGAGCTGCTGCTCCATATTACTGTAGGTTCGCTCGTATGCGTTCCTGAGCTCCTCAACGCAGAGGTCAATTGCGAGTTTTTGAAGATTCAGCATGGCATAGCTCCCCTCTATTAGAAGGTACGGAATCCGGACCCAAGAGACCCGCTCTCAGGGTTTCAGGTGTCGGGTGTCAGGTGTCAGGAAAGAAAACAAAAAACTGAAACCTAAACACTGAAACCTCTTCTACTGGCAAAGCCATGGAACTCTTGCCCCCGCAATGCGGGATCGTGGACTGGCCTTAAGAACCAGGTTTTCAATGTAGAATAAATTTCCGATCAGATCTGTGGGGAAGTGCATACAGTATCCTGATGCCAAGATTACCACAAGATGTTGGAATTGGTCAAAGGACATTCGACGGATAAGACGGACGATACCTGGGTATCTATGCTTAGGCAACTAGCCTGCTGGAAACTGTCGATTTTTTGGTGGTAATCTTTTTGACACTTCCCTGAGTTTTGTGTCAAAATGAGCACTAACTACTTTCTGATTCGTATGCTGCCTAAAGGGTGGCAGGTTGCCTGCTAAGATTTCACTTTCACTTCGCGATAAAGAGACGGGATCTATGAAAAGCTTCGCAATAAAACATCGAGGGCTGGTAAAGAAAGACAACCAGGATCTATTTTTTGTAAAGGAATTTGGCGACGGTTGTATCCTTCTGGCGGTTGCCGATGGGCTTGGTGGAATGGTGGGCGGAAAACGGGCAGCTGAGATGGCCAAAGAATGCCTGAATAATTTCAACCCCGAGCGCCAGGCTATGGAGTCCCATTTAGAAGAATTGATGCAGGAGGCCAATCGGAGGATAATGAGGACGGTGGAAAAGGAGCCGGATCTGGAAGGAATGGGGACCACCATGACGGCCGCCTGTGTCAGGAATGGGACTGTCTGCTGGGCTCACGTGGGAGACAGCAGACTCTATCTTTTCCGCGAAGATGAGCTGCGCCAGATAACTGAAGATGACACCATGGCGGGCTTTCTTTTGTCAGAAGGTGAATTAACCAAAGAGGAGGCAAGAATTCACCCCGGGAATAAGTTGGTTTTTCAATGTATCGGCGGTTCTGGGGAGTTTGAGGCAGATACGGGCAACTTCAAGATACAGGCGGGGGATCTTCTCCTACTTTCCACAGATGGTCTCCACGACGAAGTGCCCGAAGAAGAGATAGTGTCCGCTCTGAGATCCGATAATGATCTAGAGGAAAAAACGGAGGATCTCCTCTCTGCAGCCTTGGCCGCTGGAGGAAAAGACAACATAGCTGTGGTGATAGTGGAGGTATGATCTACTCTGCCCCACCAGATTGATACAAGCCGCCGAAAGAGAGATTCGGATTTATGATTTCAGATTGTAGATTGCAGATTGAGGCTGCACGCATTGCTCTCGGCGAGCTACTAGGCTCTTAAATCTACATTCTGCATTCTTAAATCTAAAATCATACGGGGGCATGATGAACGAACAAACAGAACGCAGAATCCATCCCAGACGGGTTTTGCCGACACCAGATGTTGGTATCGTCCATCCACATTATGTCGGCCAGGAACAGGACCATCCACCAGGAGACGGCAACGACACCTTGCTGGTTTACCTGCTCAATATGAGTGAGGGCGGCTTTCTCCTGGAGTCTTTGCAAGTATTAGAGGTCAACACTGAAATCGACCTATGGACGCGACTTCCCAGTAAGGTAGAGTGGCAAGCATTCCGAGGGCGAGTTGTGTGGACAGAGCTGTCCCCCACGAAACCTGAGGCCCACCTCTTGGGAGTGGAATTTCACGGACCAGCTTTGTCGGCAGAGCAAGAGACAAGCGGGGCGGAGGAAGAAAAAAGAAGGATGTACCCGTCCGACTTGGAATTCCTCATTAATACACCCCTGCTGAAAGTCATCCCCATGGAGGCAAAATGTCCTCTGCTAAATTATATGACGCCACAGCGCGTGCCCACCGGAACAAGATTCATTTCCCAGGGTGATAAAGGGGACACATTCTACATCATTCAGGAAGGCACATGTGTGGTCAATGTGGAAAAAAACGGTACCAAACATTGGCTTACTCGCCTTCGAGGCGGCGATATAGTAGGAGAGATCGCGCTGTTGACGGGTGAGCCCCGAACCGCAAACGTCGATGCCGAGACTGATATGGTTCTCTGGAGCCTGACCAGAGAACAATTTGACTCTATCTGCTCTAAATATACAGATCTACTCGATTTTCTTACCGAACTCGTCACTCATCGATTTACCACTGAAAAAGTCACGGCAAGCAGGACCATCGGGAAATACTTGATAAATGAACTGATAGGCCGCGGCGGTTGGAGCCTTGTCTACAAGGGCATGCACAAAAGCCTGAACATGCCGGTGGCGATCAAGATGTTGAAGCATGACATGGCTATGAACGTCGAATTTGCCGAGAAATTTCAAAACGAGGCCAGGGTAGTTGCCCTTTTGAACCACGATAATATTGTGAAAGTATATGACATTGAAGAATTGTACAGGACCGTCTTTATTATTATGGAATACCTCGAAGGCGTGCCCTTGGATCGCGTTTTACATACCATGCCGAAGTTGCCCACCTTCAAGGTATTGGACGTTCTCCTTCAAGTCTGTAACGGCTTGAGTTACGCCCATGAGCAAGGAATTGTTCATCAGGATATCAAACCGGGAAATGTTTTCATCCAATCCGATGGTCGGGCAAAAATCGTTGACTTCGGGCTGTCATGTCCTCCGGGGACCGTCGATTGCGGCCTACCAGGGACTGTTTACTATATGTCGCCAGAACAAATTAAGGGCGATTCCATTGACGAGCGAACTGATATCTATTCCCTGGGAATCATGGCCTACGAGATGACCACCGGCCAGAGGCCATACCCGGAAGATGACCTTTCCAAGTTAATGGAACTGCATGTTAGCGAGGATATCCCCGATCCCCGATCCCTGGTTCCCGATTTGCCGGACGAACTACACTATTTCATCAAACGCGCCACCAGGAGAGATCCCACCGCGAGATTCAAATCTACCTGGGAAATCATCCGTGACCTCCAACCTTTTGCTGACAAAATGGGGGTAGAGAGGCGACCGCAGTTAGAGCAAAGGCGGAAAATGATGAGTCTGTTCTTGTTTTATCAGGAAGATCAACAGATGTTCTTAAATAGATTGGTAGAAAATTTTAACAGCGAAGTCAACAAAATGGGTGTAGAACTGAAAATAACAAACGTGGATGATGTGTAGTTGTAAAAGAAGGGCATAAGGCATCGAGAATACAAACAGCAGAACCGCAGAACAAGAAACCGCAGAATATCGAAGTGAAAAACATCTTCTTATTCCTTTCAATAACTTCTGCTGTTCGAAATTCCTTGTTCGATATTGTCCTTCGGACTCCCCACCCTTCGGGCGGGTCCCCAGTTTCGATATTCAAAATATTGTAGAGGCTGAATCCCACTCCAATTGCATAGCATTGTGGTGTTTCATTGATGAAATTTTCGCTTAAATCCCTTGTCTCCATAAATCCTTTCTCCCTTACCTTCTTCACCATCCTCCTCGTTGTGGTACTCTTTCGAGTCGGCACTCCCATCCTCACCATGATCGAGCTCAAAACCTACGATCTCCGCTTCCTGTCTCGAGGCAAACTCGAACCCACGCCGGCGGTGGTTATGGCGCTGATAGATGAAAAGAGCCTGGATACGGAAGGGCGCTGGCCTTGGCCCAGGTCGAAAATCGCTACTCTTGTGGACATCCTCTCCGAAGATGGGGCCAAGGTAATCGGTTTTGACATTGGCTTCCTGGAACCGGATGAAAACTCCCAGCTAGGATTTATTAACCAATTTGGTCAGAGAGTCCATGCCCTGAATATAAAAGACGATCAATTGTCAGATTTCATAGACGAGAGTAAGAAGAATGCTGACAATGATCTGGCCCTGGCAAAGGCCATCAAGAATTCCTCTGCCACTGTGGTTCTTGGATATTTCTTCCACATGAACAAAGCCACCCTTAATTACCGGATCGAGCAGAAAGAAATAGACCGGCAACTGCAAAGGATCAGCGTTTCAAAATACCCTCTCATCATCTATGAAGATCAAGAAGCGGCGGCCATTCCTTTTATTCGAGCCTATGCCCCTGAGAGTAATCTCGAGATTCTTACCAAGGCAGCCGATTCAGCAGGTTATTTCAATGTCTTTCCTGCTCGGGATGGGGTGGTTCGGCGCATGCCACTCATAATACAGGACGGCGAAGATATCTTCCCTCCCCTGGCTCTATCGTGCGTCTGGCAGTACCTTGATAGACCTCAACTCATAGTCAAGGTTGACCGCTATGGGATTGAAGGGATTCAGATTGGACAAGGATTTATCCCCACCGACGAAAATGGTCAACTCCTGATAAACTACCTGGGTCCACAGAAAACCTTTCCTCATATTTCCATCAGCGATATTCTCCATGGCAAAGTCGATAAGGGTACCTTCAAAGACAAAATTGTGCTGGTTGGGGCTACTGCCGAGGGAATCTATGATTTGCGGAGCACTCCTTTTAGTCCCGTTTATCCTGGCATGGAAATTCATGCCACCGTAATCGACAACATACTGACCCAAAACTTTTTGACCAAACCCAACTGGTCCACCACCTACGACCAGTTAGCCATAATCATCCTGGGAGTTCTAATTGGAATCTTCCTCCCCCGCATGAGTGCGCTCAAAGGACTACTCCTTGCCGCAGGCCTGTTCACCTTGCACATTTTCATCGCCCGCTGGCTTTTTGTCCGTTTCCATGTCTGGCTCAATATGGTCTACCCCTTGCTGGTCATAGTCATGACCTATACAGTTCTTACTGTGTATCACTACGTGACCGAGGAGCGGGAACGCAAAAAGATCAAAGGGGCCTTTCAACATTACGTGGCACCCATCGTCATCGAAGAAATGCTCAAAGAGCCTGAGCGCTTGCAACTGGGGGGAGAGGAAAAGGTCCTTACTGTACTCTTTAGCGACTTGGCAGGGTTTACTGGCTATTCGGAGCGCTTCTCTCCCCATGAAATGATCGATATGTTGAGTGAGTACTTCGGAAAAATGACAGAGCATATCTTCGCCCATCAAGGCACGCTCAAAGAGTACGTGGGCGATGAGCTCATGGCCATTTTTGGTGCCCCTCTGGAACAGGCCGATCATGCCCAGAGGGCTTGTGCGACGGCTCTGGCCATGCGGGATGGACTTCAGGCTCTACGTTCGGAATGGGCCAAAGTGGGCCGTCCTGCCTTGACAGCCCGGACCGGGGTAAACTCAGGCCCCATGCTGATCGGCAACCTCGGATCCCGATATCGTTTTGCCTATGGAGCCCTGGGAGACCAGGTGAACCTCGGCTCCCGACTGGAGGGACTCAACAAGACCTACCGCACAGAGGTCCTCATTGGGGAGAACACAGCCGACTTGTTGGACGGATCATTTTTGTTACGCGAGGTGGACCTGGTGAGAGTGAAAGGAAGGAAGCAGCCCGTTCGCATCTACGAGCTCTTGGGTAACTCTGAGGCTTCGTTACCAGAAGAGCAGGAAGAATCCTTTAGCCACTTTGCAGCAGGGCTAGAGGCCTACCGCCAACAGCTCTGGCAGGAGGCTCTGGGTCATTTCAAACAATCCTTGACGCTCTTGCCTGAGGATGGACCTTCACGGGTTATGGCAGAGCGCTGTCAACTCTACCAGGAAGCACCCCCACCAGAAGAGTGGGACGGTGTCTTTGTGATGACGACGAAGTAAAGGGAAGTAAAAGAAGGTTTCAGGTTTCAGTAGGTAGCATGGAGCATGGGGCATGGAGCATGGAGTAAAAGAAAATTTCTCTTTTTTCTATGCCCCATATAATTCCCCCAAATCCCCCTTTACTAAAGGGGGGTTAGGGGGGATTTTGTGCTGCCTGCTGTCTTTCAATCCCCTTCTCGCTTAACTCGCTTTTTCCCCATGCCCCATGCTCCATGCCCCATGCTCTCTACACCGTTTCATTATCCCCTACTCTCGACTTCGGCATCACCACCGAATGGGCTTTGACGTTGGCGTTTTCACCGATCACCACATCCCCCATGATGCTGGCCTTCAGTCCAATGGTGGCCCCCTTCTTTATGTGAACCGGGCCGATAATCAAATACCCCTTTTGCCCGTAGTGGGCAAACAAGGTAGCCGAGCCGCCGATGGTTACATAGTCTTCCAAAGTAATAAGGCAGGGATCTGAAACATTGCTGGTATTGATGATCACGCCTTTGCCAACCTTCATGCCCATCATGCGGTAAAACAAAACGTTGAGAGGAGTTGGGGTGACAAAGTCCAGAAAGGTATATCTGACGATATAGGTCAGAGCGTTGTGGATGTACCATGGGATTGTTTGCAGGGAAAACCAGCTTCCTCGCCATGGTTTGATTTTAAATGGCATCAGGAAGTTGACCAGAGGGACCAGAAATATGATGGTGACCCCATAGGCAAGGAAAGCAAAGGCCAGGCCACAACCGAGAGCCACAATGTGGAGGAATTGAGGCCAGGCTTGGGTCCAACTGTCAACGAAGCGATAGAGGTAAATGCCAGGTACCAGAGATACACCAATGCATAAGCCTCCAAGCACTATTACGGGTGATAAGCAAAGTGAAAAACTTAAGCTTCGGAACCGCCGGAGGAAGGTCTCAAAGTACCCGGCCAAACCGGGTAAGCCCGATGTTGTACTCAAAACATCGACCCTTTCTTTTTGATCCTCGTTCTGGAGATCATTACCTTTATCTGACATAGCTTTCCCTTTCTTTATAGGTAACAAAGTTCAGCTAGCCCGGATGTTTCAATTTACTTCTGTTGATTATGTCAGAGAGTGGGTGGGAGGCATAGAGTTAAATTGTTGCGGATTTGTCCTTCGGACTCCCACCCTTCGGGTGGGTTCCCCGTTTCTTCGCGCTCGCTGCGCTCCGCTCAGTCCCGCAAGCGGGTTCCCAGTTTCTTCGCGCTCGCTGCGCTCCGCTCAGTCCCGCAAGCGGGTTCCCAGTTTCGGATTGCAGATTGCCGATTTTAGAAGGCATAGGGCATAGAGCTCCTCGCGTCAGTTGTCCGTGGTCAGTTGTCCTGGGCAGGAAAAATAAGAATTCAGAGGGCGGCAGACAGAGGTCAGAGATCAGAGGACAGACGACAGAAGGCGGACGACAGACGATGGAGGACAGAGTGTAATGTGCCCAAGAATCTCTCTAATTGAAGTCTTTCACATAAGGGTTGACTGTAAAAACAGGAGCCGGAGCATTCCTTACCACGTACTCTGCCACACTGCCAAAGAAAGTGCGACTCAAGCCTTTACGTCCGTGCGTTCCCATGACAATAAGGTCAATTTTTTCATCTTCCACCATCTTGACAATCACTTCTCCAGGCTCTCCGGCTACCACTCTTCGTTGGAAATCAGGGTA
>JAJDNL010000188.1 GCA_022340745.1 Deltaproteobacteria bacterium
GCCAGTACATCGCCCTCATGGAGAATCCTGTCATCTAGAACCGCCAACCTTTGGTCCGGGTTCTCATCCCAGGCAATGGCGCCCAACTTACACCGGAACAACTCATCGAGAGACGGTATCTCAGGCGCAGCAAGAATTCCAGCGGATGTCACGGCTGTTGTTGGTAAGGTGGGCTCTAACTGGGAAACCACTGTACCGTTCGCCATGCCCTGGGGCTGCAGACCCGAGAGTTGAGTTTGACCGTCGATCCCAACTGCTCTCAACTCACGGGATTCATCTATGATTGAGTCCCGGATCACTCCCGCCTCGGTTGCCTTGGCAAAGTGGTCTTCTTTTTGGCTTAACATGATTGCCCGGGCGTCCAGGTCGAACTTGTACCTGAGGAGGTCAGTGTAGTTGGCGGTGAGAAAAACGCTAGCCAAAATCAGGCCCGCAACTAAGCCGGTGAGCGCTGGTAGGAAGGAAGAGACTTTCTTCGGGCCCTTTTCCACAGCACGCCGCGTCTCTTTCAGCTCACTCACCACTTCCTGGAGTGTAGTCTCCACACCGTGAAGGGACAGTGAATTTAAATCGGGCTCCTCTTGTTTACGTTTTTTTGGCTTCGGCGCTGGACGTTTTGTTGGCATGGAGGGATCGCTGTCGTATTTAGCCAGAACGTCTCGAATGGACTCCTCCAGGAGTTGGTTGAGCCGCTTGTCCTCCTGAACAGCAAGAATCTTGAACTGCTTGAGCAGATCATCGTCAATGGTGGTGTTCAAGCGTTTTTTTCTGTTTGACTTTGGCATTGCTTCAACCTTCCTATGAACAAAGCAGTGAAGGAAATGTGCGCCAAATCAAGGTTTAGAGCTCAATGGCACGTAAAGAGTGCAGAGCCAGTGAGCTGACCAATTTCTCCCGCCCAGGACGCGGCCGACTTTGAGCAAGACTACAATGTTGCGAAAAGAGAATCAGAGATGTGCAGGAGCGCTCAGTGTGAAATTATTTACCAAGGGTTGGCAAAAATTTGCACATAAACTGCTAGTATTATTGCATAAAAAGACAAATGATGTCAAGCAATAAGGGTACACTGGCGTAAAAATCTACAAAATCAATCAACTTTCCTTTAATGACATCTGAAAACGAAAACCCCCCCCTTTTATAAAGGAAGGAGTTGGGAGTAGGAAGGTAGAGGACAGAGGACAGAGAACAGAAGTCAGAGGTCGGAAGGCAAGAGGACGACGCGGCGAAGGAGTGACACGGAGACGCGGGGAGAATCCGTAGAAGCCGTAGAAGCCGTAGAAATCGTAGAAGTCGTTGAAACGATTCAACTCGTATAACGTATAATGTCTCTGTGGGAGCGGCTTTCCAGCCGCGATTACTCTATTCCCGATTGCTAGTCATTTAGAAAAAACATCTTTCGCCAGAGGTGACGGCCGGTGAGGGCATGCAGCAAGACGGCGCCGACGTGTAACGCCAAGAAGATGGGGATCACTGCTTCACCAAGTTCATGCAGTTCTTCGATGAAGTGCAATGCTCCAGCCGTCTCCCGGCCCGGCTGGAGGTTAAAAAAGATCAAACTTCCGGTGAAAGCCATCCAGGAAAATATCAGCAGCCCGAATGCTTGAACCAGGCCGGCCAGACCTTGATGGGATTGTCGATATGGCAGGCGAAATTTCAATAGGGTGAGGATGTCTTCCCAGACCAGGAGCAATCCGGCCTTGTTGTAAGGTACCCACTGCTTGAAGCGGGCATTGGCCGGTCCTACTACACCGTACAACAAGCGCAGAACAATAAAAAAAGCAAGCCCCATCCCCAGCCACTTATGCACAGTGAATCCCAGGTGTTTGGCGTGCTCATAGTCCTCCGCCCAGCCGCTGGCAAGATAGGCCAACAGGCCACAGGTCAAAATTCCCAGATGAAGAAAGCGCACAAAAATACCAAGTTCTTCTTTTTTTTCTAATTCAGTCATTTTTCCTTATGGGAGCGGCTTTGACCGCGACAATGTTGCGACTACTCCAATACTCCAGCACTCCACTACTCCATTACTCCAGATTTTTTTCACTCAATCTTAAGCCGGATCAGCCGCCCACGCATTCTGACGCCCCTTCCTTTTCCGACTTTGATGGTAAGATCTCCCCCTTGTTTGAGTGTCTGGAAAAACTCGGCGGCTTGCTCAGGACTGGTGATGGCCTGGTTATTCACCCCCGTGATCAGGTCTCCGGTCCGAAAGCCCATTTGGATAAGGATACTGTCGCGCGGCAATCTGCCGAGTCTGAATCCGGTTGGCTTGCCAGCTCGCGTAAAGGGTGTAATGTTTAGCTCTTGAATAACCTGGTCTACATTTCCGAGTGCTGCTTCCACCTCTGACCGATCGAATTGCCGAGCTTCTCCCCTGGAGGCTGTCCGCCTCCCCCTGACCGCAGACTGTGGGGCCGGGGAAAATTCTACCTTCTTTCCCGTCTCTTCCAGTTCCAGGGCAAGTAGTTCCTCGCCCCTGCCGGCATCGACGATCACTTTGTTGCGCAGGATTTTTTTTATCAGGACCTCCCCTGCCTTATCTCCCTCGTGATAGAGTTCTTGCTTGCGAGTCTTCTTGTTGTCGATAATGGCGAAGCTCGTTTCTGCATCGTCACCAGCCACCGTACCGATCAGTTTCAAGCCTAAGCTTTTTTCCGCTGTAGGTATGTCCTCGACAGAGACCGTTTCCTCCAGAGCAGGGGTTTCGCTTTCCGAACCTCCAAAAAGGTTGCGTTCCATGATTATGCTGTAATCTTCAAGTGGTCGGACGGTGGCGTCGGCTTTGGTGGTGGTTTCTGTCGGTGCAGACTGCGGTGTGAGAACAGGTTCGCGCCCGGCTCGGAGAAAGTTCGCCGCGGCTGAAATACAAAAGTAAGCCACCAGCCCGAGGACCAGAAGGCTGGGAACAGTGTAAGGCCAGAACCGCCGGCCGGTCAACTTTGAAAGAGATTTGATTGCGGGAGACTTTGGAGACTCAGGCGTCACCTCAATAGCATGGGCAGGAACCGGGGCCTCAACCTCTGCTGGTGACTCTATGGTGTCAGCAGGTTCAGGAACGACTTTGGCAGCGCCCAGCTCCTCGAGCCTCGCTAATCGCAAGGTTCTATTTTGCAGGTTGTTGCGTTTGAGGATGG
>JAJDNL010000194.1 GCA_022340745.1 Deltaproteobacteria bacterium
GACTTCACTTACGGTCATGCCGCTAATGCCAAGCTCGGAAAGACCATCCTTGACCTCCTCCAGTTTGAACGGTTTAATAATTGTTTCAATCTTTTTCATTCCGGACCTCCTTTAAAGTGTTTGCGCTTCATATGTCAAAAGGTGTGCCAGAAGTAGGAATGACGCAAAAAATACTTTTAACTCAATAGAATAACTGAAATAAATAAGAATATAATCATGAAGAGCAAGTGGTTTTAATTTGATAAAAAACTACATTATTGTTCTATGGAATGCTATAAAATACAATAATGTAGTTTTTTCACCTATGGAAAACTTGCCTTTTGCGGCTTAATCAGAGGTGGGTAGCCTTAACCCGGATATTTCATAAATGACTTGCTGCGACCACGGATATGGCCGTCCTTCCTGGCGTCCTCGGGTGTCGGCTCCTGCGACGTACCGTTCAGGTACGCCTCGGACCCAATCCCGCGGTACCGCGGGACGAGTTGCCAGGTTGCACACCCATCCTCTTCGCGCTCGCTGTGCTCCGCTCAGTCCCGCAAGCGGGTTCCCAGTTTCGTGGTCTCGCGACAGCAATTCATGAAATATCCGGGTTAAAGAGGATATGGAGACGATGCGGGATTCAGGGCGTGGGAACAGATGCATTCAGGTGCGATTGTTGCTTAACACCTGGCCTACAGTCTCTTGAATGGTGGCGACCGACTTGGGATCGGTGATCTTTTGACCGTCCAGATCACGGACGTAAAAGACATCAAGCACCTGGTCTACCTTGGTGGCAATCTTGGCGATCCAGACATTCAGGTCACATCTGAACAAAGCGTCAGTGATCCGGTAAAGAAGCCCCGGGAAGTCGTAGGTATAGACCTCAATGATGGTGAAAAAATCTGACCCTTTGTTGTCCACCACAATTTTGTCTGGTCGCGAGGCGGTGCTTTTGATGTCCGCCTGGTAAGCCCTCAGTTTTTCATCCAGGACTGTATCGAGAATCAGCTTCCCGCTGAGGGCTGCGTACAAGTCTTTTCTCATCCTGGCCCAGGCCTCGTCTTCAAAAAGGGTGTCTGGTGGAGCCTTTACCATAAAAATGTCGAGAGCAATGCCATTGCGCCAGGTGTAAATCTGAGCGTCCAGGATGTCCAGATTGTTGAGGGTAAGAACCCCGGATATTTTGGAAAAAAGCCCTGGCTGATCCTTGGCACAAACGGTCACAGTCCGGTAGTTGGTACCGGGCAGGCTCTGGGCTTCTAAAACGAATGGTGCCTTTCCGAGGCTTTGGTAGAGCTCGATGTGACGGAGGATATCTTTGGCAGGGGTATAGAGGAGATAGCGGGGCGACAGCTGATCGAAAAGCAGTTCCAGATCTTCCTGAGGTATGGAGAGTGATTCAAGAAAAATCTCATTTTTTTTCTTCTCAACAATGTCCACAGCCGCAGGAGTGGCCAGTTCCCCTTTTTCCAGGATGTGATAGACTTTGAAGAAGAGTTCCTTCAAGAGAGCAGCGATCCAATCATTCCAGGCCTTGGGTCCAGTGGCCTTGGAGTCGGCCACGGTGAGGAGGTAGAGCATTTTCAGTTCCTCGATACTGCTGAATTTTCTCGCACACTGAACCACTACCTTTTCATCATTAAGATCCCTTTGGGTAGCAGTCTTGGTCAACAACAGGTGTTCTCGAACCAGAAAAGAAATGGTTTCGATATCTTCAGCGGCGAAATTCATCCGTTTAAACACCCTGCGGACAACTTCGGCACCATGTTCAGAATGATCTTTTCCCTCCCGACCCTTGCCTACATCGTGCAGCAGTACCGCCCATAAGAGAAGCTCAGGACATCTTAGTTCTTTGAAGAGTTGGCCGGAGAATGAATCCTGGGAGGGGAGTTCCGGTTTGGCGAAATCTTTCAATATCTGGACTGCCTGTAAGAGATGCTTGTCAACCGGATAGATATGGTACTCGTCGTACTGAATGAGATTGACCACTTCCTTCATTTCTGGAATGAGCGCTACGAGCATTCCCGTGTTCAACATCTCATCTAAAACGTTTATTGGTTGGGATGGAGATAGCACAATGCGTTGCAAGGATTGAATTACTCTAGGTGAGCGCCTGAACTCTCCATCTACCAGGTGAAGAAACTCCTGGGTCAATCGCCTCGCTTCAATACTGAGTGGAAGTCCGAGGCTGGCACTCTGCTCGAATATTTTTAGCAACAGATAGGGATTCTCAAGAATCACCTCCGAAGACTCAAAATTCAGGGAATCCTGACTGGTAGTGATCCCACTAACGCTCAACCGTCCCCTAACTTTTGGCAGAGGATATCGGTACTTCCTGGGAACAACCTTATTCAACAACATCAGGTGCTGCTGTTTTAGGAACTCCATGTGGCCGTGCAACTGCCCAAGGAACAGTTCAACACCTTGCTGGCCGTTCTGATCTTGAAAGCGCAAGACCTCGGCCACCTGCAACTGATATTCGAAATAGAGTTGGTCGCACTTGCGGCCGCTGAAGTGGTGCAGCCAGTTCCTCACCGACCAAATAAATGAGAGCGCTTCTGACAAGGTTACATATTCATTGTGAGAAAGTTGGCCATGGTACTCTAAATCTCGTGGTTCTTTGATCTGGTATTTGGCCCAGCCCAACCAAAGCATGGCGTGGTAGTCTCGCAAACCTCCTCGCCCCTCCTTGACATTGGGCTCCAGAAGACTGGTTGAATCACCATATCGACTATGACGACCCTCGTTTCTCTCCCTCATCCAGTGGATAAATTCCTTGGTTTTCTTGCGCAAGATCTTACCACGCATTCCTTCCCTCAACCCTGAATAGAGAGTTGAGATGCCACAAAGAAACCTGGCATCCACCAACGAGGTCAGGACCTCGAAGTCATGGGAAGCTAGGCTCAAGCATTCTTTGAGAGAACGGGTGGCATAGCTCACTTCAAGGCCGACATCCCAAAGGGGATAAAAGATCTCTTGAACGAGGGCGGGGGCCTCGTCGGGTATCTTTTTGCTAAAAAGCAGGAGCACATCTATATCTGAGTGCAGACACTGCTCTTTTCTACCGTAGCCCCCGAGAGCGAGGATAGCGTATGGATTTTTTTCCATGCCCATGCGGGGACCAGCTGAGCTTCGGGCGAAGCTTTCACGAAAGTAATCGTCTAGAAGGTCGGCGTGGCTAGCTAAAAAATCTGGTGCATCGCCGTCGACAAAACGAGTGAGTAACTCCTGCTTGCTTTCCTGGAGCTGGTGGACTGGAGATTCCATGGTGCTCATGTTGACAATGTGGCTCATTTCAATCGCAACTGAAGGGAAAATGAGCTTAGCCCTGCAGCGGGCTAAGCCATGGGTGCAAGCCTGAAAGGCCAGTCAAAAGAAGACAATGCTCCGCAAGGCGAAGTGGACGATGAGAAATGACAGGCCCGGATATTTCATGAAAAGCTGTCGCGAGACCGCGAAACTGGGAACCCGCTTGCGGGACTGAGCGGAGCGTAGCGAGCGCGAAGAGGATGGGCGTGCCACCGGGCAACCGCAGGGTGTCGGTCCTGAGGCGTACCTGAACGGTACGTCGTAGGGGGCGACACCCGAGGACGCCAGGAAGGACGGCCATATCCGTGGTCGCAGCAATCGATTCATGGAATATCCGGGCCTAGGCTAAATAGCCTCTTTGCCACTTTCCCCTGTTCTGATCCGGATTGCTTCCTCCAGAGAACTGACGAAGATTTTGCCATCACCAATCTGGCCGGTCTTTGCTCTTTCTTCAATAATCTTAACAGCTTGGGAGACTAGTTCTGCTGGGACAATAACTTCTATCTTGATTTTGGGGACAAAGTCCACCCTGTATTCCGCCCCACGATAGATTTCTGTATGGCCCTTCTGGCGGCCAAATCCTTTGACCTCGGTAACGGTCATGCCCTTGACATCTATCTCCATGAGACCCTCTTTGACCTCATCTAACTTGAAAGGTTTTATGATTGCTTCAATCTTCTTCATTTCTCTCCTCCGACCTAGGGTGATTTGTTTATTTCAGTAGATTGTATTGGGGTCAGAAAACAAACGCAACTCGCAGCCGCCATTTTTCACGACTCTATTTTCAGACGATGTCGGTTAGAGACTGTAGCCCGCCTCGCTATGCTGGGTGATGTCCAACCCTC
Source organism: Deltaproteobacteria bacterium (assembly GCA_022340745.1). Classification (GTDB taxonomy): domain Bacteria; phylum Desulfobacterota; class Syntrophobacteria; order BM002; family BM002; genus BM002. The sequence goes on from JAJDNL010000194.1 coordinate 4,134, forward strand.
TTACCTCCTCTTCGTCGGAGACCTTCAGGCCCATAATGGCATCGAGCAGCTTCAGAATGATAAACGTCATCACGAAAGCAAAGACAATGGTGGCGACGACTGATAGAAACTGAATCCAGAGCTGTCCGGGGTTGCCGTAAAAAAGACCGTCGGCCCCGCCTGGGTTCACAGCAGTGCTGGCGAACAAGCCGGTTGCCAGGGCTCCCCAGGTGCCACCCACTCCGTGGATCCCCACCACATCTAAGGAATCGTCATAGCCAAGTTTAGACTTCGCCAATACACCCATATAGCAAATTATCCCTGCCAGACCACCAATTATCAGGGCTGAGATCGGACTGACAAATCCAGCCGCTGGGGTAATGGCGACAAGCCCAGCAACCGCACCACTGGCTGCGCCCAAAGTGGTGGGTTTGTCATGCAGGATCCATTCTGCAAACAGCCAGGTTAGGGAGGCTGTGGCTGCGGCCACATGCGTAGTCACGAAGGCACCTGCTGCCAGGCCATCACTAGCGAGAGCACTGCCGGCGTTGAAGCCAAACCAGCCGAACCAAAGAATGGCTGTACCGGTTATGGTCATGGGGAGGTTGTGGGGAATAAATTGTTCTCTGCCATAACCTTTCCTCTTGGCAATAATGAGAACGGCGGCGAGGGCAGAAACCCCTGAACTGATATGAACCACGGTTCCGCCGGCAAAGTCGAGAGCTCCCAACTTCCCTAACCAGCCTCCTGAACCCCAAACCCAGTGTGCCAGTGGAGCGTAAACCAGGGTAGACCACAGGACAATGAAGACCATCAGTGAGCTAAATTTCATCCGTTCGGCGAAAGCGCCAGTGATCAAAGCCGGAGTGATAACAGCAAACATGCATTGGAAAATCATGAATGCCTGATGGGGAATGGTAGTGGCATAATCCGGGCTGGGAGAAAGGCCGACCCCTCGTAGACCGAACCAGGACAAGCTACCCACTATACCTCCCACATCAGGACCGAAAGCTAAAGAGTAGCCCCACAAGACCCAGATAACTGTAACCAGGCCGATGATTATAAAGCTTTGCATGATGGTGGCAAGGACATTTTTGGATCTTACCATCCCGCCATAAAAAAGAGCTAACCCAGGTGTCATGAACATGACCAGAGCCGAACTGAAGAGAATAAAAGCTGTGTCTCCCCCATTAATCATTTGCATCCTCCTTACCAAGTTTTGGCTACACTAAAGCTGGTAGATTTCCGGGGGAGACAAGAGCAACGGCTGTGCCAATCACATCATAAAAGCAAAAATAGTAGGTATTTTAATGAGATAGCCTCTTCAATGGTCTTTTGCTGATGATTTGAAGACGACAAAATTGTAGGAAATGTAATTATTGAAGTGATTTTAGTTGGTTGTGAAAGTGGGAGAGATGAGGGAGCAGGGAATTGCGGATTGCGGATTGCGGATTGAAGAGGGCATAGAGCATAGGCGAGAAAAGCGAGAAAGGTAATAGTACCTATATATAATACTGTGGGAGCGGCTTTCCAGCCGCGATAAGCAAAGAATCCAGGAGTCAGAGTTCAGAAGGCAAAAACTGGGACAAATCCTTGATTTCTCCTGACACCTGACACCTGACACCTTTCTCTATGCCCTATGCTCTATGCTCTATGCCTTCCCAAACTGGGAACCCGCCCGAAGGGTGGGAGTCCGCAGGACAAATCTGCAATCTCAAGTCTTAAATCTAAAATCTCCTCACCGATACTGCCGATAGTCCACCCCGTGTTTTTTGACTTTATAGACGAATTTTCGCACCGTTGTCTGCAGCAGTTCTGCTGCCATGGCCATATTGCCTCTGGTGTTTTTCAAGGCATCGATGATCATTTCTTTTTCCAGACTTGTCACTGCTTCGTCCAGAGAACGAATTGGCACCGTATCCGATTGCTCGCCGGTCTGCAAGGTCGGAGGGAGGTGATAACTCCTGATCACTCCGCCCTCGCACAAGAGAATGGCACGTTCTATACAATTCTCCAGTTCGCGCACATTGCCCGGCCAATGGTACTGCATGAGCATGTCGATGGCCGGAGTGGAGAATCGCCTGATGTCCTTGCTGTTTTCTTTGGCGTAATTTTCCAAAAAATGGTCAGCCAATAGCAAAATGTCGGTCTTTCTCTCTCGCATGGGCGGCAGGTAAATGGGAAAAACATTTAATCGGTAATAAAGGTCGCCACGGAAAGCTTCATCCTCCACCGCCTGTTCCAAGTTCTTGCTGGTGGCTGCTATTATCCTTACATCCGATTTGATAGTCTGGGTACCACCAACTCGCTCGAACTCCTTTTCCTGTAGGACCCTGAGCAGGTTGGCCTGCACGTCCAGACCAATGGAGCCGATCTCATCGAGGAAGATGGTTCCTTTGTTTGCCAGCTCAAATTTTCCCCTTTTCTGTTTAATCGCGCCGGTAAAGGCCCCCTTTTCATGACCAAAGAGCTCACTCTCAATTAAGGTGGCGGGAAGGGCGGCGCAGTTGACTTTGACAAAAGCGTGCTTGGCTCTGGGGCTGCTATAGTGGATGGCATTGGCTACCAGTTCCTTGCCGGTACCACTTTCACCCCGGATTAAAACCGTAGCGTTGCTGCGGCAGACCTGCGAGATCATCTGAAATACCTCCCGCATCTTGTTACTGTTGCCGACAATATTGGTGATGCTGTGTTTACTGGCAAGCTGTTGCTGAAGTCTCAGGTTTTCTTCGTGCAAGGCCTCCTTTTCCAGCTGTAGAGTCTCCAGATTGATTACCCACTGGGCCAGCATGGCGGCAATGACTGTTAAACGCCGTTTCCCTTTATTGAGATCGAAGGAAGCGTCGTAGGGGAGATCCACACTGAGGGCACCAACCACCTGCTGTCCCTTCTTGATGGGCACGCAGATAAAGGAGACCTCTTCCTGGGTCTGGCGTCGAGAGGCAGTTCGGTTGAGAAATAAGGGTTCTTCGCTTATTTTCGGTACGATAAAGGGTGTGCCCTGCTGAATAACCCTTCCCGTAATTCCCTCTCCAGGCTTATACTTCCCTCGCTGCATGGCGCTTCGGGAGAGTCCATGTGCAACCTGAATCTGTATTTCATCCCGCAGAGGATTTAAGATTGTGATGGTTCCTCGTCTCATACCCAGCGACTTGGATATAATTTCCAAAACCGAGTACAAAGACTTTTTCAGGTCTATGGTTTCACTCAGGCTCTTGGCAATTTCATATAAATAAGTAATCTCCTCGATCTTCTTCAAGGTTCAGTTCCTTTCTGACACTTGTGTAGTGGATAATACCAGATACCACAAAAATGTAGTTTTGCAAATAAGCATAGAGCATAGGGCGCAGGGCAGAGAGTTAGAGTCAAGGCTGAATGATGCGAGGACAGGGGTAATTTACTAACCACAGAGACACGGAGAGCACAGAGAAAATACTTAACCGCAGACCCACGCAGACAGATGCTCACTAGCTGATATTATATTTTTCTACCACGGATCCCGCCGACGGCGGGACACACTGAAATTCACGGATCTGAAAGACTTAAAATATGACACATGCGCATGATGTTAGAATCGCTTAAGGCGTCAATGGGTAGCTAGCTGATGGTGTAAATACGCTAGCGTATTTACACCATCAGAGCTCCCCAGTACTCCCGATAGTCTCCTATCGGGAGCCCCGCCTATTGGCGGGGTACCTTAAGCGATTCCAGCCCATCAATTAACAAGTATTTCCTTTCGTGCCTTCGAGTCTTCGTGATTCTACTTAAAATCTTCTCCGTGTAAATCCGTGTTCCTCCGTGGTGAATCTTCTCTCTGTGGTCCCTGCCCGCCATCGCGAGCCGCTCAGGCGAGGCGGGCGGGTCTGTGCCTCTGTGGTGAATGTTCATCAAGTTCCTAGGGGTAATTTTCTGTTGTCGGATGAACTCCGCCGAGGCGGAAACCATCCGACCTACTGGACTGACTCCATGCAACGGACCACGGACCACGGACCACGGACAACTGACAAACCACATTGACAAAATGTATCGCCGCAATTAGACTCACAAACAAATGAACTATCAGCGATCAGGCTGGAGGCAGATGGCTGGAGGTTGACGGCATATGAGAAAAGATAAATTGAGAGCCCAGGTTAGATGGCGAGTATTAGGCGTGATATTGGCCTTGGCATTGTTTCTTACAGGATGTGCCACCAACAAGGCATTCAGGGAGAAGCAGTCAAGAGCCTTTCGTGACCGGGGGGAGAGATACCTTGGCGCCAACCAACCCAGCAAAGCTTTGGAGCAGTTTTTCGAAGCTCTCAAGATCTATCCTGATGACCCCTACCTCCACTACGACTTGGCTTATACCTACGACATGAAAGGGATGCTTGATAAAACGGAATATCATCTCAAGGAAGCCATCAGGTTGAAGCCAGACTACTCAGACGCCTACAACTACCTTGGTTTTATTTATTTTGGCCGTGGCAAGGTGGAGGAAGCCATTAAATATTACCACAAGGCCCTGGAAAATGAGCTCTACATGAATCCTGAAAGTGCCCACAATAACCTGGGGCTTGCCTATCTGCGTCTCAAAGAGTACCACAAGGCAATGCTGCATCTGGAAGAGGCCGTACGACTGGTCCCTGACTATGCGATAGCTTACAACAACTTGGGGAAGGCCTATGAGGGCTTGGGGCAATATGATAAGGCCAGGTTCAGCTATGAGCAGGCGGTGCAGTTCAATCCACAGTATGCGGAAGCTTATCTGAATCTGGGTAAGCTGCTGTATCGAAGTGGTGAGAGTAACAGAGCCAGATGGAGCTTCAGCCAGGTAATAAGGTCGGAGCCGGGCTCGGAGATAGCGATGGAGGCCCAGCGTTACCTGAAGAGGTTGCAGTAAAGGCCATTTTAGATTGCAGAGTGATGAAAGGTACAGGGTACAAGGTACAAGGTGCAAGGCAAAAAATCTTGGCGTTGGAGGTTGGAGGCAATATCAAAGTAGTCAGTAGCCAGCAGAAAAGAGGTATTCGCTTTTTTATTTTTAAATCTGCATGCTGAATTCTCACTCCTAGCTTTTAAATCCGCAATCCGCAATCTCAAATCCGCAATTGTTTCTCCTCCAACCTCCAACTCTATGCCCCATGCCCTATGCTCTATGCCCAAATCTCACACCCCACATCTCATATCCCAAATTCGTAGGTTGCAATACTCCAAATAAAAAACCCCGACGCTGGGCGTCGGGGTTTTTTGTTCGTAAGACCTTTGTTATCAACGCCGTGTCAATTTCTGATCGGCTATTATGCTTGGGCTCAAAAAGATCAGGAGCTCGGTTTTTTCATCGTTGACCTGGCGATTCTTGAACAGCCAGCCCAAAATTGGTATCCGCCACAGGAATGGGACACGAGCTTCCGACCAAGAGTAATCTGAAATAACTATGCCGCCGATGACAATGGTATCACCGTCATTGACAAGGAGTTCAGTTTGAGCCTCCTGGGTGCGGATGGCAGGCACATCCTGGACGGTCCTGCTGAAGTCGGCTTCGTCTTTCTTGGCGAGGACCTCCAACCGGACTTTGCCGTCCGGGGTTATGTGAGGTGTTACGGTCAAAGACAAGGTGGCCGGGGCGAAAGCGGTACTAATTGTGCCCTCTTCGGTCCTTTGAGGATAGGGGATCTGATCACCCTGCTGGATCATGGCTTGGACGTGATCCAGGGTGAAAATTCTGGGACTGGAGATCACTCTGCCCTCGCCGGCCTGTTCCAGGGCGTCCAATTGCATGTCTAGTTGGAACAAATTGTTGACGCCCAAATTGCGCGCAAGATTGAGACCAAACGTACCGACCGAAGACGTTGGCGCAAGTACGGAAAAATCGAGGGTATTTGAATTGTCCGCTGAGCTCAATCTGTTGTTGAGACTGTTATTCGTGTAAGAGGCATTCCAGCTGACGCCCAAGTTACGGGTGAAGTTGGAGTTGGCTGAGACGATCCGAGACTCTATCATCACCTGTTGGGTAGCCTTGTCGAGCCTGGCCAGGATTTCTTTGGCGGTCTCTATTCGTTTGGGAAAATCGCTGTAGATAATCAAATTGGTGCGGGGATCCGTGGATATGGTGCCCTTTTCACTCTTGATGATATCGATCTGAGCACTAATGTCTCCGACGTCAGCATAGTTGACTTGCAGGTATTCGGTGGAAATTTCTCCCACATCCCTAGCTGCAGCCGCGAGTTCCTTCTGGGCTTCGACCGCATCTCTCTTGCGCTCATATTCCGCTTTGAGTTTCGCAGCTGTGGCAATGCGTAGGACATTTCCTTCCATCACCTGGTCCAATTCGTTGATCTTCAAAATCAACTCCAGGACTTGATCCCAGGGTACATTGTCCACTTTGAGTGTGACTTTGCCTGAAACACCAGGCTCCACAACTATGTTCTTACCGGTGACGTCGGCCAACAGTCGGAGCACATTTCGAATGTCGACCTCTTGCAGGTCGAGGGAAATCTTTTGACCTGTATAAATCCTCGGCGATCCAGGTGAGACCATAGGACCCGGCGCCTCTATCACCGGCACCTTCTCTGAGACGGCCATCTCTTCTGCAGCGGCTGGCTCCATCTTCTCTCCAACCTCAACAGCCGTGGGTGGAGTGGGGCCAGTCATTGGCTCGGGAGCAGGAGGTGGTGCAACTCCTTCCGGCGCCGGAGCCGGCATTTCCGGACCTCGCTCCTCGACCACCGCAGCGGGCCGACCCAGCTTGATGGGCTCAACCGGTGGCACCATAGACTTATCGAAGTCCAAATAGACCGCATTTCCCTCGGTCGCTATGTGGTACGGGACCATTTCACGCATTTCGATATAAAATTCCACCGCACCGGGAACTCCCTTCATTGGGCGAGGGAAAATCACATTAACGGCACTGGGAAATTGTCCTGTATCAATGTGCCGCTGCAGATGCTTCGGGAGTTTAGCATTGGCAAAGACCATGGACATGCTGTTTTCTCCCGTGATCTGGATCTCCGGCTCAAGAGGACGGTTAGCGGCAATGGTCAAACGAGATTTGTCGGATTTCAAGAGGTTGAAATCTATGGATAGTATCCGGGCTGGCTCAGGCGGCGGTGCGGTTCGCTTGGGTGCTTCAGCTGGCCCGGCTGGTTCAGCAGCCGTTGCCACCACGATTGGAGGGCTGGCAGGGAAGCCTGAGCCTGGTTCGAAGGTGACGACCAACCGGTCTCCCACCGATGTAATGTGGTAAGGAAGCCCCGCGGCTGGAATCAAATCAAAAACTACCCTCACTTTGTCAGGATGAGTTCCCATTCTGATCCCTTTGACCAGGGGATCGGAAGGGGGAACCGTTGCTTTCCCTGCAGCCAACTTCACCCCCATGAGATCCAACACCACTCGGGCTGGATCAGTCAGGGTG
>JAJDNL010000199.1 GCA_022340745.1 Deltaproteobacteria bacterium
GATCTATCGGTGTCCTTGGATTCGCTGCCATGAGTGCCCTGGGAGGACTCTACTTCATCATACCGAGGATCACCGGTAGGCCTCTCTATAGCAGGTTGCTCGCCGATCTTCAGTACTGGCTTATCCTCATCGGTGTTGTTGGCTTCACTGTGGTTCTCACCACCGTGGGTTTGATTCAGGGCAATGCTTGGCTCAACGGTGAGACTGTCTACCGGGTCCTGCCGGAAATTCATCTATACTACGTAATCAGGGCCTCTCTCGGTTTTTTGATTTTCAGTAGCGCCATCATCGGCGTGTACAATATTGTCAGAAGCTTACTCTCCCATTCCGGAGCGAGAGCATGACCTTAAAAATGACGCCCAAGGCCGTAATCATCGGCTCGCTTGCTATCCTCGCTATCATTACCTTTGTTATGGTCTACTGGCCTTATGCCACCAGGGATGAAACTCCGTCCAGCATCTTTCGTTTCAGGTCGCCTGAAGAGGCGGCGGGCAGAGATATTTACATTGCCAATGGCTGCGTTTACTGCCACAGTCAGTCTATTCGCACCATTGATTGGGGACACGGCGCCGAACGCATCGCCCAGGCAGGGGACTATGTTGAAGACAGACCCATCCTTTTAGGATCAGAGAGAACCGGAGTTGACCTCTCCCAAGAGGGGGGAGAGCACCCGGATGACTGGCACATTGCCCATTTCATCAACCCGCGCTATACGCGGCCTAACTCAATCATGCCGCTTTTTGCCTTTCTGGGAGAAGAAAAGCTCCATACCCTCACCCGTTATGTCCAGGGATTGGGGCTCAAAGAGGCGGATCAGCGTATGCAGCGGCAGATCTATTGGAAGCAAGAGGCTATCAAAGGCTACGAGGCCGGCCCGGTGGCTAACGTAAAGTGGCTCGCGGACCACGTACCCGCGGGCTGGCGGCACATTCCCAATCCTTATCCTACGACGGAGGCGGGGTTGGCAAGAGGGCACATGATTTATCAGCAGTTTTGCCTCGGCTGCCACGGACCCATCGGAGACGGCATGGGTCCTGCTCAGCCTTATCTCTATCCCCCACCGCTCAACTTCACTATTCTGCATGGGAGGGAAATTTCCGGCGGCATTCTCTACTACCAGATCATGAACGGCATCACCGGTACCGCCATGCCCTATTTTAAGCGAGAATTGGAATCTCAAAAGATCTGGGAAGTGGGGAACTATGTGGCGGTGTACTTCATAAACCAGAGTGATGCCAACCAGGAACCCCGGGGTATAGACTCTTCCTGGGAACCGGAGGACAGTGGGCAGGAGGTAGAAAACAACTAGGCACTGGAAAGATTGAAGATTTGAGATTGCAGATTTAAGAATTGAAATATTTTGGAATTGAGATATTGAGGAATTATGATTGGGAATTGGGCCAGTAATCAAAGTAATTTTGGTCTTTTAATTCCTAAATTCCTGAATCCCTAAATCCCTAAATTTATGTATTTTAGACATTTATCATGTATTACCCATACTTTTTGACCTACATGCTTTCTGGTTTCATAATCAGTATTCTGGTCTTTTTCTGGGCCCTGCATAATCGCCAGTTCAAGGACCAGCAGCGAGCCCGCTTCCTCCCTTTGCAGGGAGGAGACCAGACAAACCCGGTCAAAGTCTCCAAGATGAACCGGATTGAGGGCTATGCTTTGCTGGGACTGGCCTGTCTCGGTCTGCTGACCACTGCTGCGGTCTTGATCTTCGCTCTGGTTAAAGGAGGCTAGCCAATTTAGCACCGTAGAAAGGTGCGGACTCGCCACTGAGCTTCGGGATGGAGCTTTGGATAAGAAGGCAGCGACGCCGCAACCGCCAAGGCCGTAAAGGGAGATCTGTATGAGATTTTTTGAACTACGCAATTTTCAAGATGTGGTTCTTTACTTATTCCCGGCTTTTGTCTTCCTGCTCATCTTCGGCATGGCCCTGGCCTACTCCCACTTCAACACCAGGGATTCTGAGGTGAAACAAAGGAAAATCTACGGTCAATACGTGGAGGGCTTCGAAACCAAGAACGCCCCGTTTCCTCTGAGTCTTAGCCTTACCATCATTGGAACGGTTGTTTGGGCTTTCTTTTACATCCTAATCATTGGCCTACTGGGAGTGAAAATATAAAATGAAACGAATATCTTATAAATCTTCAGCGTTCTTCACCTGGGTGGTCATTATTTCTCTCTTGCTTTTTGTCCTGATAAAAGGGGCTTTTTCATTCTTCCTGATCGGTGATCAAGGTCAGCCGACCTGGGATTATCGTCCTGTGAAGGATGTGCCGGCGGAATCACCTTACGCCATCTACCACCTTGTTCCTCATAGGCAACACGTCAGAGGGCAGAAGGGGGAATAGTGAAGAAAGTTCTGGTTTTAGGGATAGTTGTCGCCTTTGTCTTGCTGGGGGCTGTTTTGGCCTTACAATACGTAGACAACTATGCCGCTTTCTGGCGGATGCGCGAGACCCCTGCGGTCAGACCTCATGAGGAGCCACTTCTGCTTATGGAAGATGGAACGGTACCTGTCTCTGATGCCGAGGCGCTCTTGAGGCTAACCGATGCCGACGATCTAAAATCTCCGTTCAACCTCGATGATCCTGGTGCAATCAAGTCTGGGAAAGAGCTCTACTTTACCTTCTGTGCCCAGTGTCACGGCCGGAACTATGACGGCAACGGCACAGTGGGCCAGAGCTTCGCCCCCCTTCCCACGGATTTGAAATCTAAAAAAGTCCAGTCGATGTTGGCTGGAAAGCTTTTCAAAGACATTAGCTACGGTGTCCCCAAGGGCAGACAGCCTCCTCTGGCTACCACCATCGACATTAAAGACCGGTGGCGAATCATCGCCTTCGTAAAATCTCTCGGTCTACGCGAATGAGATGAACAAGCCCGCCGAATTCTGCGATCTTTGCGGTCTCCCCCTTCACTACCAAAAGATCTCTTCGACCAGGCACAACAGAACATTTCGTTTCTGCTGCCTCGGATGTAAACAGGTGTTCCACATGCTTATTGATTCATCCGATGCAGGAGATCCGGAATCATTCCGGGAAACAGAGCTTTTCAAAAAGTGCCAGGAACTTGGCATCATCCCCAGGTCTGAGGCTGAGCTTATTGAGAGATCTCAGGGGAGATCAACCACGGTTTTTCCTCAGACTGCTCTTGATCAGGAGCGAGATTACCAAGAGTCTACTGCCGCTGAGTCCTCCTTGAGCCTGACCCTTAAGGTAACCCTGATGTGGTGTCCCGCCTGTGCCTGGGTTATCGAAGAGACACTTAAAAGGAGTCCCGGGGTTATCTCTGCATCCTGTAACTTTGTTACCGACCGGATTAGATGCGATTACGATCCGGTTCTTACCTCTCCACAGCGTATCATCGACTCTATACAGGGGCTCGGCTACGAAGTTTTACTACCAGGTGAAGAGGCGGAAGCCAGAGAAAGAAAGATAGAGTTCATTCGCTTTGTTGTCTCCGCCTTGCTAACCATGAATGTAATGATGCTCTCCTTTGCCCTTTATTCCGGTTTTTTTACCGAGTTTTCCCGGGAGACCATTTGGAAACTATCGTGGCCCATTTTCATTATGGCAAGCGTTGTTCTGTTCTATGGCGGTCACAACATTTATCGTCGCGCCTGGACCGGGATAACCACTGCGGCATTGAGCATGGAGACACTCATAACGGCCGGTTCCTTTAGTGCATATTTCTACAGCATCTACGGTCTGCTCAGCGGCAGCATTCACCTTTACTTCGACACTGCCTCAATGCTCATTACGCTGGTTCTTTTGGGAAAACTGCTTGAAAGGAGAGCCAAGGCTGAGGTCCAGGCAGACCTAGCGAATTTTTTTTCGCTCCGCCCCACCAAGGTGAGAATCTGTTCCGAGCAGTATCCCCAGGGTCGCTATGTTGCCGCTGAGAACCTTCAAAAGGGGGACACTTTCAGGGTTGAAGAAAGTGAGGTGATTGCTGCCGACGGCTTTATTTTCGAGGGTGAAGGAGCTGTGGATGAATCGTCTCTCACCGGAGAACCATTGCCTATTACCAAGAAAACCGGAGACCTAGTAAACAGCGGCAGCAAGGTTCTTCAGGGGACATTGGAAATACAGGCCGTAGGGGTTGGCGAGGACTCAGTTGTGGGACAGATGATCGCCATCATGGAGAAGGCGTTAGAAGAAAAGACACCTTTCGAGGGGAAAGCTGAACGCGCCTTACAGTGGTTTGTTCCTGTTATCATTGCCCTTGGGGTAGGAACCGGCTTGGTCTGCCTGCTTTCGGGACTAACATTCGACCAGGCAATGATTCGGGCGGTTACCGTTATGGTGATCTCGTGCCCTTGCACTCTGGGTATTGCTATTCCCATGGCCAGGGTGGCCGGGATTTCACTGGCAGGGAAAAACGGTATCTTGGTTCGAGACTTTTCTTCCTTTGAGCAGGCTGACAGGGTTAACGCATTCGTTCTTGACAAAACTGGGACGGTGACCAAGGGACATTGGTCGCTCCTCCAGGTTATTCCGGTTGGTTCTTTATCTGAGGCGGATATCCTCGGATTGGCTGCGGGACTGGAAAAGGAGTCGGATCATCTCATTGCTGCCGAGATCATCAAAGAAGCAGTAAAAGTGCAGGTACAATTCGTCAGCCTAGAGGAAATAAAGGTCTTTGAAAATGGGATATCTGGCGCCTTTGCTGATGAGAAGGTTAAAATAGGTTCGAGAGAATTTCTTGCTCGTGAGTTGAAGTCTAGCCCCGATCTTGCTGTTGGCGAAAAAAAGCCGGAACATTCCCTGGTCTTTATGAGCTATGCGGGTCGCATGTGCGCTGTTTTCGTTTTTGGCGACGAATTGAAACCCAACTCAATCCCGGCAATAAACCGTCTGCGTGGTGCCGGATACCGGGTTACCCTGGTCTCTGGAGATGATGATCAGACGACAAAATCAATCGCAGAAGAACTGGGGATCGGAGAAGCACAAGGCGGGAAACTACCCCAGGAAAAAGCCAACTTGATTTCTACATTGCAGCAGCAAGGACAACTGGTGGCCATGGTTGGTGACGGTATCAATGATGCCCCTGCCCTCATCCAGTCTGACCTGGCCATTGCGGTTCATTCCGGTAGCGACCTCGGCAAGGAAGCGGCAGATCTCACTATAATGCGGGGGGATCCTCTCCAAATATGGGATTTTGTCCAGCTCGCACAAGAAGTAAGGAGAAAGATCTATCAGAATCTTGGCTTTTCTTTCTTCTATAACCTTGTTAGCATTCCAATAGCCATGAGTGGTCTTTTGTCGCCACTGATAGCGGTCTGTGCTATGCTGTTGAGTAGCCTAACCGTTATTGGCAATACGCTCCTGCTTCTTAGAAAAAACTAGCCTCTTCGGTCAGTTGACCGTGGTCCCTGGTGCAGAGATAACGCGCATAGCGTTAAGGGCTCAAGGCGCAGGGCGCATCCTTCGACAAGACCTGTCGACGAGACTTGTCGACGAGCTCAAGTCGTGTCGCTCAGGACAGGCGGCACAGGGCAAATTATAGAATCCAGTAGTCAGAAGTCAGAAACCAGGAGAAAAGGCCAAAAACAATTACTGCAATCTTCTAGCTACTGACTCCTAGCCCCTGAATTATGCACTCTATGCTCAATGCAAACTTCTAAAGACCCTTGTCCGGGCGAATTTCAGCCATTAAACTATAGACAAACCTTTTGCTACCTGTACCATTTTGACATTTTTGACGTGAATGTTTATTTTTTTCTAAGCAATTCCGACATAGTTAATAAGATTATTTTTAAGGAAAACACCCGGGGTGAGAAGGAGGAGATTATGGACAGTTGTATGGATATTGAGAACACCGGGCTTCGTGGCGTCGTTGTTGCCAGCACCAACATCGGCGAGGTGGACGGTTCTGTCGGGCGTCTCGTCTATCGAGGCTATCTCATCAAGGACCTGGCCGGCAAAGCTTCCTTTGAAGAAGTCGTGCATTTATTACTCAATGAGGCTCTCCCTACAAGAGACCAACTCAAGCCTTTCTCGGCCCAACTTGCGGCAGAGCGAGCCGTGCCCCCTGCACTGATTGCCGCCCTGAAGACCAGACCGAAAGAGGCCTTGCCCATGGACGTCTTACAGGCTTGCGTGTCCATGCTCGCCCATCACGACCCCGAGGCTGACGATCCTTCCAGAGAAGCTGCCCACCGCAAGGCACTAAGATTGGTAGCCAAGTTGGCCACCGTAACCGCCGCCTGGGAACGAATTCGTAATGGTCAAGAAGCCATCGACCCTGATCCCAATCTAAGCCACGCTGCAAATTTTCTCTACATGATGAATGGAGAAGTACCTGACGAGGACGTAGCCGGCTTTTTTGATGCCGCCCTGGTGATGCATGCAGAGCACGGTTTCAATGCCTCTACCTTCGCTGCCCGGGAGATTGCCTCAACCCGGGCCCACATGTATGCCGCAGTGGCTGGAGCCGTGGGATCTCTGTCAGGTGAATTACACGGTGGTGCCAACACCCGGGTAATGGAAATGCTCATGGATATCGGCTCACCTGACAAGGTAGAAAATTACGTCAATGAACAGTTTGATTCCGGTGAGAGGATCATGGGATTGGGCCATGCGGTCTACAAGGTGGACGATCCCCGGGCCCTAATCTTGGCCCCTATGTCCAAGGTGGTGGGTGAACGCTTTGGAGAAACCAAATGGTATGAAATGTCAGTGCTCCTGGAGAAAGTTGCCAAGGAGGAGTTCAAGAAGCGTAAAGGCAGGGACATTTATACCAATGTGGATTTTTACAGTGCCTCTCTCTATTACATGATGGGCATTCCCATGGATCAATTTACTCCTATTTTCGCCATCGCCAGAGTCGCTGGCTGGACCGCTCATATCATAGAAGAGCAGTTTGCTGAAGCGGCGCCAAAGCCAATGCTCTACCGCCCCGAGTCGGACTATGTTGGAGAGTATTGCGGTCCCGAAGTTTGTGAGTTTGTGCCCCTCGAGGCTCGCTAGGCGAGAAACACCTTCCTGAGCCATGGGTCACCGAACTGAAGAAAGGAAAAAAATTCAAAATCTTCTCAGCCAGATTGGGTGATGGAGGTCGATTTATGAAGCACGTTCGTCTCCCGATCATCCTTTCATCACTGCTTGCCCTTTTCTTTTTCTTGCGGGGCTATGCTTCTACCGTTGAACAAATCCATCGGGTATCTGACGGCACGGTTCTCTCTTTGCCTGAGCTGGCAAAAGACCTGATTGAATCCCGACTCGTTTTCGTCGGAGAAATGCACACCGACCAGAGCCATCACCACATGCAACTGCAAACGATCCGTGCCTTAAAAAAGGCCGGTGCTTCCGTGGCCATCGGCCTTGAGATGTTCAGGCGCGACAGTCAGGCAAATCTGGATCGTTGGGTTGAAGGTGAGTTGAGTGAGAAGGAATTTCAGGAATTCTATTATAGGAATTGGAATTACCCCTGGCCTCTCTACCGCGATATTTTCCTGTTTGCCCGTGATCACAAGATCCCCATGATCGGCCTGAACGTACCTCCCGAGATAACAAAACAGGTGGCCCGTAAGGGCTTTGCTTCTCTCTCACCAAAGCAACGTGGCGATTTGCCCATGGTGACCTGTCGGGTGGATCCGGCATACATGGCTTTTGTCCGGCGTTCTCTTGGTATGCACGGGCACGGTGGTATGGAATTTACCAATTTCTGTGAGGCCCAATTGGTCTGGGACACAGCCATGGCCTGGAGTCTCCTTCACTATTTGGAAAAGAACCCGGAAGCCACCGTGGTGGTCGTAGCCGGCAGTGGTCATTCTTGGAAGTTGGGCATACCAGCACAGATTCGGAGCAGGTCCACATTGCCATTTCGAGTAATTCTTCCTGAAATCCCTGGCAGGATCGAAGGAGGAAACATCACGGCGAATGAAACCGATTATTTGTGGCTAGGGTTAAAATAGGATCCAGGGTTCAGGTGTCAGGAGAATGAAGCATAGTACATAGGGAAGAGAGAAGACGAAGGTCCAAGGACCGAGGGCAGAAGTCAGACGACAGATGACGGTAGGTAGTTGAGAAGAGCTCAGTCGTCATTTCGCATCTCACATTTTTCAATCCGTATTCCTGAATCTCAATGACTAAGGCTTCAGTGTTCAGATTTCAGCTTTTTTGTTTTTTTCCCTGACACCTGACACCCGACACCTGGAACCTTTAATTCCTCAATCTACAATCTTGAATCTGCAATGCTAACTTTCGTTCTCTTCGACATCGACGGTACTCTTGTAAACCTGGACGGGGCGGGTAGTCGGTCGTTAAACTGGGCCATGGAAGAACTCCTCCAGGTGACAAATGGATTTCAGGGCATTGACTTCGCGGGGAAGACCGATCTCCAGATAATTCGAGAAGGCCTTGGCACATTAGGTCTGGCAGAGCAGGATGACCTCTTGCACTTACTTTTGGATCGCTACCTGGTTCATCTTCGAGCTGAAGTTTCAACGGGCAGAGGGCATGTTAAGAGAGGGGTAAGAGAACTGCTGTCCGCTCTCCAAGATTTGGCAGGTATCTACCTCGGTCTCTTAACTGGAAACGCCGAGACAGGGGCACGGCTTAAACTCGAGCCCTTTGGAATGAACCGGTATTTCCCGGTGGGTGCTTTTGGTAGTGATAGTGAAGACAGAAACCTGCTCTTGCCCATTGCGGTGCAGCGACTTCAGGGATTAGAGTCCGTTTCACTGAGTCACGACCGTTGTGTGGTCATTGGGGATACCCCGAAGGATGTTGAGTGTGCCCACGTTCATGGGGCATCCGCAATCGCCGTTGCCACCGGCACCTATCCATTGAATGAGTTGGAGAAGACTGACGCTGAGCTTGTAATCGCTGACCTTTCCGATACCAAGAAGATTGTGGACTGGATCAGGAATAAATAGGGTACACGAGACAGAAGATGTGGTTGACAGTCCATAAAGTGAAGTGAGTATTTCAGCAGACGGAATACCCTATTTGTTTGCAGTGACTACTTACTCCAGGAAAAACCGCAACAAATACTATGGACCAGTTGTCGAGAATGATGACAAAAGCGGAGCCGAAGCTCCGCTCTCTTTTTGCAAAAATCATAACTTCAAAAAGCCTTGCTTAACCTCCTGCCTGCAAAAGGAAAAATCTGGGCAACCATCATCCTCACCGCTTGGGCAGCTTCAAAAGCCTAATCCGATATGGACGCTGGTTCCGTGGGGAGAAAGGTGAACCCCAAGGTGAGAGTAGTGACCATGAAGGTAATAATGTGTTCTGTAGTGAGATCTATAATGGGAATAAAGGTTGTTCGGATAATAATGTTGGTGTCCATGAACCCTGTTGTTCCTGGGCACACTTCGGTACTGTTTCCCCTGATTATTCTTGTAATGGTTCCTATGACCAGACCGAGCACGGCCATTCCATGCCTCCGATGGAGACGCCCAAGCGACCAGAAATATTGCTAAAAAAACAGCTATTATAATCTTATCGATGTTTTTCATTTTGATTCTCCTTTCATACGTAGTAGTCGCAGGCGCGAAGAAAAAGGTTACAGGTTCATCTATCCGGATATTCCTCAGAGGCGGCGGTGTGGATGGGTGGAGTACGGCAAAATATCAAATTGGTCCTTCGGACACCCAACCCTGCGGGCGGGTCCCCGGTTTCCAGGCACCAAGTGTCGAGGTGTCAGGTGTCAGGGAAAAAACAGAGAAGCTGAAGCCTGCCGAAGATCCAGCTATGCGGGTAAGGAACGGATTTTCGAGGTTGCATAAAAAAAGCAGGGTCATTGCTGACCCCGCTCTTGCTTTCAGGTGAGCCTATTTGTGTCACGTAGGTGAGACTCTGCTCAAACCTTCGTTACTAAATGCTCCCTACCGTTATCCGAACACGTCTATTCAATTGGCGTCCCTCCGCGGTGTCATTACTGGCCACAGGAAGATCTTTGCCATACCACAGCGTCACGAGCCGTTTCTCAGCAACAGCGCTGATGTTTGCCTCTCCTGCTGAGAAAATCTCGCTCTCCATTAAGAAATCCTTGACGCTTTCAGCCCTTCGCTGTGACAAGGCTAAATTGTATTCCGGATCACCTGTGCTGTCAGCGAAACCTTCGATGACAACGTATGCTTCAGGGTTGTTCTCCAAAAACTTTGCCAGCGCACCTAACTCGTCGTCATACTCCGCACGGATATCGGCGCTGTTAAAATCGAACAGGATGTTATCGAGCTCGATGCCCACCACTTTGCTGACAAGCTCGGTATCAACAAAGGCCCTATCAACGACCATATAAAGAGCTGAAGTCGTATATTCCGGCCTGCTAAGCACCGCATCAAAGGAGAAGACCCGCGAGCAGGTGTTCACCGAAGCAAGATCATTCACCAGTTTCTCACTTTTGGGAGTCTGTGCCGAACTGATGATATAAAAACAGACGTCGTATTTGGAGGCTATCTCCCTCGCTGCAGGCACAGGCCAGATCTTTGGCTGACTCAGAGTAAATTGGCCGTCAGAAAAAATAAACACCGCCGTTTCACCAGACACCTTGGCAAGGATTGGATCAAGGTTTTTGATGGCATTTCCCAATGGTGTCGGCTGATTTTTATAACTAAGTGAAGGCTGATAAGCCGCCAGTTGGTCAAGGGCATCAGTATATGCTTCCTTGTTAAATGGCTGCATTTCGTAGAAGCTTTTCCACGGGGTGTAGAGATACACGCCGGCGTTCCAATCCAGATCCGGGAGTCGAGCGGAACGCGCCTCGTAAATTTGCTTCGCCAGCTCAATCTTCTTCTGTCCGGTATATCCGTACTGATCCTGCATGGAACCTGAAGCATCGAATAAAACGATGAAATTATCCGCTACTTTGACAACCTCCTGAACCACCCGAACCCTTTCCACAGGTACTTGTTTAACGATAACTTCTGCCGCTAAAACATTGGTCGCAATCAGACCTGTCATGATCAAGCCAATAATCATCGCCAGCCCTACTAGTGTAATTTTGCTTTTCCTCATGATTATCCCTCCCTCTTTTTGTTTGGGAAACTGAGCAAAGGGTCCTCAGTGATTGTCCAGATCTACGCCTGCCTATAAGAACACTTCACCCGGCTTACAAATGCTCTCTTCCCCTTTTCACTGTGGTTGACTGTGTGAATGTGGAAATGAACTTTTCGAGAACAAGGAGATCGTTAAATGCGATCCATTGAAAATGCTCCAGCTCGCCCTGTAGAATTCCGCTACGCGGACCCGCCGAATGCGGGATTCAACAGGGCGAACGCATTCCCCATAGCGACACGACTTGAGCGACTCGACTTGAGCTCGTCGACAAGTCTTGCTGCAGGGAGCTTCAATTGGGGTCTTTAAAGACTAAATCAACATTGGGGAAAAGTTAAGTTCCAAGAAAAAATTGTCAATACCCGATGTGTCAAATTCTCTAAAGATACGTCTAACAGACAAGATTGGTGAAGGGTTTGTCGTTCATGCAGAATCTTGCAAGAGTAATGAAGCATTTCATAATATCAAATTCAAAGCACCAAATCTCAAAGTGTCAGGTGTCAGGAAAGAAAAATAAAAATGCTGACACCTGAACACTGAAACCTGAAACCTTGGTCTATTAGGCGATGTCGTGAGCTTTTTGCAGGCCGGGCTAACGTTCCATATAGAGATCTGGTCGTTGCAGCTTAAAGAGTTCTTTCTCCAGTTGCTGTATGTAACCTTTGGCAAGCAGAAGTTCTGTGTTTAGTCGCCGGATGCGGAGCATCGATCTGACCCGAAAAGTGAGTTCCACAAGATTGAAAGGTTTGCTTACAAAATCATCTGCACCCTCTAAATACGCTATAAAACCACTATCTTCGAGAGCAGTTATTATGATGATTGGAATGAATTGAGTTTTTTCCTGTGCTTTTAACTTCTTGCATACTTCTATGCCATCGATTCCTGGCATATTTATGTCCAACAGAATTACCTCTGGATTCTCTAACTCTGCCAAGCCTATGGCTTCCGCGCCGTTCGTTGCCAGAATTACCCTGTAGCCTTCTTCCGTAAGAAAGTCGCTGAGGAGTCCCCTCACATCGCGTTCATCATCTACCACGAGAATCTTTTCCGCCATAGTGCCCCTCCTGCTGTACGCCTTACAAAGGTGATCACTCTCAATGGCGAATCATTGCAAGAAGAGGGCCAAGAGTTATGTTCTGTGGGTGCACAACGAAGGGAACGGCTCAAGGCTCAGGGTGCAGGGCACAAGGCAAAAACAGTAAGGAATCCGGACCCAAAGGACAAATCTTAGGGTGTCAGGTGCCAGGGGAGAAAAACAAACGACTGAAACCTGAACACTGAAACCTGAAACCTTTTTTCCCGGCAAATCCATTGAACGTGGTGCCCACCTACTTGCCATGTGGCCTGGTTTTTCGTGTGGCTGCCTCAGCCCGAAACTGCTGCCAGGCCGTGATCGTTTGCTCGGTGAGACCGGAAATGGTCCGATCAAGTCTTTCTCGCAAATCTGCCACAGTGATCAGCAGTCTGCCACGTAGATAATTACTGTAGGATTCGGCGATACTCTTCGG
>JAJDNL010000209.1 GCA_022340745.1 Deltaproteobacteria bacterium
GACCCTCGGCAAACAGGACATTAAAAGCAAGGGTAGACTTGCCCGAACCCGAAACCCCGGTGACCACTACGAGTTGGTCGCGTGGCACATCCAAACTCAGGTTTCGTAGATTGTGCTCGCGGGCGCCGCGAATCTTCATTGCTCCATTCTGCTCTGGACCTTCTTTCATGTCGGCTGCAAGAACAGCAGGTTCGACCTCTTGCCAATACCTGGCAAGAAAACGACCCGTGTGTGAGGCAGATGACTCAGCAATCTCCTCTGGAGTACCCGCGATAACTACTTCGCCGCCCTCTTCTCCACCTTCTGGTCCAAGGTCTATGACATGATCAGCGGCTTGGATCACATCCAGGTTATGTTCCACCACCACCATTGAGTTGCCTGCGTCAACCAGTCGATTCAGGGTTTTCAGCAGTAACCTGGTGTCGTCGGCATGGAGACCGGTGGTTGGCTCATCAAGTATGATGAGGGTGTTTGTGCGACCTTTTATTCCCAGGGAGCGGGCGAGTTTCAATCGTTGGCTTTCACCTCCGGAAAGGGTGCTAATGGGTTGTCCCAAACGGAGATAATCGAGTCCAACGTCACGTAGTGGTGAGAGCGCCTTAACAACACGATTTTGATCCGCAAACAGTTCCATGGCCTCAGCCAGGGTCAAGTCCATGACGTGTCCGATGGAAAACCCGCGGTAGCTGACCTCCAGAATTTCTTCCCTGAAGCGGCGCCCCTTACACACAGCACATTCTAGATAAAGATCAGCTAAAAATTGCATTTCGACTTTCTCAAATCCCTGTCCAGCACAAGCCTCACAACGACCTCCGGTGGTATTAAAGGAGAAATGGCCAGGACCGTAGTTTCTGAGTTGCGCCAGATCAGTTTTGGCAAAGAGCTCACGAATGGGGGTCAACGCTCCACTATAGGTAAGTAGGTTAGCCCGGGGAGAGCGGCCAATAGCCTGCTGATCCATAAAGACCACGTCATCGATATACTCCAACCCCTTTATCTCGCGGCAGTAACCAGGTGTTTCAGTGGCGAGTCCCTGACGCCGCAGCCAATTCCGATAGAGCACGTCCTCCACCAAAGTACTCTTCCCTGAACCGGATACGCCGGTAATAGCTACTATGAGGCCCAGGGGAATGCGAACATCAAGGGTGCGCAAGTTATGAGCCTGGATTCCCACCAGATTCAACCGGTGATTTTTCCGTGGCCTTCTTCTTTTTGTTGGACGAGGGGGGCGGCTGCTGCCTGTGATATATGCTCCAGTCCGTGAGCTTTTCGCCGCCGAGATTTCAGCACTGGGGCCGGCGAACACCGCTCTTCCACCGCGCTCACCAGCTCCTGGTCCTAAATCCACCAGGTAGTCACTGGCACGGATGATTTCCGGGTCGTGCTCCACAACCACTACTGTGTTGCGTTGACGCGTCAGGGCCCTGAGGATTCTCACCAGTCTCCGGTTGTCTCTTGGATGCAACCCCACACTGGGCTCATCCAAGACGTAGAGAGTATTGACCAGGGGTGAACCCAGAGCTCGAGTCAGGTGCACTCGCTGCACTTCGCCTCCGGAAAGACTGCGGGATTGACGGTCCAAGCTCAAATAGCCAAGTCCCACCTCAGACAAGTAGGTAAGTCGTCCGACGATTTCTCTGAAAACCAGTTTGGAAGCAGGGTCCGTCTCGAAGGTTGCTGCCATATCCAGAAAGAAAGTCAGAACCCGGCTGATGGGTAAGTGGTTAAGTTCAGCAATGTTCTTGCCATCGATGCGGTATAGGAGCGCTAGAGGCTGGAAACGACTGCCATTACAGGAAGCGCACCTGCGGTAGGCACGGTAGCGAGATAGAAAAACCCGAACATGCATTTTGTAAGTTTTGGTTTCAAGCCAGCGAAAAAAACCCCGGACCCCATAGAATTCGTCACTTTCTTCGATTACTGCTTCCTGCTGGGCTGGCGATAGTTTGTGGAAAGACACATCCGTAGGAATGCCTGCAGCCTCGCAGAAATCCATGAGGTCGTAGTATTCCATCCGCTCTGTGGACCATGGTTTAATTGCACCCTCTTCCAAGGTCAACCTTTGGTCTGGAATCACCAAATCCAGATCCACATCGATAACTCTGCCGAAGCCACGGCAGGTCTCGCAGGCACCCAAGGGACTGTTAAAAGAAAAAAGATGGGGTGAAGCCGAGGGATAGCTAATATCACAGATGGCGCAGTGATAGGTTGCAGAGAAGGAATATATTTCGGCGGGAGAAAATATCACCTTCACCTTACCCTCGCCGAAATGATATGCCTGTTCTATCGAGTCGAGAAGTCGCTTTTTATTTTTCTGACCCCATAAAGTTCTATCCACCAATACATCAAGCTGCTCTTCAGCGGGAATCGGCTCATCATCCAGGTGGAGTATCTTCTCCTGGTGCCACAGGCGACGGAAACCTTGACGCCACAAATAGCCATGCGTTTCCTCTGTGGTTCGACCTTTGCTATCCAGTGGGAAGACTATCAATACTGGGCTTTCTTCGGGAACCTCTGACAGCAAAGACCAAACGGTCTCAGGGCTATCTTGGTACACAGGCCTGTCACATTGCTGACAATGCAGCACTCCGGTCCGGGCAAAGAGCAGTTTCAGATGATCTGCAAGTTCCGTTACTGTACCCACGGTTGAACGGGAACTCTTAATGCGGTTTCCCTGCTCTATTGCTATGGCTGGAGGAATACCAACAATGGCATCAACCTGAGGTCGGTCCAACCTGTCCAGAAACTGGCGGGCATAAGGCGAGAAGGTTTCAACGTATCGGCGTTGCCCCTCAGCGTACAGTGTGTCCAGAGCCAGACTTGACTTGCCGGATCCACTGACACCGGTTATGGCAATGAGCTGCTCCCTGGGCAGATCCAGGGCCAGATCCTTCAGGTTGTTCTGCCTGGCACCAACGATTTTTATGCAGCTACTATTTGGCATTTAGCATCTCTTTTCGGGGAATTCGCTATGAGCATCTCACAACGGTAACTTTTAATGATAAATCAGAAATGAGAAATGACAAATGGTTGATTGAGGAATTAAGGGATTGAGGAATCAAAGATTTGAGATTGTAGATATCAGATTGCAGATTGATGAGGGGTACAGGGTACAGGGCAGGTACAAGGAGATTGGTGTTATATGGCTACGCGTCATTGGGTTAGTACGCTTCGCTGTCATTTGTTGTAAAATGAAATTTGAAATTCGCAATATTTGCCTCCAACCTCAAGCGCAGCGCTCCTCCAACCTCCAACGGCATAGCCCTATGCCCAGTTCAACTGACTCCTGACTCCTGGATTTAAGTCCAGGTAATGGCGGAAAATCTCATTACATTTGCAGTAAGCGCTGCCAGCCCAGGAGCCAATAGATCGCCCAGGCCCAGATTCAGGTATCCGTCCAGTCGCTTCAGTTCCTCCTCAACTTCACCATGAGGACGTAGATTGACACGAACCCCTTGAGAAAAAAGGTGATGCGCGGGATCACACAACTCTGGTGGAGTGAAAGCGAAATGCATCTTGCAAGCCAGCGGCCGGGCCGAGTAGATGAGGCACTCTTGGGTATCGCTTAGGAAAAAACAACCGTTTTTCGCCAAGCTGTAATTGTGCAAGAGTGTATCATCTCCGCCCTTGCTTTCAATTTGTTCTTCACTCCTTTCATCAAGCAGTTGTCTCTTCACCCGATCGAGTACTTGATAACTTTCAAGACTTCTGCGGAAAAATTTCTCCAACTGTCCAGCCTGTTGTATATGGTCATAGATGATAAGAAATTCCCAGTTGCTGATTCCGGCAGGCATGTTAAAACAGCAGGCAGCACATCCAGGCCCACAGTAAACTCGCCAGCCTTTCTTTTGCACTTTGCCGATGGTGTAGATGAGGTACTCATCGTACAGCCGGAAGGCCCGCTGGCTCAAACGTCTGGTGTTTTCTGGAAGACTCAGATGCTGGCGGAATCGTTTCACCTCACTCATGGCTCCAATTTCACGGAAAATGCGTGCCATTTTTGCCATGAGCGGTCTGGTCTGGTGGTCGTCCAGTTGCGGGATGACAAGAGCAGCATCGGACTGCTGCCCAAAGATGGGGAATCCAGTCATGCTTTGAATCTCATTAACCGAAAATATGGGGGCTGTTCAAATCCTATCTGCCAATGAGATAAAGAGAAATAGGAAAGCTACCATCTTCGATAGACCGCCTAGAAGAGTGCCTTCAGATCCTGAAGACTGCCTTCCTGGAGCGCTTCACTTAGTTCTTTAAGTTTGAGGCGGTAGTAGGCAAGAACATGCACCAGCGGTTTGCGGTTCGCCCACAACATCTCTGCTGCGTTTGGTGATACTTTGGAGACAAGTTTGGTAATCTCTTTGAGCTCTTTACTCGAGTACTCGTCTATTTCATCTACATAGCCACTCACCTGACCAGCAGCTTTGCAAACAAGCTTGAGAAATATGACGGGAAGATCCTCGAGGACTGCAAAAAGGCGGTCGTGAACCTCTGGATCCATTTCCTCCACCTTAGAGCCAACTGCCTCCCAGACTTCTCTGAGTCGTCTGACAGTGTCCTCGTCACGCCGATCGCCTGAAGTTAGTATACATGGTCTGTCCCGAAAGAGAGCAGGATAGGCTTCATCAATATCTTTCTCCTCTTCGAATACAACCGGATGGCAGCCGACAAAGGGATTTTCCTGTGGTAGTACTTCTGCGGCTTTTGCCAACACAGGTCCTTTTATCCGACCTAGGTCGCAGACAACGGCTCCGACCTTGAGGTGCGAGGGAATGCCGGCCAAGACATCCGCAGTAGTATGCGTAGGCACCGCCAAGACCACTAGATCCGCCTGGGAGAGACCCTGTTCGAGATCGCTCGCCGTCTGGTCGACAACGTCGCGATGTAATGCCTTGGTAAGTGCGGTCTTATCTGTGTCAATACCAATGACCTCCTTGACTAGACGCTTCTTACGAAGCACCATAGCAAGTGAGCCCCCCTTCAATCCCAAACCAACTATTGCTGCACGCCCAAACTGTTCTGCCATGCTCTTTCACCCCGTTCCATTGGTGCGGCTGGAGATCAGACGTTACCCACGGATCTTTTCCTATTGTCAAGGATCAATCTCACCTGATTACCATAGTTGGGCACGCCTGTCAAAGCTTGCTGGTGCTGTCAGTTGCCAGTGGTCAGTGGGCAGTAGCCGTTCATTATTTCTTCAACATCGAAAATTTAATGACTGCATAGAGCATCCTTCGACAGGCTTAGGACAAGTAGTGCATGGTGTATAGCGTAAAATAGAGTGAACGGTAAATGGTCAACGGTGAACAGTTTAAGAGCCAGCACATGATCGGTTTACCGTTCACCGCTTACTGTTCACCTCACGCTTTGCGCTCTGCGCTTGGCGCTTTGCGTCTTCCTGTTGATTTCAGAAAAAGCTTCTCATACTGCTGCCTTCTCGGTATTATGATGCGCCTAACGGCACATGATTCTTTTGATTTTCCGGCGTTGGCCTCTCTGAATGGGTCTCGCCGTGGAGAAAACCACCCATGGTCATCCGCTGCCCTCGCTGCAGATTTACTAGTGCTCACAGAGAAGAAAGTCGATCTTCTGCTGATCACATCCTCTATTGCCCCCGCTGTCAGACACCCATGTCTTTTACCGATCAACCGGATCCAACAGCAGCATCTGGTGCTGAGGCTGTGTTACAACCTCAACTGCACCAGGGGACTGACTGGGAAAGGCGAACCTCGTGGCTCGACCTGGTTGCCTTTTGGCGGACCACCAAAAACATTCTGTTTCGTCCTGCTGCAACCTTTACAGCCTTGAACTATGAGGCTGGGATACGTAGTTCCATTGTGTACCTGCTTGTCTACGGGTCTCTGGGCCAGGTCATCGGCCGGTACTGGTTTACTCTTCTTGGTATTCACTACGGCATTCTGGAAGGCAACGCTCTTGATAATACCATACATTTTGCAGTGGCCGTGCTGCTTACCCCCATCGTACTGCTTGCCTTTATTCTTGTAGGTGCAGGCCTGGTCCACCTTCTTTTGCGAATCCTACGGGCGACTCAACGCCCTTTTACAGCGACATTCCAGGTCATGGCGTATGCTTCCGGGGCGACCTCTTTTGTCAATGTCATACCAATTGTCGGCAGGTTTATCATGCCTATCTGGGCCTTGGTTTTGTACTTTGTTGGCCTCGCCAAAGCTCACCAGACCTCAAAGACCAGAGTATTTATCGCACTCTTGGCGCCGCTTGTCTTCGCGGGTTTGTTTATTACTGGTATTGTGCTCCTTCATATAGTTACGCATGTTCTGGATCTTTTAGAGGCTATCCAACAGACCATTTAGCATCCCGCTATGGGTTTCCTCTCTTCCCTATTGAAGCTCCCTGCAGTCCGCCGGCAGCGGATTCGAAATGTAAGGAATGTATCCCTTTTATTGTAGTTCGCTCGCTAACCTCATCCGCCTTCGGCGGACTGAGGGGAATGAGCTCGCCCTGTTGAATTTCCCGCAAGGAACCCTTTGCAACAGGGCGAGCTGAAGCATATTCAAAGCAAAGACACGACACCCAGCCACGAAAGCCTCGTACTTGAGCCGAAAATGCTTGACTCAGTGGCATTTAGCTGAATATAGTTTGTTTGTGATGAATGCTTCACCGCTTCTTTACTGATTTGGATTTGCTGATGAGCTGAGCCGGCCGCAGCATCGGCAATATTTTGTACACCTTCAATGCTCATTCCCCGTCAGGCTTTGATGCGGGATTATCCATACCTGAGTTGGTTGGCGTCTATTGGAATGGAGGTTATAGCGGTGAGGGAATTAATTGAAATAATGGCAAAGGCGCTGGTTGAACATCCTGATCAGGTACAAGTGAGTGAAATCGCTGGAGAACACGCTTCAGTTATCGAACTCAGAACCGCCAAAGAGGATATTGGCAAGGTAATCGGCAAACGAGGACGCAACGCCCAGGCAATGCGTACCATCTTAAACGCTGCCTCTGCAAAGCTCAGAAAACGCGTGGTTCTTGAGATCATCGATTAAAAGAACTTTTGGCGGCTCAGCTTTTCCTAGCGCGTACTTTCTCGGCCTTTGGAGTGGAGATTATGCCTGATAACAGGCCTGCTTGCTTTGGTATTTCTGAACACTGTATGCCGAGAGATGAAAACGGCATCATCCAGCCACAAGAACACTGCCACTCTTGTGACCACCTGCGGGAATGCCTCCAGGAGGCAATTGCCGCTTGTGGCGGAGTGGAGAAGCTGAAATCTGATAGTGGTTCTCAATTCGCCGATAAACAGGCGGAGCCAAAGGGCGTTGTGGGAGCGATTCTGCGCTGGTCTGAAAGAAAGCGGGCAGCACAAAAAAGCGCGAGCACATCAAAATAACATCATCTATCTCCGCACGATGAATTCCATCCTCATTGTCCACCAGGGTGCCCTTGGCGATCTTATCCTTAGCTTACCGGCGTTGGAGGCTATCCATCGCTTTTATCCTGAGGCCCATT
>JAJDNL010000220.1 GCA_022340745.1 Deltaproteobacteria bacterium
TTCGAAAATTAGAATTTGTTTAGAATTTTGATATTCGGATTGCGAATTTGCTAATACTCAGAGCAGTTAGAAGGCAAGGTTGAAGGAGAATCCAGGAGTCAGAATTCAGAATCCAGGAGGAAAAGCCATAAAGAGTGTTCTTCCATTCTGGCTACTGGCTACTGACTACTAGCTCCTAGAGCACTAAGTTTTTAACAGCTTCCTCTGAAGGAGGTTAGCGGTGAGTCTCATTTCCGACTCTTTAAAAAGAGTGGCTGAGCAGCGGGCGGGACGCAAGCAACCGCCAGTGGTGCCGCGGAGACTTGTAGGGCAAGAGGATCCGGACAAAAAGCGGCGGCTGATCCTTTTGGGCTTAACAATCCTGCTGGCAGTAGTAGTTGTCGGTGCGGCTGTCTATGGTGTGATCCACTGGCGAGCCGGGAAGAGCAAACCTGCTGAAGCTGTGACCGCGTCTCCACAGAAGGTGATTTTTGATAAGATTACACCGCCGGCAAAACCCCTACGTAGTGCTGCGGATTCAGAAACTTCTCCATCTCGTGAGGGAGGTGGCGAGCAGCGCACGCCGGTGAAGCCGAAAGTAGTGCAGGTTGCCATTCAACAGGAGTCGGTTTCCACCGAGGAGAATCGCCAACCAAAAGCCCCCTCCGCGGAGGAAGAAAAGGTTGAGCCAGCAGACACCAAAGCTGCCACTGAACCACGAGAGTCATCGCCCAAAGCTGAAGAACAGCCGCGGCAGCCCAGCAGCAAGATCAAAGTTGGCCTGGTGAGTGTCAAATCGGCAGAGCAGGTTGAAGCTCACGACGAAAAGGCTTCCACCGGGGAGAGGCGCCAAACCAAAGCCCCGCCCGTGGAAAAAGAAAAGGCTGAGGAGATAGCTTTTGCAGCGGCACCCGCGCAGCCAGAACCGGTGCGAATTGCAGGAATAAAAAATGGACATCCCCTCAATACCCAAAAGAGCGGCGTGGTGAACTTGCATGCAGAGTCAACAGCTGAAGCCGTTCATTTGTACCGGAAGGCGGTAACCTACCAAAGAGCCATGAGGTGGCAAGATGCTATCAATGCTTACCAAAAGGTAATCAAATATGAGCCCATGAGTGCTGAAGTTTACAATAATATTGGGGTTTGCTACGAGAAGCAGGGCAGTCTAAAAATGGCTGCCAAGTCCTACGAAAAGGCGATCAGCATCAACCCCCGCTTTTATCGCAGCTACAACAATCTGGGGATTATCTATTACAAGTTGAAGGATTTCGACAAAGCTCGTGCCGCTTATGAGCAGGCCTTGCAATTGAATCCCGGAAACAGCCAGAGCGAAATCAACCTGGCTCTGGTATATGAACGGCTTCGTCGAGGTGGGTTGGCCCGCCACACCCTGGAGCGGGTGCTCGCCAACGACCCGGAAAATGCGGAAGCGCATTACAATCTCGGCCGGATGCTGGAAGGTGAGGGGCAGAATGAAGAAGCCATCACTCACTACCGCCAGTTTCTTGCCTCCAACCCATCAGCCTATCCGCACCTACGAGAAAAAGTGCAAGACAGAGTGCGCACTCTTGAGGAAGCAGCGAGTGAGCGAGGCATAGGGCCCAACGCCCAAGGCAGAACTGATAGTAGCCAGTAGCCAGAATCCAGCAAGTAAAAGAAATTCTTTTTTGTTCTTTTTCTCCTGACTCCTGTCTCCTAACTCCTTTTTTTCAATCCGCAATTGTCCTACGGACTCCCACCCTTCGGGCGGGTTCCCAGTTCCGCAATCCGCAATCCGCAATGGTCTTCCCCATGCTCCATGCTCCATGCTCCATGCCTCATTTCACTATTTTGGCCTGGTTTTTGCTCCCAGTTTCTGATAGTTTTGCCTTGGAATATGAACAGGTTAAGTTTCGGGAATAAAACGCTTTGTGTTCTGGTAAGAAGCAAGCGCCGAGAATGAGGCTTGAGAATGAAGAGGAAGCGGCTGGGTGAAATCCTTCGAGATGAAGGGCTGATCTCAGAGCAACAGCTGCAGGCTGCGCTGGAGAAACAAAAGCAAGAAAAAGGATTACGCATTGGCGAGGTGCTGGTGGCCATGGGAGCTGCCACTGCCGAGGATGTCGCCCAAGCCATATGGAAGCAGCGGCAGATTCCGTATGTGGATCTGGACAACTACGCTCTCGACCCGAAAGTGATCGAACTGGTCCCTGAGAAGCTGGCCAGAGCCTATCTGGCACTGCCCATCTTCAAAATAGGCAACGCCCTTACCGTGGCGATGGCGGACCCACTCAACGTCATTGCGGTTGATGACCTGCGCTCCAAGACCGGCTGTGAGATCGAGACAGTGATCTCCACCGAGGAGAAGATTGTACGGTGTCTGGAGAATTATTACCGAATGGATGAATCTATTACCCAGCTCATTGGTGACGTTGCCCGGGGAGAATCGGAAGGAGGTGCTGCCAAGGGCGGTGATGCCGCCGCAGCTACTGAAGCCCCAATGATCAAGTTGGCCAACTTGATCATTCAGCAGGCGGTTCGAGATGGCGCCAGCGACATACATATCGAGCCTGGAGAAGACGACGTCAAGGTGCGCTACCGCATCGACGGGGTGCTGCAGGAAATCAAGACAGTCCCCAAGACTCTGCAAGAGGCTATTGCTTCTCGATTCAAAGTGTGGGCCGAAATTGATATCGCTAAGAAGCGGAGCGCACAGGACGGGCGTTTCTTTGCTAAGGCTGACGGTAAGCAAATAGAGGTTCGCCTTTCAACTTTCCCCACAATTTATGGGGAAAACCTGGTCATGCGGATATTGGACCCAACCGCCACCATACTGGAACTCAAAAGTCTTGGATTGCCCCCCGCCATATTTGACTTATATCTCAAACTGGCCAAAGCGACCCAGGGTATGGTTCTCGTCACCGGACCAACAGGGAGTGGCAAAACCACCACCCTGTATGCCACACTGGACACGGTCCGCGATCCGGCACTCAACATAATCACCATCGAGGATCCGGTGGAGTATCGACTCGAAGGGATTCGCCAGACCCAGGTCAATCCGCAGGCGGGAGTTACCTTCGCAGCAGGACTGCGGGCCATTGTTCGGCAAGATCCAGACGTGATCATGGTGGGGGAGATCCGAGATTTGGAAACCGCCCAGATGGCTGTTCGGGCCTCTCTCACCGGGCACGTGGTTTTCAGCACCTTGCACACCAATGATGCTCCCGGCTCCATCACCAGGTTGCTCGACATCGGGGTTGAGCCTTTTCTCATTTCCTCAGGTGTCACCGGTGTTTTGGCCCAGCGTCTGGCCCGCACCGTTTGTCGATCTTGTAAGGAGCCTTATGTTCCTTCTGAAGAAGTTCTGGAACAGTTTGGCATTGCCGACCGTGTCAAAGGGCGGAAGTTTTTTCGGGGCCGAGGTTGTCAGGGTTGCCGCTTTAGTGGATACCGCGGCCGAGTAGGTATCTATGAATTGCTTCTGGTGACAGATGCCATTAGAGATCTCATCAACCAGAGAAAGAGTGATATAGATATTCGCAAGGCGGCATTAAAGACTGGAGATCTCCGCACCTTATATCGTGATGGTTTGGAGAAGGCGGCGAAGGGAATTACTACCTTTGAAGAGATATCAAGAATAGTTCACCTTAAAGGAGAATAGCGGTTCAGCCGACAGCTGGCAGATTGCAGCTGGCAGCACAGACGTATCAGTTCCTAAATATTCTTGCCTTATTAGCCACCCGGCATTGCTTGCTTGAATTTCAATCTCACAAAAGCAAAGAGAATCTGGAGAATTTACTGAGAACAAATCATTTGAAGAGAAAATAGTGGCTAGGTCGCGTCTGTTTTGTCGCTGTCCGCTGCCTGCTGTCCGTTGCCTGCTGGTTTTCCCGTCGGGAGCTTGATAGTAAATTTGCTTCCCTGATCGGGTGTGGATTCGGCTTCTATAACACCCCCGTGCTCTTCAATTATCTTCCTGGTCACCGCCAATCCCAACCCTGTTCCCTGACTTCCCTTGGTGCTGAAGAAGACGTCAAAGACTCGTTGCAGGATTTTTTCAGGTATGCCGGCGCCATTATCCTCAACTGTGATCAGGACTTCATTTTTGCCCTGGCTCTGGGTGCTGATTTTCACCTCACCCCCATCTTCATCCAGGGCGTCAATTGCATTGGTGAGCAAATTGAGCAAGCAGCGGTGAATACCTTGCGGATCAGCCTGGACTTTCGGAAGCTTGGGATCCAGGTCGAGATGCAGCGTGCCATGTTTTGTCTTAATGCGGTCGTGACAAAGTTCCGCAGCTTCTTTGCAAACGTCGTTCAACGGGCAGGGTTGGGTGTCAGGTTTCCTCTCCTTGGAGTACGCGAGCATGTCCAGCACGAGATTGCTTATGCGTTGATTGCTGCGTCTGAGAATCTTCCACACCCGGTTGATTACATTCAGATCCTCTGCAACCAGAGCCTTTTCCACCATGGCGTGGGAGGTGTCCATGGCGGCAACAATGTTCTTGATGTAATGGGACAACCCCGAAATGGCCTGGCCCATGGCAGCAAGTCGTTCATTCTGAATTTTATCCTTGTAGAGCTGAGCGTTTTCCACTGCAATCCCAGCAGCATTGCCAATGGCATCCAGGAGCATAAGGTCTTCTTGGTTGAATTCGTTGGCGCCGGTGGTATCTGCGTGGATGATGCCGACAATCCTGGTACGACCGCGCAACGGCGAGCACATGGCCGAGCGTATATTATGCATCACTACACTCTCGGCGAGGCCGAACTTGGAATCGGCCATGGCGTCGGCGATCAGCACCGACTCTTTCTTGTCCAGAACGTGTGAGATGATGTTCTGACTAATACTGACGTCGTGGTCGAGACCTTCTTTGTTTTGCCAGCGGGAGGCCTTGACTTCTAGCTGATCATTATTGGGGTCGATGAGCAGGACAAACCCGCGTTCGGCCCGGATAGTGGCGAATGTTTCGTCGAGAATTTTGTTGAGGAGAACGTCCAGATCAAAGATTGAGCTGGCTATACGGGTTACCCGGTACATGGCTTCCAAACTCTGATGGCTGCGACCCAGAAGGTCCATGAGCATAGAAGAACTTAAAGACTGGGTAATGCTCATGACGGAGTCAGGTTTAGAGTCTTCACTAGTCACGAGCCGCTCAGCTGGAGGCTCATGCAGCAAGGTGGGTTCATCAGAATGTGGGATAAGAGGTGCCAGCCTCTCTAGCGGGGAAGTCTTTTCGCCTGCTGGCCGCACGAGTAGTTCAATGTTCCCAAGGGTTAACCGATCGTCCACTTTTAACTCGGCACTGCTTACCCGCATGCCGTTTACCAAGAGACCGTTGACGCTGTCCAGATCTTCAATGGTAAGATTCTCGCCGTTTTTCACGATCTTGACATGTTGGCGGGAGAGCGTCCTGTCGTCAAAAGAGAGCTGGCAGGATGGATCTCTCCCTATAATGACTTCGTCACTCTCCAGCGGATAGACTTGACCCTTGCCGGGTCCTTTGACAACAAACAACTCGTACGTGGTCATCGGTGATACCCAGAGCTTTGGGATTGCTAAAACATCCTCACAAACTTTTACTCCTGTCCGCCAGAATGTTTGATGGCGAGCCCATCCTCTTCGCGCTCGCTCCGCTCTGCTCAGTCCCGCAAGCGGGTTCCCAGTTTCACGGTCTCGCGACTGCAATTCATGAAACATCCGGGCTAGCCAACTCACACTCCGGGGAAGGCTAACAGAAATCAAGAGCAAGAACTAGGCCAAAGTTTAACAGCAAACAGCTGACAGCAGGCAGAAATCGCTGTGTAAGTTGTCTTAAACGCATAGAACATGGGGAAGAACATTGCGGATCTGGGATTGCGGATTTGGTGATACTCAGAGGAGTTAGCAGGAAAGGTTGCAGAAGAATCCAGGAGTCAGAATTCAGAATCCAGGAGGCAAAAATATTAAAAGTGTTCTTTTATTCTGGCTCCTGGCTCCTTGCCCTATGCTCCATGCTCTATGCCCTACAACTGATATTACCGAACAAAAGGATTGGATTGCTTTTCCTGGCCGATAGTAGATTGGGGCGAGAATCCGTAGTTGTGGCCGGGGAAGACCAAAGTGTCATCCGGTAAGGCGAGAAGCTTGTTCTTGATTGATTGAATGAGTTGGGCCATTGATCCACCAGGAAGGTCGGTACGCCCGATTCCACCGACGAACAAGGTGTCCCCGGTGAATACGTAACCGTTGGCATAGAGGCACATTCCTCCAGGGGTGTGGCCGGGAGTGTGGATGACGTCGAGGGCTTGGTTGCCGAATTCAATCCGGTCTCCCTCCTCAACAGTTATATCGGCAGGAGGGGAGGCCTCACATTGAAAAATCTGGATGGCCAAAGCGGAGGGATTGGCCAGTCGTTCTGCGTCATCTTTGTGGATTACAATCTGAGCGTTGGTACGCTCTTTCATTTCCCTGTTGCCCCCGGCATGATCAGCGTGGCAATGTGTACTTACTATGTATTTGATCTTATCAATGTGCCTGTTCTTGGCAACGTCCAAAAGGACTTCCACCTGATCTGCTGCATCTATTACAATGCCCTCGCCGGTTTCCTGACAACCCACAACATAAGCAAAGACCGCAAAGTTACCCACCTGAACTTGTTCAATGATCATGTCTCCTCCGCTCCTGCTTTAGTCTCACTGGACAGATTTAGCTTGTTCACCAGAGAATAAGCATTTTCGTAACTCTTGACAACTAGCAACTTGTTGAGTCGATTAGCTATGAGAACGTCAACTTTCTTAGGTTATGGGTTATGGGCTATTACTCACCTATAACCTATCACCCATTACCATTTGCCTTGCGCCAGCTTATGCGATTTGCATCTGGTTATGACTCGGTTCCAGTCTTGACTTGAGCAATAATTTCCCTACCGGCGCTGGTGCCGATACGGTGTGCACCCGCTACCACCATCTCCTCCAGATTCTGCAGGGTTCGGATTCCACCCGCAGCCTTCACCTTGATAAAGCCCCGGCTGCATTCAGCGAGAAGTTGCACATCATCCACAGATGCACCAGTTGGACCAAAGCCGGTGGAGGTTTTGACGTAGTCCAAGCCTGCGTCCACCGCCAACTGGCAAAGTGTTCTCTTTTCTTGTTGGGTGAGATAGCCAGTTTCCAGAATGACCTTTATCACTTCTTTTTCGGCGGCACTCCGCATCGCCCTCATTTCGGCTTCAATTGACCTGTAGTCTCCACTCTTGACCGCACCTAGATTGACTACATAGTCGATTTCGTGGGCGCCAGAAGCTAGAGCTGTAATTCCGGCCTTCACCTTAAGCTCCAGAGTTTCGAAACCCAGTGGGAAACCGGCCACAGAGCAGACCTGGACATCGCTGTTTGCAGCAACTCTGGCCGCAAGTGCCACCCAACATGGCGCAACGCATAAGGCTGCAAACCCCATGGCAACAGCTTCCTCACAAAATTTTTGTACTTGGTCTCGGGTTGCCGTAGGTTGGAGCAGGGTCTGATCGATGATGCGTGCCACTTCTTTAGGATTCTTGAAATCAATTATTTTGTTGTGTGTTTTTGTCAGCATGTCCACAATATAGCATAAAGAGTCCGTCGTGTGTTGTCCGTTGTCCGTTGCTGAGAATGTTCTTGTCACCGCTTGCAGATTAGCATTAAGTACACTCTGCATCTCCTTGACTTAACCAGATCGGACGATAGAATGACATATCTGTTGTGGTATTGATGCAACTGACTACGGACTACTGACCACGGACATGATCGGAGATCATGATGGCCGCTGAAATACTGCCTGCGGGCAAACTTAGACCTGAAACCTTAGCAAGACTCCTGGGCTATACTTCTCAGTCACCAGATGTGGTGGTGGGACCCGCATTGGGAGAGGATGCTGCGGTAATTGCTCAGGGCGATCGATACTTGGTGGTTACCACTGATCCCATTACCTTCGCCACGGAGCACTGCGGCTGGTATTCGGTATGCGTCAACGCTAATGATATAGCAGCCTGCGGTGGCACGCCACGCTACTTTTCAGCAGCAATTATTTTACCGGAGGGGCAGACCAGCATAGAAGACGTTGAGGCCCTTTTTGCAGAGATCGAGGATGCCTGTGGGCAGCTGGATGTTCTCTGGGTGGGTGGGCATACAGAGGTAAGCCCGACGGTGAACTCTGTGCTGGTAGCCGGACAGATGATTGGCGAGGTTGCCCCTGAACACTTGTGCCGGAGCAGTGATGCGAAAGCGGGGGATGCTCTCGTACTGGTAAAAGCAGCGGCTATTGAGGCAACTGCCATCATTGCCACCCAGAAGGCTGAGGAGGTGGGGGCGGTACACGGAGTCGAAATGATGAAAAGAAGTCAGAATTTTCTCTTTGCTCCTGGAATCAGTGTTGTGCGTGAAGCAACGCTGGCTCGCAATTTTCCGGTGCATGCCATGCACGATCCCACTGAAGGTGGGGTGGCCACCGGGATAAGGGAAATGTGTATGGCCTCCAACTGCGGCGCCGTGGTGGAGGCAACCGCCATTACCGTGTTACCTGAGACAGAGGCACTCTGCCAACAGTTCGGCCTCAATCCTCTGGGGGCGATCTCTTCTGGTGCCCTTCTTCTTACTCTAGCGGTGGAAGCGGCTTCGGATCTTATGCGCGAGTACGCGAAAGCAGGTATTCAAGCAAGAGTAATCGGCGAAATTGTACCTCCTGGGGTAGGATTGCAATTGCAAGAAGAGGAGGGGGATGCGAGACCTCTGCCCGAATTCGTCGTGGATGAGATAACGAAGTTGTACAAGTGATGATTTTAGATTGCAGATTGCGGAATTTAATGAATTGTCTATTCAGACCTGGGCAATTAGATGAAGTCAAGATGGTGAACAGAACAGGAATTACTGTTCGAAACCAGTGCAAATCTAAAATCTTCGATCTCAAATCTGCAATTGTTTAATTGGGTATAGAAAAAAATACACTCTCTTTTTCTGGAGTGGATGAGAAGATACAATAACAGAAAGCAAGAAAAAGAGATAGTCCAATGATTTTAAATATATATAGGTTGGCACAGCCCTTGCTGTCATACCCCGGTATCTTCAAACCATGGGGACAGGAGCGAGATGTATGGCGAAGTCGCGGGGTGGAAGGGAAACGAATAGCAAGCAACGGGTACCAGAAATTCAACTACCGGTATTTTACAACAAAGGGGGGAGACGGGTGGAAGCCAATGGAACTCGCTTTTCACCCAAGGGCTGTGTTATCTACACCAATATCCCTCACAACTGTGGCACCTCATTCTCCCTAAGAATTACCAATCCGCACTCCAACAAAACCATCCAGGTAGACAGCTCAGTCATTCTGAAGAAGCGTTTTGATAGCGCCAAGAAATGGGGCATGGTGGTTCGATTTATGAACTTGAGCACGAGCGAAAAGGATGAAATCTATGACATCCTTTCCCGGGCACCAGCGATTCCAAAAACAGCAACCGAATCGAAATACCTGAAAACCCCCATTGGTCAGGCGATTTTACGTTATTTCAACCTTAAAAAACTGATTGATTAACAGATTCAATCACATCGTCCAAGCCGTTCAAATCGTTCAAGTCGTTCAATCATCCGGCTTTGCCGGATTCGTTCAAATCGCTAAAACCGTCTTTTTGCCTTTCTTGCCAGGCTGCCTGCTGTCCGCTGCCAGCTGCAATCTGCTTCTGTCCTTTGACCCTATGCTCCATGCCCTATGCTCTATGCCTTTTGGACAACGGACAACTGACCACGGACAATGGACGTTTTACTGTATAAGCTATACCCCTATTATTGGGAAGATACTTTCCTTGATCCGCTCAATGACCGCTTTGGCCAATGCCTGGGCGCGTCCAGAGGTGACTGGGTGGGTTTTGTGAGATGGATCAGAGAGAGTGGGATTCTCGCCCAGCTCGGATTGGTGTAGAGCAACAAAGGCTTCTGGCAAATTATCCGGAAGTTGGACTCCTTTCATAATGGCCCATGCTTTGGTCCAGGCGCGGGCCACATTCATGATATTGTATCCGCCGCCGCCCAGTGCCACCCATTTGAAGCTCCAGGATTTTATCTCCTCCACAACCCTGCCAAATCCATCGACGCTGAGGCTCAGGGAGGCCAAAGGATCGGTGCTCATGGTGTCCACACCCAATTGGGTCACTAACACGTCAGGATTGTATGCTCGCACCAATGGGGGCACCACTTCCATGAAAACGGAAAGATACAGGTCGTCGTCAGTTTCGGGTGCCAAAGGCACGTTTACCGAATAACCCCGGCCTGGCCCCTGGCCCATTTCTTCTGGAAACCCGGTACCGGGAAACAGGGTATGGCCGTGCTGATGAAGGGAGATGCTCAATACTTGATCGGTGTCATAAAACGCTGCTTCAACTCCATCGCCGTGGTGAACGTCAACGTCCAGGTAGACCACCCGCAAACCGTCCTGTACCATCTTGGCAATGCCTATAGCTGGATCATTCAGGTAACAGAATCCTGCGGCTCGATCTTTCATCGCATGGTGCAGGCCACCAGCGATGTTGAAGGCTATCTTCTTGTTTTCTTCCCTGATCTGGCGGACGCATTCAAGAGTGGCACCGGTGACCAGAAGAGACCAATCATACAAACCAGAAAAGACCGGGTTATCACCGCTGCCTAATCCGTATTTCCAGGCTTGCGAAGGAGCCTGGCCATCATTGGCCTCTTTCAAAATTTCAATATACTCTTGAGAATGAATCAGGAGCAGGTCTTGTTCTTCAGCCTTCCGGGCTTCAACCCATGGTTCCTCAGCATTATCAAAGAGATCATAGGCGCCGATCAAGTCCATAGTCAATTGGAGCCGCTCTACCTTCAAAGGGTGACTGGACCCATAACTGTGTCGATTGAATTGTTTGCCAAAAACGAGAACTGCTTGCTCGGCTTCGCTCATCACACTCTCCTCATCTAAACGCTTAAGGGAAGGATCATTAATGCTACTGGTTGAATATGTACTTCATTTTATATAGGACCAAGCAAACAACGGCAAGATGCAGATGATATAGGAAGTCTATCATCTATCCTATCCTTTTCTCCTGGTGGCGGCAGGCGTTCATGAAGCGAGAATAGCTGGCCCGGATGTTTCATGACTTGCTTTCGCGAGACCACAAAGAAGGGCGTGCCCGCCCGCCATGCGAGCAAGGCGAGGCGGGCGGGCCACCTAGCAACTCGTCCCGCGGTACCGCGGGATTGGTTCCGAGGCGTACCTGAACGGTACGTCGCAGGCGCCGACACCCGAGGACGCCAGGAAGGACGGCCATATCTGTGGTCGCAGTAAGTGATTCATGAAGCATCCGGGCTAATATCAAAATAGTGCTGCACTATGAGTTAGACTTCGGCTATGATGATTTAAAGAAATCAGGCTCTGATTTGAGTCGGTCGCCGCAGGCGATTCATGAAATATCCGGGCTAACAAAAAAGGAGGGTAATATTATGGCAAAGGCAATTGTTTTGATCACAGCGGATCCGGGGATGGACCGAGAGGTCGCAGGTCAGATGAAAAAGATCACAGGAGTGGAGAATGTCTATTTGGTAACTGGCCTGTACGATATTGTTGCAGAGGTCCAGGCTCCCGACGATGCTAGTATGGTTGCGCTGGCCTATGACAAGATCAGACTAATCGACGGGATCAGGGAAACCCATACTATGTTCTGTCTGGCAGTTTAACCGCGCATCAAGATGCAAATCCGAAATTAGAAAACGACTATTAATTTAGCTCCGCAAGAATCTCTTCTCCCCTTGGAAAATGTGTAACAATTTTGCCTAACCCGTCATTCCGGACGAGGCCGCCTAAGGCGGGCAAGATCCGAAATCCAGTGAAGGTCAATAGAATCAGACTCTTTCTGGATCCCGGCTCGCGGCCCGCTTTACGGGACTTGGCCGGGATGACGAGTTGCGACACGGCCCCTGCAAGGGAAAAGAACTTTCTGCGGAGTCAGGTGCATAGGCGTTTTGGAAATTCAAACTTGTTTCGAAACTGGGGCCTCGCCCGAAGGGTGGGACTCCGAAGGAGAATTACGATATTTGGATTTCGGATTTATTCCAATTTCTGTGGTAGATAACCACGACTCTGGTGGCTCGGGAGTGTGACTGATCAGGAAGATCGGTCGTTTTCATTGTAGGGTGATCTCAACCCGCCGATTGAGAGCTCTTCCCTCCTCCGTGTTGTTATCAGCTATCGGCCGGAACTCGCCGTACCCTTTGGTTTTCAGCCGGCTGCCGTCAACCCCGTTCTCAATGAGCCATCCTGCTACCGCTTGAGCTCGTCGCAAAGAGAGCTCTAGATTGTGTTCTCGAGTGTAGGTGGAGTCGGTGTGTCCTTCTATAATCAACATCTGAGAAGGCTGCTCTTGGATCGCTGCGACAATTTCTTGGAGTCTTGCTTTAAACTGAGGCTTTATCTCAGCAGAGTCGATGTCAAAATAGATATTGCGAAAAATGGTGGTGCCGCTTTCCGTCTCGAGAGGTTTTTCTGAGACAGTCTTCTCTTGAACCTGATCTGAGCTGGTTTTTTCCTTGGGCACACTCAGGCCGCTATCATAGATTGAAGTTACCAACGCGTCTAATACCGGAACCTGGCATCGCGGCCGCCGTTCATCATTCACGCGCCTGCCATACCAGAGACCCTTCACCTGCCCCCTTTGGTACCATAGACCGTTCAGGGAGTTGCCATCTGACGACAAGACCAAGAAGGCGATGCCGGCGGTGGGGCCATTTTCCCACCAGCGAAACTTAAGAACGCGGCCATTCGTTCTGCCGGATAAGGTCCCGTTGTCAGCATCGTAACAACCTATCACCACATGAGCGCTCTGTTCCAATCGCATGAGACCGAAATTGGTCGCGTAGATTCCTTGGATGGGCCTCTGCTGTGTGACTTCACCTACGGGCTCTCCGTAGGCCTCGAGTTCCATAAGTTGGGTATGGTGCGGGTTTCCCCAGTTAGACAAAATTTCCAACTTCAACCAACGCACCTCAGTTGGCTCCTCCAGCAGGAAGACTTTCCGATCACCTTGTGCTGCTTCCCCCTCAAGTATGAGGTCAAAGCCCTCCTCATGGGAAGTTGTCGAACCATAGAGCACGAAATTTCGCCCCGAAATCCCACGGAAGCTGGATTCCTCTGCACCCGTGTTGTCAATAACAAAGGATTTCAGCAGGTATGGACGCGGTAGTTCGATGACAAAATTATTTGGATAGGGGTGACCTCTGGAGCTGCTCCAGCCAGTGGTATTTGAGCCACTTAAAAGAGATTGGGCGTTCCACCTGCCCCCGAACTGAGTTGTCGCTGACAGCGCCAAAGCGCCACTCTCGAGATCAAGTAAATCTTTGTCCTGGTCCGCCAACAGAGGGGCTGAAGCTAGCAATACGGTCATCACCAAACCCAACCACCAACGAACCAGCAATCGGCTTTTAAAAGTTAGTCGACCTCTAGTGGACATTGCATGTCTCCTAATCAGCGGCTCGATCACGATTTCGTCCGATCCGGTGGCACGAACACTCAGCTTGAAACCATTATAATTCGGAAGTTTTGGCAGTATAGACCAAAGCGTTCAAATTTTACAATGCCGTAGGCGGTGAACAGGAACCACTTTTAAGATGCGAAGCAGCAAAAACGCTGGTTTCTTAGGTGGGTCTGATGGTATTATCCACGCTATTTTGATTCGGGGCATCTGGCAGTGGCGCCTACTGATTGCAGATCTCAGATTTCAGATTGTAGATTGTTGAAAAGCGTATTTTGGTTGAAGATTTTTCAATCTGCAATCCTAAATCTAAAATCTGCAATAATCATTACTCCATCACTCCGGTGACTACCAATTATTGTCAGGCGTGGGTTTGCTCATGGCAAATACGTTGTCTCGCGGAATTTATAAAGCTGATTCGCTTTTAATGCTGACTGCTGTTATTTGGGGTGGCGCTTTCGTGGCTCAGAGGGTGGGAATGGATCATGTGGGTCCGCTCACCTTCAATGGTGTACGGTTTGCACTCGGGGCTCTCACCTTGCTACCGTTTGCTTTGCGGGGCGATAGAGCCACAGAAAAGGAGCGACTCAAGCGTCTTACCAGCAAACAGGCTATTCTTGGAGGTGGTTTAGCTGGTTTGATCCTCTTTGGTGGTGCTACTCTCCAGCAGGTGGGTCTCGTCTTCACCACTGCGGGAAAGGCAGGTTTTATTACCGGCCTCTATGTAGTCATTGTACCGCTTTTGGGAATGCTGTGGAGACAGTGGCCAGGCTGGGGCGGTTGGCTCGGAGCGATCATAGCCGCAATTGGACTCTATCTTCTCAGCGTAACCGAGCAGTTTAACCTTGCTCCCGGAGATGCCTGGGTACTTGCAAGCGCCTTCTTATGGGCAATGCACGTTCTCCTTCTGGGATACCTTTCCCCCAGGGTAGATGTCTTAAAGCTTGCCTGTGCCCAGTATGCGATTTGTTGCTTATTAAGCCTGGTAGTGGCAGGGTTCACGGAGACGATTACCGTTCATGGTTTGCGACAGGCAACAATCCCCATTCTTTACGGGGGTGTGATGTCTGTAGGGGTGGCCTACACTCTACAGGTGGTGGCCCAGAAGGTCGCACCCCCGACTCATGCAGCGATCATACTGAGTCTCGAGGCGGTGTTTGCGGCCCTAGCCGGTTGGCTCATCCTTGGTGAGGTGCTCACATCCCGCGGGCTACTCGGCTGCGGCTTGATGCTAGCAGGAATGATAGTGGCGCAACTTTGGCCCTGATTTCTATTCAGATCAACCAGTAACAGGCCAAAAGAAGAATAAACCACGGAGACACAGAGAGATGTCATTTCAGATTGTTGATTGTAGATTGCAGATTGGGAAATTTCTTAAGATCGGATTTGCTTAATTCTACAATCTCAAATCTTAAATCTAAAATATACTTTGTGCCTCTGTGGTGATTCAAAGAGAGATTCTGCATGGCAAGAATCATTGACAAATGAAAAATGCGAAATGCCAGATGAGAAATGATCAGGGTTTTTCTTTCAGAGCCAATGCGGCCAAGAATTCGAAAACTTCGGCGCCTTGAAGATCTGCTGTTTCCTCACCCTGGACATATTGCATGACCCAGGCAAGGTCTAAATCGCTCCGTGGTGAGATAGCTCCTTTTTTCAAGCCCAGCAAAAAGCTATCTTCATTGAAAAAGATGGGATATTCAAAAGTTTTGGCGGCCCCACCGTTCGCCCTTGGTCTGGCAAAGACCTCTATGTCATGCTCCAAAATACCGAGAGACACTGGCTGGAAGTGCAACAGTGCAGAAAATAGATCGAAGGATTCCTGGATCTGTTCCAGGGACTTTTCCTCCAGG
This sequence comes from Deltaproteobacteria bacterium, assembly GCA_022340745.1. Taxonomy (GTDB): domain Bacteria; phylum Desulfobacterota; class Syntrophobacteria; order BM002; family BM002; genus BM002. The sequence goes on from JAJDNL010000220.1 coordinate 15,295, forward strand.
CCTCGGCGAGCATCTTCCACCAACAACGCCAGATCATCTTCAGTGTAGTTCAGATCCAGCCGAGCCAGGGCATCGTTGTACAATCGATTCAGTGAATCCTTGCCTTTGCTTACAATTACGTCTTTGTCGTCCATAACTCTCTTGATGTTCTTGATGCTGAACATTTCTTTCCACTCAGGACTTTTCCGCAGGGCTACGTCGTAAACGGTGGTGTGGTAGATGGGAAGCTCGTTGTCGAAAACCAGAACTTCCATAATATCCCCCTCTAGGGGACGCACATAGAGGTGCAGGTCTCTAACCTTTTTGTGCTGAAGATCTGTCATCTCCAGAAGTTCCTGGGTGCGTCCTTTGTCCAACCTTCTCTGTCCAGGAGTCTCGCGAATGGTTGAGGTAAGCTTTCGCAGAAGTGCATCAAGCTTTATTTTCGCTTTTAGATTTTCTTTGAAAGACATGACAACCATCTCCTTGTGAGCGCACGGATATTAACGTCTCAAGTCTGTCAGGTGCACACGCTCGGCTCTTATAATAGCAGGAATTGTCAGCAGCCTGCTCAAATATTTGCAGGCGGCTATAACAATGTTGGACTTTCCCATTTGAACTGGTATCCTTCAGCAGGCAGCAGGCAGCAGGCAGCAGGCAGCAGGCAGCAGGCAGCAGGCAGCCGTTGCAACTAGACACTAGGGACTAAGCACTAGGCACTGTGGCCTGACGCGGAGATACGGGTACACGGCGAGACGGGGAGAGACGACAGACGGCAGAGGACAGAGGACAAAAAAAGAATTGCAGATTGGGGATAGCGGATTGCGGATTTGAGATAGATGAGG
>JAJDNL010000230.1 GCA_022340745.1 Deltaproteobacteria bacterium
CATTTTGATACCTCCGCTATGAGATATTATGAAAGCACCACCGAATTTCCCCGAGCCCGAATATTGCACAAATCGTCCGCTTTGTAAATATTGGTAAATTTACATCAACTCAGGAAGTGCTTTTTTCTCATATGGTATAAACACCGAGAGAGAAACCTGTGCGAAGAAAATGTTCCGAGGAGCAGTAACACGCAAATGGACTCGAGGCCAAGGCGAGTAATGACTAGGCATGTTCATTGCATTGTTTTCTCTATGAAAACAAGGGGGGAGGAGCAATGAACTCAATATTAATAATACTCGTTTGGCTGGTAGTGGCCTTTGTTATCGGGGTTGTCTTCGGGAAATTCTGCGCTGTTGGCAGTGGCCTCAACGCTCAGATTCTTGAGAAATTTAGTATGGAATCTGACACGTTGATGGACAATTTGATACCGATAGACGACTCTGCAGAAGAGGTGGCATAAACAAGGGCTTCGGCAGTCGAGATATTTCACTTCCTTTTCTGCCTTCTAAACCTCCACGGCGGAATGGGCTCGGGATCGCTCCAAAGCAGCCGTTTATCCTTCTTTGCCTCAGACTCTAGATTCTTCCATTCTGCACAGATTGGTAGATTACAGTAAAGGTAATAGACCCACGCTAGTCCCGCTCTGATTAGCTCATCGCAAACACCTTTGCCATCAAGGTATACAAGAGAGACAGTCCTGCCATAGTGGTCGACGTTTATCGCTCCCACTTCAACCATCTTCCCCAAAAGCATGGTTGCGGTGAACTGCTTTGCCTCCGTGCCAAAGGGTTGACCCTCCTCGGGGCAATCAATCCCATAGAGACGGACTCTTACTGGTTGCTTGTCTCGTAGCACGGTAATAGTATCTCCTGCTGCCACGTCAATCACCATGCCGGACCAACCCCGGGCGGGAAGCGGCAAGGCCAAGAAAAGCAAAACAAGCAGGTACAACATCGACACTTTTCTCTTCACCATAGAGTCCTCACTAAAACCCTTCATTCATAAGATTCTGCGGCCTTTCTTATCTCTGCGGCGAACTCTTCCAAGCACTTTGCAAATGTGAAAGCGTCCAACTGATCCACGTTGAGAGTTTTCTTGATCCTGCGGTGTACCTCTCCATAAACAAGCAGGGGTGTCGGGCGTTTTGATAAGAGGGCTTCAAGTTCGAACTCGAGTGGATCGTCAGACTTATCGGGGCCGGCAGTCTGCCACACCACATCCCCTTTCAGCTTGAGCACGTACATGATATTACCTCTCCAGATCTAATGAATTGCTTCCCCATTTTCTTAAAACGTCTTTGGGTGTGTCTCATTTTTTGCTAATCTGATGGTTGTGCCATCATACTAAAAACTGCCAGCAAAAACAGGGCAAACTGAATGCACCCTCTTCGATTTAGCAAGCTATGGCTGACACTGGGGTGGTTACTGGTCGCAGCTGTTATATTCTTGTCGTTGTGGCCGAAACCTCCACAGCCACTGGAGTTCGAGCAAGGTGACAAGCTGGCTCATTGTCTTGCCTACCTGGTACTCATGCTGTGGTTTGCCAATATCTACCCTCAGAGACCCCATCACCTGAGGCTGGGTATTGCATTCTTTGCAATGGGAATGTGTTTGGAACTGCTTCAAATTTTCAGCGAGTTCCGAACGTTTTCCCCTGCGGACATCATTGCAAACGGTTTTGGTGTGTTCCTCGGTTTCTTTTTGGCCAAGACACACCTTGCCACCTTCCTCACCACTTTAGATACCCGGTTGTCAAATTTGTTTCTGGAATAAAGAATCCGAATCCGAATTGGAGATTGCGGATTGCGGATTGCGAATTGCGAATTGAAAATACAAAAACGAAGTCAAAAAACTATATGAGCACTCAGCAATCTCCATTCGCAAACTGTAAACGCGCCCGAAGGGCGGGAGTTCGAGGGACAATTGCGAAATTAGGGAATCACAACTCAAAATTCGCAATTCGCAATCCGCAATTCGAAATTACCATCCTATGCGCCATGAGTTATGCTCTATGCGATCTGACGCCCGCAAGGCGGGATTTTCGCTGTTGAAAAAAAGTGAAGGCTCGTGGGTTGAATATCAACCGATTGATTGTTATAGTTCTCGACCTTGTCTAAAACTTACAAGAGCACAACGCAAGGTGGTACAATGCGAAAACGGGATATCAAACGACCAAGCCTTTGGCTGACGATTCTGGTGGTGGCGGTTCTTGCGCTCATGGTTCCCAACCTGGCTACAGCGGAATGGTATACAGACAGTGGACTCGACTCTCAGATACCCGAGAACGAACACTTTGAATTACATTTCTCCACCTTGTATCAAAACTCTGACCTTATGTACTCCGATGACGCTTCCTCTAACTCCTATGATGAGCGACTGGGATACTGGTTTCAAGATATCCCTTGGCTTGGAGTTGCCACGGAGGCTCCTCTTTTACAGCCGGATGAACAAAATCAGGATACGAGCATAGATGCAGATACAAATTTCGACCCCTTATCCGGCTTCATCCTGCTTCGCTACCCTAACGGGCGCCTTCAGCCTTTCGTAGGCATCGGTCCCACTCTTCTTATCAGTGATGTGAGGAGTAATACAGTAGACTCACTTCACCATATATTTATGGGAGTCTCCTATAGTTTTTAGTTCTTGGCACTGAGTTTGCACCTACAAACAGCAAGGAGACCGCAAAGCTCTTTTCTCTGTCAGCTTACGTCCCCTTCCCCATCGTTCAGCCGCAGCAGACCAGCTAAGGGGTAACACGGATCGGTGGGGTTTTTTTTGTCCTGGCCCTTCATGAATTATCAGGGCTATGAATCCTCTTCGGTAGTATCGGAGGGGGTACGGTCCTGCAGGCTGAAACAAGCTGAGACGAGATACTTTTTGTTGCAGTCCCAACAATAAACCTCATCCTCGCCTTCGGACCAGGAGACGTGGCTGTGGCCGCAAGGGCACTGTTTGGGGCTTCCAGGGGGAAATGGTCGCTTCATGCTCTATCCTTTTGATCAACTAACATTACTATAATATTTCAGCTCCACTCCGTCAAAGCCTCCTCAGCAAAGCTTCGCGGATCTTCACCATGGCAAGGGTATCATGACTGCAGTAGGCCAGGAGAGCCTCCTCGATCTTCTTCTTTTCCTCTAATGGTGTTTCTGGATTGAGCATCTGTAGGTATTGCAGCGAAGCGTATGTGCCTTCCTGAATGAGCAGATCGTCGTAGCTCATACTGGACACCAGGGCTGGCAGCACCGACTTCAGTGAGAATGAACCATGAAATGAAGCATTGTAAAAATGCCTCTTGATTGAAGCCTGCAAATCCTTGAATCGATCCAAGATTGCCAACAGTTGGCCGCTTCTTTGTGGCAAATACTCTGCCAGCTCAGTCATCATTCTCCGCTCATAGTTTGAATAGGTGAAAACCGTGCCCCTATCACCCAGGGCCTCCAGCAAGGTTTCAGCAAAGTCTTCCCGAGGATCGGTATCCTCCTTAAATAGATAGCTGAAATGGGCCAGATCGTTCTCTTCGGAGAGGATATGATCTGACCACAGAAACGGGATGGCCTGGTAGGGTCTGGTGTTGGGATACAGCGGAATTGGCGGGCTGACAGTCTCAAAGTCCAGAAAGTGGAGAGGATATTCAATCCCTGTAAGTTCCTCTTCCAACTCGGGCGAAACATACTCCTCACGGCCGACCACGCACGATCTAATGCGGTTCTGCAGCTCAGTCAGGTCAAAGTCTGGTGGGATATCACGAATGTCCTCAATACCCATTGCCGCCAGTTCATTCAACCTTTCCTCTCTTATGCCTGTAAGGTGCATGATCCAAAACTCCGGCATATCTGCTGTACAATGCTCCCAGAATTCGCAACCATAGGGGCTGTGGCAATGCCGCGAGGGAAGAATGTGTGGTGCCCTGGCGGCTGCCAGCATTTTTTTCAGCTCAGCCACCCTGGCAGGAAGATCCTCCTGTAGGGCGAGAACGAGTTCCGTCAAGTCTGAGAAAGTAAAAAGACTGTCCAGCTGATGTTGGTTGCCGTCGTAGACATATCGGCTGTTTAGATGAAGGATGCCAGCACGCACAACGTTCAGGTCCGAACCTTTGAGAACAGCGTACTGAACCCCCACATCAGAATGATAAACATCTTTCACCGAGGTGGCTGACTTAACCTCGATGAGATTCCACCCTCCGTTCTGAAGCCTTTCCAAAATGTCCACTCTCACGCGCACATCATCATGGATAAAAGCTGCTTCGAATATTGCCGGGACATCTGGATTGTGTATGGCTGCCAGTGTGGACTGAACAGCCTCTTCGTGGTGGAAGTGGTCTTCCTCGATGAGAACGCCCCCTGGGAATAGGCCGGTTGCTAACCTGCCCACCTCCTGGCCTGCATCAAAAATAGCCTGCTGTGCTGGAGTTGCTGCAGTGGCGAGTTCGCGATTATAGCATTGGTGCCACAATCGAAGATGGCACTGGGTGCCGGCAAGGAAACGAGACTTTGAAAGCATGGGTGTTTTCTTTTGATTCATTTTCGGTAAGTACAAATTTGAAATCTATGACGCAACCGGCGTCCAGTTCTCAGTTCTTAGTGTTCCTCATAAATCTCTTAAGTGCATCATAAAGCATAAATCCAGTTGTGAGTTCATCACCGGAAATCTGCTGGAGTCTAATAAGGTCCTCTCGACTCATTGTATTCAATATCTTAGGACAGAGGAAGTCCACACACAATACAAGTCTTACCTTCAAGCTGCAGCCCTTTTCTGTTAGAAGATAGCAACTGTTGGGTCTGCAGTGGCCTTCCGGCAAAGAAACACCCAGCAGCAAATTCATCAGTAACAGAAGGGTGTCAAACTTATGTTCCATGCCGGCGCCGCAGCAACTTCCACCTTCCTCTTCATCACAGTGTTTGCAGATCTCAACAATGCCAAGTTCCAGCATGGCCGCGCGACTGTTTTCTAGGCACATCTCCAGCTTCTCAATAAGGTGGTGTATGTCTGGTTCACGCCTTAACTGATCGGACCACGAGTCATATATGTATTGAGCCGTTCTCATCTTATCTTCAATAGACGAACCTTCATCCAAGCATTCGGCCGCCCTCATCATGAGCTGTTCTCGATCTTGTTCAGGTAGATTGTACATGAGCTCTAGATTGCCGCCTCGATCTCTTTTAGAAAGTCACTCACTCCAAAACTATCTTCATTGCGGGTGTAATAGTCTATGGTCACATCTGCACATTTCTCGTACAAACGTTCCCTGGAAGACAGCAGTTCTGGATAGCAGCGCGCCAGGGCTTTTTCATTAGCCTCGTCTGGTTCTTTGCTAAACAGGTCCCTCCACAAAATCGGTCTCGGCTGGGCCTTATAAACATCTAGCATGCGTTCCTGAATCTCAGGGGGCGTCGAGAAATGAACAACCGTGGTGTGTAAACACAATTTTTTCAAAACTGTTTCCCCAGTATAAATGACACTGCCAGTGGTATCCACAATGATGTTCTTCCCAGAATCCCAAGCAGAGTCTGCTATGAATCCCAGGATTTCCTCGAGCACCCTTATCTCATGAGTCAAATACCTGACTTCACGTTCCTTATAGTTGGGCTCGTAAGGAAATCCCATCCACTCACCCAGATCCATGGCAGTGCCATCTGCTCGAGTCAGTTCGGCAGAAAGGTTCCTTGCTATCATTTCATCGCAGCAAAATCGGTGGAAACCACTCTCAGCAAGCCGCACAGACCAGTGTGATTTTCCCGATCCCGACATCCCGATTAGTGAAAGATGCATAGCAGTAACATCCGGACTAGAGCGATGGAGCATCAAAAAATATCAAATTGGTCCTTCGGACACCCCACCCTGCGGGCGGGTCCCTGGTTTCCAAGCACCAAATTTCGGGGTTTCAGGTGTCAGGTGTCAGGGAAAAAACATAGTAGCTGAAACCTGAAACCTTATTCCTTTTACCTTGTGCCTTGTACCTTTCATCAATCTAAAATCTACAATCTTAAATCTTAAATCGTTGTCTTACTTTTCCTCTGTTTGCACAATTTCAAGTAGTTTAATTTTAAAGGTGAGTTCTTCTCCTGCAAGCGGATCATTGGCGTCGAATGTTACCTTATCTTCGCTGACATCCAGCACGGTGAGAATAGCCATTTGTCCATTGCCCATTTGAACCTGAATTTTCTTGCCTATCTCAGGTTTAATGTGATCCGGTATCTCTGATTTTTCAGCAGTAAACACACGCTTTTCATCACGAGGACCGTAAGCATCTTCAGGAGCAATGAGGAAGGTTTTATCCTCTCCCTCTTCCATGCCAATTACTGCACCCCCAAACTTCGGCAAGACGCTCTTTTCTCCAATGGTAAATTCAAACGGTTCATCCTCATGTGTCTGACCAAAAATAGTCCCATCTTCCAAAGTGCCAGTAAAGTATACCTTTACTCTATCACCATCTTGCGCTACAGCCATTGTTTTCCCTTTCCGGTAAAGAGGCATTCAGTTAGTTAAAGAATCCGGATCCAAAGGACCCGATCTCAGGGTGTCAGGTGTCGGGTGTCAGGTGTCAGGAAAGCAAAAAAACTAATACCTATTGAAGCGAAGCGCCAGCGGGGAACACTGAACACTGAAACCTGAACACTGAAACCTGAAACCTCAGTCCTTGCGACCAGCAAAGTCATTGAACTATGACCCCCGCAATGCGGAATGTTTGATGCTTAATAAAAAACCCCACCTCCCCGATCTGCCGGGGGCGCGGGGTAAATGTTATACTGTCCAGCAGCACTGTGTTGGTGGCCTCTCACCCGAGCGAGTCCCAAGCGCACTGGCCTGGCCTGCTGCTACTAAAAAGTGGAGACCCGGTCAAAACCTGTTATACAATAACCGGCCTAGGCCTTTTTCCGCTTGCTGGGCGCTTTTTTCTTTTTCGCGGGTACCTTTTTCCGCTTGCTGGGCGCTTTTTTCTTTTTCGCGGGTGCTCTCTTCTTCTTTGCAGGCGCTCTTTTCTTTTTCGCAGGTGCCCGCTTCTTTTTAGCGGGTGCTCTCTTCTTTTTCGCAGGCGCAGCCTTTTTCTCCGTGGCAGCCTTACTTCTGGCCATGCGAGCAGCAGCTAGTTTATCCGCGAGACCAAGGGCTTTAGCTACTTTCCTTCTTTTTGCTGAAAGTGACTTGGCCGAAAGGGCCTGCCTGGCTGAGAAACCCCATTTCTTGCGATATTCTTTGGCTGTTAGCCCGAACTTGGCAAGAGTCTTTGCAGTTAACTGCTTGTACTTACTGCCATCCTCCAAATTTATGACGTGTGCTCTCTTGATAGATTTCATTGGATTGGCGCGCAGCCGAGCAAGTTCGTCATCAACAGCTTCACCAGCAGGTGTTTCTTCAATACCTTTAATTTCCTTTAATGCCTCAAAAACTTTCTTGAGCGCTGCATCCATCTCATCAGCAGACATGGATACATGTGAAGACTGAGCTGCAACAATATCCGCTGCCATCTGGGTTAGACTCTTTGCCATAGATAACCTCCTGAGCTATTTTTCTGATATCATTAAAAACATACTCTAGAATGATAGGTAGATCAATAAAAAACTGAGTATTTTATATCAGTATCAAAATGAACGACGAATATCCAACAAGTGTACTTTAAGCAGTAAAGAAAAAATCAAAAATAGAAATTGCCATTGAAAAACTTTGTTAGGTAGTTTGCCAAAGACATAACCTTGAGGAATTCTATCTACACGTTATCTAGCCTTTGACATCTTGGGCGGGTTTTTAACCAGCAAAGTCACCGTCATTCCCGCTCAACAATAGTGGCCATCCCCATCCCCCCGCCTACACAAAGGGTTGCCAAACCTAGGGTAACATCCCGCCGAATCATCTCATAAACCAAAGTAACTACGATACGCAGGCCAGTGCACCCCACGGGATGCCCTAAACTAATACCGCTCCCATTCACATTCGTTATATCACGATCAATCCCAAGTTTACGTTCACAGGCCAGATATTGGGCAGCAAAGGCTTCATTCAGTTCAATCAGCTGCACATCTTTTAACGTCATCCCCGCTTTCTTGAGGACCTTTTCAGTGGCCGGAACCGGTCCATACCCCATATATTGTGGTTCCACCCCAGCAATGGAATGACTTACAATCCGAGCCAATGGGGTCAGACCCAAATCCTTTGCCCTTTTCCTCGTCATGATGACGGCGGCGGCGGCGCCGTCATTGATCCCAGAAGAGTTTCCTGCTGTTACCGTACCATCTTTTTTGAACACAGGATTGAGCTTGGCCAGATCTCCTATGCTGAGACCAAAACGCGGGTGTTCGTCTTGAAGAAAAACCACTGACTCCCCTTTGTCCCCAAAAACTTCCATGGGCACAATCTCCTCAGCAAACAAACCTGCCTTGATAGCCGCCTCTGCTTTATTATTACTCTCGAGAGCAACTTGATCTTGATCCTCCCGTGAAATGCCATCCTTCTCTGCAAGATTCTCAGCTGTTATACCCATGATCATGGATTCTCCCAGGAGGCGGCTGCCGGAATGCAAAGCCTCCCAGACTGAGTCAATTATCTCATGATTCCTCAGTCTCATCCCCCAGCGAGCTTTGTCCAGGTAATAGGGGCCGGAGCTCATTGATTCAACGCCAGCCACCAAGACCACGTCACTATCTTGACAGAGAATCTGCTGTGTCCCGCTGATGAGGGCCTGCATGGAAGAGGCACAATTTCGCTGCACGGTGAAAGCAGTTACCTGGGGTGGAATTCCCGCAGCCAACGCGGCTACGCGGGCTGTATTGGCCTCATCGACGTTTTGCAGACAATCGCCAACGATGACATCGCTGACCAGATTGGGATCCAAATTGTTGGCGCGTTTCAACACCTCACGCATGACGTGAGCCGCCAGCTTATATGCTCTGACTTCTCTCAGTGCTCCACCGAATGTGCCAATGGCAGTTCGAGCTGCAGAAACTATTACGACATCGTTATCTTTACTCACGGTTCTCGTCCTCTTTCCAGAAATACGTGATATGAGATGTGGGATGTGCGATGTGAGATCTCAGGGTTTCAGGTTTCAGGTGTCAGGTGTCAGGCAAAAGAAACTTAGAAGCTGAAACCTGAAACCTTATTCCTTGTATCTTGCACCTAGTACCAGGATTCTACTGTCAACTGCCGGCTGTCTGCTGTGTGCTGAAACTCCATGCTCCATGCTCCATGCTCTATGCCCTATACTTCCCTCCATCTCACATCCCCCTTAAAGTGTATTCGAAATAACCAACCGCATGATCTCGTTCGTACCTTCATAGATCTGGGTGATCTTGGCATCTCGCATCATCCGCTCCACCGGGAATTCCTTGACATAACCATACCCCCCCAGGACCTGCACTGCCTCGATTGTAACCCACATGGCCACATCACCGCAGAAGCACTTTGACATGGAACTCCTGCGAATGAGCTCAGGATTCAGACGACTCATGTCTTTGGTCAACTCTTGATACAGTGCGCAAGTCTTGTAGAGTAACTGCCGAGCCGCCTCCGTTCGCATTGCCATCTCGGCCAGCTTGAAACCGACACCCTGATGCCTGATGATGGGCTTGCCGAAACTTTCCCGCTCTTTAGCATAACCGGTAGCGTACTCGAGAGCCCCGGCAGCAATACCTAGGGCCTGCGCCGCAACCCCTGGTCGAGAAAAATCAAGAGTCTTCATCATGACGTGGAAACCGTCTGTATCCTGGCCGAGCAGGTTTTCAGCCGGCACCCGGCAGTCTTCGAAGATAAGCTCCACCGTATCAGACCAGCGAATCCCCAACTTGTCTTCCTTTTTCCCCACAGAAAAACCGGGCGTGTCTTTTTCCACCACGAAAACAGCGGCATTCTTGTGAGCCTTTCCTTCCGGATCAGTGATGGCATAGACCGTGATGACGTCTGCCACCCCACCATTGGTAATGAAGTTCTTGGTACCGTTCAGAATGTAGGAATCACCATCTTTTACAGCTTTACACCTGAGCCGGGCAACATCTGAGCCGGCAGCCGGCTCAGTCAATGCAAAGGCAGCAAGGTGTTCACCGGTTGCAAGCTTTGGCAGGAACCGTTGTTTTTGCTCCTCGTTGCCTGCCAGCATAATGGGCAAACTTCCCAACTCGTGATCAGCGACCAAGAGCCCACATGCCGCATCTACCTTGGACAACTCCTCAACCGCAATGGCCAGGGCGAGCATACCGGCTCCGGAACCCCCGTAGGCTTCAGGAAAATCAATCCCATAGAGGCCATTCTCCCGCATCAAGTCCACCATTTCCCAGCTAAACTCGCCTTCAGCATCACGTTGAGTCGCTCCCGGTTCTACTTTCTCTTTGGCTAATCGGTTCACCATGTCCTGCAGCATGCGCTGCTCTTCGGTCAGTTCATATTGCATACGCTCACCCCTTTCATTTCACATGGCGCATTGCTCATTTCGCATTTATCTTTAAACACATATTTCCCCGATGCAAAATGACAAAATAACCACTTGCTTTGCTCCGTGTAGATGCGGCCTATGGAAGCCTGAGTGAAGATTTACCACAGAGGCACAGAGTACACAGAGGATGTTGTTTTTCCCCTGGCCGGGAGACGACGGCCAGGGAAAAGAGCCCTCGCCTGCGGCGAAAGCTCTTGGACCTTGATTCAACCATTGACATGAAGCCACCACCCGGTTACCAGATCGTGCCCGTAGGGCTGCGATCTCTTGCCCGATCGCCGTCTCCCGATCGGGCAAGAATATAGTTCCCTCCGTGCTCTCTGTGTCTCTGTGGTTAGTATATAGAAGTGCATATCGAAATCTAGCATCCACAGCACGCGGAGTAAAATGCATAGGCGTTATCATAAATGTAAAATGTCAACTGTTGTAATTGTAGAATCCTTTGCCGCTTTTCCTCCCAAAGTAACCAGCGCGAACCATCTTCCTCAACAAAGGTGCCGGGCGGTATTTATCCTCACCCAGCTCTTGATTTAGCCCCTCCAACACAGCCAAGAGCGTGTCGAGACCCACAAGATCAGCAAGGGCTAGAGGACCGATTGGATGATTTGCTCCCAGGACCATGGCCTGGTCTATGTCTTCAGCTGAAGCAACAAATTCGGAATAGACAAAAATGGCCTCGTTTATCATCGGGCAGAGAATGCGATTCACCGCAAAACCGGGAGACTCCTTTACCTCAATGGGTGTTTTTCCTAACTGCTCCACGAAAGCCCTGGTGACCGCAAAGGTGACATCAGAGGTGACGAAACCGCGGATCAACTCCACCAGCTGCATCACGGGCGCGGGATTGAAAAAGTGAACGCCAACAACCTTCTCCGGCCGACCGGTAACGGAGCCTATTTCAGTAATGGAGAGACCTGAAGTATTTGAAGCCAAGATGTTCTCAGGCTTGCAGATGGCATCGAGCTCCGAGAATAGCTCCTTTTTCACCCTCATATCTTCAACCACCGCTTCAATAATAAAGTCAGCCCCAGCCACCGCCTCACTGATATCCGTTGTTCCTTCGATGCGGGCCATTATCTCTGTTGCACTATCAGCCTCTATCTTTTCTTTCTCCACGGCACGATCGAGATGAAATTTGATTGTTGCCAGACCTTTTTCAACGAAACTATCTTCAATGTCCCGCATGGTTACATCAAAACCTGCAGTTGCCACCACTTGGACGATGCCTGACCCCATTATTCCCGCGCCCAGAACGCAAACCTTTTTGATTTCCATGTGTATCTCCTTCCCTTTTTTTTCACATCCTTCTTACTTATTGCATACACTAACCGGTCACTAATCTCAATGGATTTTGGATTGGGGATTGCTGATGAAGACCAGCAAAACGGTTGACATGAATCTTGCATAACCTTAATATGAAACCAGTTTCTATCTCGCTGTATTCAGGGCAAAAAAAAGAATGGAGATAAGACCATGCACAAAAGACCAAAGCTGTTGATGTTTTTGTTCGTACTGATGACCCTGACAGCAATGATGGCGGTTCCAGTCCTGGCGCAAATGGGCCAATCAGTATTGAGTCCAGTCCGTTGCGGGACCAAACTCGTACAGGTAGGAAAAGACACCAAAGATTCAGTTCTTGCCAAGTGCGGCGAGCCGCATTACAGATATCCAGGCAGACGGGGCGGAGGTGAAGTCTGGTCGTACAATCGAGGTAGTGGCAGATTTTCGGGAGTGGCGAAATTTACCGGCAACATGCTTACATCCATTGAAGTAACTGGTTATGGCTTCCCTGAACCCTCGAGGAATTAAGATAGCAGCAGGTCCTCACTGAAAAAATGTCACCGGCCTTATCCATCTTTCCACCGGCAGGGTCATTAATGACGCTGCCTTTTTTATGTTTAAATTGGGCGATAATGGGTTAAGGTAAGAGCGTGAATAGAGATCAATAAGATAGGCCTGAGTTGGAATCTTGGAGTGATGGAGCAATGAAACCAAGAATACTAGTCGTAGGCACCGGGGCAATTGGAGGATTCTATGGCGGCAAACTGGCCCAGGCCGGAGCTTCTGTATCAACTCTCTGCCGTTCGGACTACGAAGTGGTAAAATCCAAAGGTATAACGGTCACCAGCACTTTGGGAGATTTTCAATTCACTCCAGAGAAAGTCATACGAGACCTCGGTGAATATGGTCCTCCCCCCGACTACATCCTGGTCGGGCTCAAGGTGCTTCCTGAAATCGACACGGCAGAGATCATTAGAGAGGTGGTCGGGCCAGAAACAGCCATCGTTCTTCTCCAAAACGGGGTTGAGATTGAAGAACCCGTGGCTCGAACCTACCCTGATAACGAAATCATCAGCGGCCTGGCTTTCATATGTGCCACCCGCACCAGTCCTGGCCACATAGATCATACCGACTTCGGCCGCGTGGTCATTGGCCGTTATCCTGCCGGCAAATCAGTCGAGGTGGAGGAACTCGCCAGACTTTTTAATGAAGCAGGGCTGAAGTGTGAGGTGACTGAAGATGCGGTAACTGCCAGATGGCGTAAGCTCGTATGGAACGCGCCCTTCAATCCCATTTCAGTTCTGGGCGGCGGTGCGGACACCAAAACCATGATGGAAAACCCAGAATCACTGGAGCTCGCCCGGAAAGTCATGGAGGAAGTCTGTAGGATTGCCGAGGCTGCCGGCCATCCCCTGCCGGAGGAAGTAGTACAACAAAACATCGATGGCACCCGCGCCATGGCACCATATAAAAGCAGCATGCTGGTTGATTTTGAAGCTGGTAGGCCTATGGAGGTTGAGGCCATCCTGGGCAGCGGCCTCCGGGTAGCCAAAAGACATGGCGTCAGCGCACCTCACATGGAGAGTCTCTATGGACTGCTAAAGCTGGTGGATAAGAAGATCCGCGGTCAAGAAAAGTAAAGAATCCGGACCCAAAGGACCCGGCTTTGAACTGCCCCCTGAGGGGGCTTCCATGCTCTTTCCACCTTGCGGCAGTCGGCTGGAGTGATGGAGTGGTGGAGTAATGGAGTAATGAAAAAACCAATTCATATTACATGCGGGCTTTCATTTCTGCCAACACTCCAGTACTCCAATGCTCCAGTACTCCAAATGAGTTCGCACCTGTACCGGCAGAGCCACTGTATTCTGACCTGGCCCTAAGGACCAGGTGTTCGATGTTGAATAAAGTTTTCGGGCGGGGATAAACGCCGCCCCTACATTGAATGCGAATCAAAAACACGTAGGGGCCGCATAGTACCCCCGATATCGTCACTGTGTGATGACCCCCTGCTCACTCCGTGTTGCCAGCCTTGCTAAGTTTGTTCCTCAACAATTCGATGTGTATCCGGAGGTCGTACAGTCCTTCCGCATAGGCAGGCGGTATGGCGATATTCGATACTTGGTTCTCTACTTCGTTGAGTTTAGCAAGATATTCTTCCATGCGCTCGGGTTCAAAATCCTTCTGTATCTCGGGATCCACCGCCCTCAGCTCGGTATACCAACGGTAGATTCGCGATCGCATTCTCCACTTGTATATGAGCGGCATGATCTTGAAAAGCGGATACAGTAAGGCAAACAGGGGCACCAGCATGACCACCATACGAGTCAGAAAATTTGCCACCCAAAAAGGAAGATAGCGTTGCAGAAAAGGAGGGCCAGATTTATAAAACCTTACAGCTTCCTTGCTGAGGTCGAAATCAACGTATTTGGGCGAGGGGAATTGACCTTCTTTCTCGAATCCGCCCCCCTTATGATGGACTTCCTCGGCCGCTTGGAGAAGCAGGTTGATCAGGGCCGGATGTAGATCTGATCGTGCCGCAAGTTGGGTTGTCACGGCTACCAGAGTGAGGTCACGTGATGGAATATTGGCCTCAAAATTGAGCACCCCTTCAGGCACTTCTAAAACGTGTAAATAATGGTATCGGAGTGCATAAGCCTTAGCCCGCTCGAGCCCCATGAGCTTGAGCGATCTTGATTTCATCAGTGGTTCAATATACGGTGAACGGTGGGTGGTGACGAAAATTGCTGCATCAAGTTTCTTTTCTAGAAGCATAGTGGCTGCCTCTTGAGAGCCGTATGAGAGTAACCGTGTGTTTTTTTCGCTAATGCCATTCAGTTCAAGTAACTGCAGAGCTAAGACTTTGGTGCCGCTACCTTCTTCGCCAACGGCGACTCGCATCCCTCTCAGATCAGGGAGACGAGCCAGTGTGAGGTTTTTTTGATGAAAAATCCAAAGTGGCTCATAATAGAGGCTACCCAGTGATACGATCTTATCTGATTGAGCCAATGTGCTAAAACCACCTGCTACTAGAGCCACATCAACCCCACCTGATTCTGCTTCAAGCAACTTGATGTTCTCAGCGGATCCCGCCGTGGGGAGCACCTCTAAACTGATTCCATCTTGCTTAAGTATTTCGCTGTAGGCGCCCCCATAGGCAAAATAAGCCCCCGACGGTGAACCGGTGGCGATGGAGATGCGGCGGGGAGGAGCAGGATCTACGAATTGGTAAGCAACGACAAATCCAATGCTCGCCAGCAAGATGGCTGGCCCGAATACTTTTATGTATTCTCCAATGGTTCTGATATTGAGCTTACGCGACAATTTTCCTAACTCCTTTCAAGCAATCCTAACATAATCGGCAAATCAGGCTCGATTCCCTCTGTTCCAAATGAAAGCATACTCTGCATATTTACTCTCTGGCTTAACTTTATAGAATCCCACCAGCCAGCAGAATGGTATCAATATATCATAGGACAAGGATACCTTGAACTTTTCTTGTCTACAGCTACAATCGCACTTAGACTTGTCTTGTCAATGTGCTTGTCCTATACTGTCACCTTCAAATCACACCTATAGCCTTTTGCCCTGAAGATCTTATATAATGCGAGCCCAAAGACGCATGTTTTCAATCAAATTGGACCGCCCTTTGGAAATGTTGACACTTGTATGGTATCTGCACCTGTACCTCGGAAACCGCCGATAGGATATTGTGTAAGGAATGAGAGGGTATATGAATAAGACGATATGGAATAGATCGATTTGCCTGGTATTAACTCTCCTTTTTGCGGCGTCAGTTGGTATACCGCCTGCACAGGCCGCACGCAAACTGCCCGTGGTTCGCATCGGTCTCGTTAAAGACGGTCCACCGGGTCGTCTACCGGACATCACCCCTCTGGTCAAAAAGGAAATCCTTGATCTTACCTCCAGAGAATTCGATGTCCGTTTTCCTGCAGCCAAGTCAATTGACGGTGGCTGGGAAAAAGAGAAAATAGAGCGCTCCGTTGACAAGCTACTCGCTGACCCAGAGGTTGACCTGGTAATTACCCTCGGTTATCTGGCGACGAACTACGTCTGCCACAAAGGGAAACTGCCGAAACCGGTGGTTGCCGCCATTGTGGGTGATGCCAAACTGCAGAATTTGCCTCTCAAAGGCGGTGCCAGTGGAGTTAGGAACCTCAGCTACATCGACTCTTTTGTCAGTTTTGAAAGGGATATCAAAGTATTCCGAGACATGGTTCCTTTCAACCATCTGGTGGTTCTTGTCAGAAGGACCACCCTTGAGTCTATTCCCTGGCTCGAGAAAAAATTACGGCAGACTGCCTACGAGTATACTATCGACGTGGACATAGTGCCGGTGGAGTTCTCCGCTGACCGGGCTCTGGCTGCTTGCCCTTCTGAAACAGACGCAGTTTACCTCTTGCCCCTCCCACAGATGACTCCTCGTGAGTTTCGCAAACTCATATACGGTATGATTTTGAGAAGGCTGCCTAGTTTTTCCATGCTGGGGGTGGCCGATGTTGAAGCCGGGGTGCTTGCCAGCAATGCGCCCAAAGATCAGTTTTTACGCCTTACCAGGAGGATTGCCTTGAACGTACAACGAATCCTCCTGGGAGAGAAGGCCTCAAATCTCAAGGTGGCTTTCCCCCTGGGTGAAAAGCTCACCATCAATATGGCCACAGGGAGAGCCATCGGTTTTTACCCATCTTGGAGCGCACTCACAGAAGCAGACTTGCTCAATGAAGAAGCAGAACGAGTAGAGCGGCGACTTTCTCTCCAAAGCGCAGTGCGTGAGTCTCTTGCGGCCAACCTTGATTTGGCCGTGCAGAATAGAAATGTTGCCGCAGGCGAACAGGTGGTAAAACAGGCGCGCTCTGTTTTGCTGCCTCGGGTGGACCTTGACGCCACAGGTGAGATCATAGATGACGACAGGGCGGAATTCAGTGGCGGTGCCACCCCTGAGCGCTCTGTCACAGGTTCAGTCACCGCCAGCCAGCTCCTTTACGACGAAGACTCCTGGTCAAATTACTCGGTGGAAAAAAGGCTCCAGACTTCCCGTGAAGAACAACGTAACACGGTGGAACTCGACATCATCCGTGACACCGCTGTAGCCTACCTCAATGTGCTGCGGGCCAAGACCCTGGAGCGGGTGGAAAAAGACAACTTAAAGTTAACCCGAGCCAACCTGGAGCGTGCTCAGGTAAGGGTTTCCATCGGCATTGCCAATCGATCCGAGGAGTTTCGTTGGGAAACTGAGATTGCCAGAAACCGGGCAAACGTACTCTTCGCTCAAGCGAGAACCCGGCAAACTGAAAACAGGCTGAACCGGCTGCTCAGCCGGCCCTTGGCGGAAAAGTTTGTTACTATTGAGACAGATCTCCGCGATCCGCTCCTCATCGTTAGTGACTCGCGCCTTTTCCCCTATGTAGACAACCCGCACAACTTTCGCACCTACAGCGATTTCATGGTGGCAGAAGGATTGGAAATTGCACCTGAACTTCTGGGCTTCGACGCTGCCATAGCTGCCAGGGAACGAATTTTGACGACCGCCAAGAGAGCCTTCTGGCTGCCCTCTCTTGCCGCCCAAGGGAGTGTATCCGAGTTACTGGCTGAGAGTGGAGAAGGGAAACGAAGCGACTCATCTCTGGACGACACTGACTGGAGGGTAGGAGTTTTTGCCACGTTCCCCTTGGCAGAGGGCGGGGGCAAATTCGCTACCATCAAACGGGCACGAGAAGAGCTGTCGCGTATCCAACTGGAAAAAGAGGCAACATCAGAGCGAATAGAACAACGCATCCGCTCAGCCTTGCACCAAGCAAGTGCATCCTATCCCAACATCCGCCTCTCCCGTTCTGCCGCTGAAGCAGCTCGGAGAAACCTTGATCTGGTGGCGGATCAGTATGCCCGAGGCCTGGTTTCCATTGTCGACTTATTGGATGCCCAAAATTCATCCCTGAGAGCAGACCAGGATGCTGAAAATGCAGTTTACAACTTTCTCATCGACTGGATGGATATTGAGCGTGCTTTCGGCAGGTTCGATTTCCTCATGACCCCAGAACAAAGGCAGGAATACTTCCAGAAACTCAAGCAATTCTTCGACATGGCTGGGGTACAACCGATCAAGAGATGATGGGGGATTGCGGATTGTGGAATGCGGATTTGGGATTGCGGATTGCGGAATTGGAATTGGACACTATCTAGATTTCTTTTCTTGTCTTGCTGTTTTGATTGATGAGACCATTATTGCTATGATTTCATCACACTCTTTCATCAATGATTGAACTGCATTCTTATCGGTTACTTCCATCTCATCTATCATTTCTAGCCAAAAGAGTGTTTCGTCTGCCTCTTCCTCAACTATTCCTAGTTTCGCTATGAATTCAGCTCTCGATCTCCCACGGCAAGCTGCTCTGTAGTTAGCCGCTACCGAGGTCCCTGAACTAAACAGCTGATTGCCAATCAGTCTTCCTTCACGATTGTTCGGCAGTAAGCGGCAGAGCTCAATGATCCTCTTAGCAAACTCCTTTGTCCTCCTCTTCAGCGCATGCGAATTCATGATGCTTCCTTTTCGTCATCTCGTAATTCTCAATCCGCATTCCGCAATCCCAAATCCGAAATCTCTAGCCTTCAGCTTTCACCTTGAAAAACATCGAGTATAGCACCGGGACCAGCACCAGGGTCAGCAAGGTGCCGGCGGCAAGGCCGAAGCTGAT
>JAJDNL010000234.1 GCA_022340745.1 Deltaproteobacteria bacterium
CCAGAAGAATCTTTCTTCTTTTTATCACCTGTGCGCTTCTTCCCGTTACCATCCTAGCTATACTCTCTTTTCAACATGTGACCAGACAGCTGAATAAACAGAGCCAGGATCGGCTACAGCAAGCAGCTGGAGCCATGGGCATGCATCTTTTTGAACGGCTCCTGTTTCTCGAGACCGGGATGGAGATTGCAGCCGCCAGCCTCAATGAAGCCGGTGAAGAAAGGTGGCGAGAAGCAGTCGCGGAAATCAGTGGTCGTCTGAAAGAGCGGCTCGATTCGCTGGGAGTGATTATCGAGAAGGCCACGCCCATATCTCTCTTGGGGTCCGTTCAAAAGCCGCCACCGCTCACCGCGGAGCAAGAGCTACACCTGCAGAAGGGCAAAACCCTTATAACTGCCAGGGTCCGGGCGGGTCAACCAGCGGTGCTTCTCATGCGCAGGTTGCTCGACCCAGCCCAGCCCAGCAGAGGAACCCTTGTGGCCGAGGTCAAGAAAACGTATTTGTGGCGCGGGGCGGACGAGAATCCGCTGCCGCCCATGACCCAACTCTGGGTACTTGACCAGTCAGGTGCGGTGCTCTTCAGTACCCTGCCAGAATCCGCATCATTTTCCGAACAGCAAACACGTGAAATGACCCGTACCCACTCAGGGCCATTTGACTGGCGCTACGACGAGAGAGAAGGCGTGGGAACGTACTCGTCCTTGTACATGCAAAACGAATTCCTGGTGGGCAAGTGGATCATTGCCCTAGGCGAATTCAAAGCCCACGTGCTGGCGCCCATGTCAAAATTCACGAAGATCTTTCCCCTTGTGGTCCTGCTGTCACTGTGGGTGGTGTTACTTCTCAGCATTAGTCAGATTCGCAGGAATCTGATCCCACTGGAAAGATTGCAGGAGGGCACAAAGCGCATTGCCGGGAGAGATTTTGCTACCAGAGTGACCGTCACCAGCGGCGACGAGTTTCAGGAGTTGGCCGAATCTTTCAATGCCATGGCCAGTCGATTGGGCAAGCAATTCAACGCCTTGACTACAATGAATGAAATCGACCGTTCCATCCTGTCGGCGCTGGATACCAGACTCATTGTGGACACAATACTCAACCGGATGCGAGAGCTATTCCCCTGTGATTGCGTGGGCGTGGCTTTGCTGGATGCCGAATCTTCAGATGCCGGGCTGATGCATGTCCAATATGGCGAGTCAGAAAGCGAAAACTGGCTCGTGCCCATTAAGCTCACAGCTGCCGAGGTGCAGACATTCTATGATGAGCCCGAACAATTGTTGATAGACTCAAATAAGGAATTACCCCACTATCTTAACCCTCTGGTGGAGTTGGAAGCGGAATTATTTGTGATCCTTCCCATGTTTGTGGCCGAGAAACTTTCCGGCTTGATCGTCCTGGGCTACCTCGATCCGGCAGAGGCTAATGAGGAAGATGCTGTCCAGGCTCGCCAGCTGGCTGATCAGGTGGCAGTGGCCATCTCAAATGCCCGACTGATCGAGGAGTTGGACGAACTGAACTGGGGCACACTGTATGCTTTGGCAAGGGCCATAGATGCCAAGTCGCACTGGACGGCAGGCCACTCTGAACGAGTGACTGAACTTGCGTTGAGGATCGGTCAGGGCCTGGGATTGAATCAGAAACAACTGGATGATCTGCACAGGGGAGGGTTGCTGCACGATCTTGGCAAGATCGGAATCCCTCCAGAGATCCTTGATAAGGCAGGTAAATTGACAGATGAGGAATATCAACTGATGCGTGAACACGTGCGCATTGGAGCGAGAATCCTGGAACCAATTGAGGCCTACGCCGGAATCATACCAGTGGTGCTGCACCATCATGAATATTATGATGGCTCAGGGTACCCTGAAGGTCTCTCCGGAGAAGATATTGATTTGGGAGCTCGTATATTTACGGTGGCCGACCACTACGACGCACTCATTTCAGACAGGCCGTATCGTGATGGGTTGCCTCAGGAGACAGTCATTGGATTCATAAAAGAGGACTCTGGTACCAAGTTCGATCCAAAGGTAGTGGAGGCTTTCCTGGAGGTGATGGCCCAAGAAGAAAGAGAAACGGCATCGAATTGACGGGCGAGAAAACAGTGTTTTTGTTGGAACATTCCCTACAGCCCCTGTAGTGGGACCACAGGGAATTTTCAGTTTGAAGTGGTATTGTTTTTTGACGGGATGTATATTAGCTGAACCCCTAACAATCGCATACCCAACCCGGGAAAAATTGCTACGCCTTCGCGTGGGTATGCAACATGAGGGTTCATGTACAGTTCGACCCACGCGATTGGGAGACGCGAGTGAAATCAAAGAGCACCTGCATAGCGTTCGCGATTCTCATTCTCTTCTTCGGAGCGCAATGTCAAAAGGAATTCAGGGTTCCCGAGCAGTTAATCGGGGTTTGGGTGACAGATGACCCAAAATACGCGGACCATCCTTTTGAAATCAAAAAGGATACCCTCATTTTTGAACAGGGTTTGGGATACTTCGATTTTGATGTATTTCCCATCGTGGGTTTGGACAAATCTGGTGAAAATGGCGATACCTTGTATATCATCTACTATCTTATTCCTTCAGGACGGAAATTTGAGTTTTCTTTTTACTACACCCCAACAGAAGGGGGCGTGATCAGATTCAAGAACCAACCTGAAATGAAATGGACCAAGAAGAAACCTTAACCCGGCAGCAAACCTGCCCTGTGTCACTCACCTTCACAAACAATTCTGATGGATTCCCTTCCGGGGAAGCAGTCAAAAATCTCTGATTCCTCAAAAAATCACCCTTCTTTTTCCCCGCTTTCTCCAGAAAAGGTAGGCCTCCAGCCTTCTCTGTGGCCAAAAAACCAGTATTACGGTATATTACTGAGTCCTAGACGCTTTTTTGCTGGCAGTTTTTTCAAAATAGCAAATTTGGTCCTCAGGGCCAGGTCAGAGTGCAATGGCTTTGCCAGTAAAGGTGGCGAGCTTTTGTGGAGGTTTCAGTTTTTTTGTTTTTTCCTGACACCTGACACCCGACACCTGAAACCCTGAGACTTGGTGCTTGGAAACCGGGAACCCGCCCGCAGGGTGGGGTGTCCGAAGGACCAATTTGATTTGCTTCCTCTCCCATTGTGTGTGTAACTGAACTCTTGATGTGCAGGACTCGTATTGTTGGAGATTAGCCCTATGCTTACAGAAAAGCAAAAACTAGAGGTTCTGACCGATCTAGGTACTGAACTCAACCAGGTCAAAGACCTCGACATTCTCATGGAGCACATACTTACCGAGGCCCGGCGGGTTGTGAATGCTGATGCCGGTTCCATATACATCCGTGACAGAAATGAATTACGTTTCACCTACACTCAGAATGCCACGCTGCAAAAGAGACTGCCTTCAGGAGAGAAGCTTATCTACAATATTTTTACGATTCCCGCAGACAAGAGTAGCATCGCAGGCTATTCGGCCATTACCGGTCAGGAGCTGAACATTCCGGATGTCTACACACTCGAAAGCACTGTCCCCTATCGCTTCGACAAGAGATTCGATGAGACTGCTGGCTATGAAACCCACTCGGTCCTGGCAGTGCCGTTGAAGACAGTACGGGAAGACGTCATCGGTGTTCTTCAGGTTATAAATGCCCAGAACGAAGAGGGCAAGATCGTGCCGTTCTCGGAGGAAGACGCCAAGATGATGGTTCATTTTGCTAGTATGGCCACCATGGCCTTGGAAAGAGCACAGATGACCCGAACCCTTATCCTGAGGATGATCCGGATGGCAGAACTGCGCGACCCTAAAGAAACAGGAGCTCATGTCAACCGGGTTGGATCATATTCTGTGGAAATATATGAAAGGTGGGCCAGGGAAAATGACATTCCCGCGAAAGAGATCCAGAACAAGCGCGATGTGCTGCGGATGGCCGCCATGCTTCATGATGTGGGCAAGGTTGCCATTTCGGATCAGATTCTCAAGAAGCCAGCTCGTCTCACCGAAGAAGAATTTGACATTATGAAACAACACACATTTTTCGGAGCGAGACTTTTCATTGACAAGAAATCAGATTTTGATGAGGCAGCAGCAGAAGTTGCCCTGAGCCACCATGAATGGTGGAATGGCGAAGGTTATCCTGGGCATGTGGATCTGGCGGCAACCGGGCCGGGACTGAGTTTCTCTGTGCAACAACTAGAACCGCGAGGGAGAAAAGGTAACGAGATTCCCCTTTTCGGCAGAATTGTAGCCATAGCTGACGTCTATGATGCTTTGGCCTCCAAGAGAGCGTACAAGGAGGCCTGGGACGAGGCCGATATCATCAAAACCATGACACAAAATGCTGGGCAACAGTTTGATCCCGCGCTCATCGAAGTCTTCTTTTCCTCTCTGGATGTGATGCGATCTATTCAACAACGCTATCCAGACAAAAGAGAGTAGGACATTTTCCCCACTCTCACCCTTCTCATCGAGTCAACCCAGTGGGCCCCACGTGTCTGCTTGTCGAGACGGGAAGGTTATACGTTAATCGTTATACGGATTTCTGCAAAGAATTCCTTGTCCGTATTAACATCCACAGTTATAGAATGCGATTGCCACGTATAACCTATAACGTATAACCGATAACTGATTACCTTCCTGTACTTAGTACCCAACAGTTCCTGCCCACTGTCTCGTTGTCGAGGCGCTATGCGCTCGGTTCCCGCGATCATTGCCTGCGGCAGTCCTCGCAGATGCCATCAAAGCGGACTTCGACTCTTTCGATCAGTCCTGGAAAGGAGGAGCGTTCAAGTGGCTCCGTGTCCAAGCTGATATGTTCAGGGCGAAGGCATTCCATTTCTCCACATTCTACGCAGTAGAAATGGGAGTGCGGCTGGTGGTTGGCATTTGGGGCCAACCCGTAGCGAAAGGAGCGGTCGCCAGCACTAATGCGCTCAATCAATTTGTTTCCTACCAGTAGGTCAAGAATTCGGTAGACAGTGACCCGGTTAACATCCTGGTCTTGGTTCAAGGCTGCTATAATCTCCTGCGCACTAATGGGATGGGGGCTGTTTCCGATAATTTCCAAGACACGCAAGCGATTGGGAGTTTGTCCCAAACCACTATGTTCAATGAGGTTCACATAATCACATTGATTGCACATGATCTTTGGCCTTTCTCAGGTCGGTTGTTCCGATATCTGTAAAAAATGGGTCTCCACGTAATTGCTGTGGGCCTGGGGTTTCATGACCTGTCAAGCGGAAAAAAACCTTGTCGATTTCAGGACCTCAACCAGGAGCGAAATGAAAAAACAAACCCCCGCCACGAGGATAATGGTGGCGCCTGAAGTGAGATTAAAAGTGTAGGAAAGCCAGAGCCCAACCATAGTAAAAAAGCAGCTCAGCAGGAAGGAGAGGAACATCATCTTTTTGAGAGATCCGGCGTATTTTTCGGCGATATATGGTGGGATGGTCAGCAGGGCAATTACCAGGATCAACCCAACAATTCTGATAATCATGACCACGGAGAGCGCTACCATTGCCAGGAGAAGAAAATAGAGGAACTTTACACGGACGCCCCTGACTTGAGCAAAATCTTCGTCGTAGGAAAGTGCCAGAAAATCATTGTAATAACAAGCCACAGCCAGAAGAATCACTCCGTTCAGAACCAACATAAGCCAGAGATCGCTTGTTGGAACGGTAAGTATACTACCAAATAGGAAGCTCATGAGGTCCACATTATAGCCCGGTGTGAGATCGAGAAGAATCACGCCGAGGGCCATCCCCACTGCCCAGAGCACACCAATGATGGTGTCGGCCCGATGTCGTGCTTTCAGGGTCACCGCCGCCATCACCATGGCAACGAGAAGGGCGAATCCCAAAGTTCCCGCCACGTATGGCAACCCAAAAAAGAAGGCCAGACCAATGCCGCCATACGCTGCGTGGGCAATGCCACCGGAAAGAAAAACCAGTCGGTTTACCACAATGAAGGTACCAATCACGCCGCAAGCAATGCTGGTGAGGAGGCCAGCCAAAAGTGCATTTCTCATAAACTCAAACTGGAGAGCTTCAAGCATTTTATTTTGTCCTATAAGGTTCCCTTTATTATCCTCAATCCGAAATCCGAAATAACCTTTACTCTTCGTCTTCGTGGATCTTCAAGACCCGATGAGGTAAGCCGTGGGCAACGATATCTACCGGACAGCATTGGTAGGCGAGCTCGATCATCTCTTCCTTGATTTCTGCATGATCATGGTGGAAAATCTGCTGATTTACGCAGGCGACAGATTTGACATGAGTGGAAATAATACCGATATCGTGGCTGACAACAATAATAGTTACAGTCTCGTTGAGTTCCTTGAGAATATCAAAAAGATCGGTCTGATGTTTTGTGTCCACACTCGTTGTGGGTTCGTCCAAGAAGAGTAGCTCAGGTTCGTCTACCAGCGCTCTGGCAATGAAGACCCTCTGTTGCTGCCCTCCAGAGAGCTCCCCAACGCGACGATTTGCAAATTTTCCCATTTCCACTCTTTCCAGAGCCTGTTGGGCTGCTATCTTGTCTTTTTGGGAGTATCGAGACCAGCCTAGGCCCGGCCGTAGTTTTCCCATGAGCACCACATCGAGCACCGATATTGGGAAACTCTGGTTGAAATGGAGGTGTTGAGGCATATAGCCGATGCGGTGGGAACTCTCCCGCGGAGATTCGCCAAAAACGAGTATAGCACCGCGCTCGGGCTTCAAAAGGCCGAGCATCAGTTTGAGGAGCGTAGTCTTGCCGCCACCGTTGGGACCCAAGAGGGCGACGAAATCTCCCCTGTGAACAGTAAGGTTTATCTCCTGAAGGACTGGAATTCCATTGTAGAAAAACCAGACATCTGCAACCTCTATAATTGGCTCATTCATGAATCACCTCACCTCAGAGTGGTACTGAGCTTGACTGCTACCTGGCGCAAGTTGTTGGCCCAATCGGGGGCAAGTGGATCCACGACAACGATTTGCGCTTTGATTGCTTGCGCGATTGTTTGGGCTGCTTGCCAGGAGAATTGAGGTTGGACAAAAATTACCTTGGTACCAATTTTCTTGCCGCGCTGAATAAGATACTTCAGTTCCGCAGGTTTGGGTTCCTTGCCTTCAATTTCGATGGGCACCTGCTCCAACCCGTAAGCGTGAGCGAAGTAACCCCAGGAGGGATGGAACACCATGAATTCAGAATGATCTGCCCTTGCCTGAAACAACCTTTTCAGTTCGAGATCAAGGTCTACAAGTTCCACGATGAAACTCTTGTAGTTAGCTTGGTAAAGAGTCCGATGACTTGGGTCGAGAGTTTCCAGTCCATTGAGAATATTTCTGGCCTGCTGCATGACCAGCGGCGGCGAAAGCCACACATGGGGGTCCTTTCCCGTCTGGCGGTCAGACCCGGGTTCGCTCTCACCATCATGGTGTTTGGATTCTCCTTGATGTGCGTGGTGCGCTTTCATAACCAGCTTTTCGATACCAGCTTGGGTATGGACAATGTGCATTTTGGCGTTAGTGGCCACGATTTTTGGAAGCCACGTTTTTTCAAATGGCACGCCAATGGCGAAATAAATGTCGCACTTGGCAAGGGCGACCATTTGCTTGGGCTTTGGTTCGTAGGTAGCGGGACTAGCTCCTGGTTGGACCATAACCGCAACCTCAACGAAATCTCCGCCGATTTTCTCTACGAAGTACTTCTGGGGCAAAATGCTCACGAACACCTTGAGGGGGCGGGCGAGAGTAATTTGGGCTATAGACAAGAAGAGAATCAACAGTCCGAGAATGGCCACCTTTTTCACAGTGCTGTCACCTTGCTTCTGTTCTTGTGGTGGGCGCCACACGTTTAGAGCAACAAGTCCCTTAAGCATTATAATCAGATTATGCAACTTAATTGCATCGGAGTCAAATTCTGGCTTTTAGATTGTAGATTGGAGATCTTGGATAGCGGATTTTGGAATGGTTAAACTCTATGCTCCATGCCCCATGCTCTATGCCTTTAGGGGTCACGCTTCCAGTACTCATTGGCTGAGACAGGATCGTAAATGCGGTATACTCCGTAAACCTTCACGGTGGGGGAGAACCGATATTCGTCGGCTTCATGAAAGAGTCGGTCCACAGTCATCAGTGTACCGACAAAGGCCCCATGTTTCTGATACGCTTCTTTACTATAGGCAGCGCAGGTGGGGTAGCTTGGGCAGCGATCCCCGTCCACCGGGGAAATTACTTCTGAAAAAAAGGTGAGAAGAGAAGAGAAAAAACCGGAAGTTATAGACGTATTGTCATGATCATTGTGTTTGTGGGCAGAAGATCGGTGAACCGGCCTATCCCAGGGTCCATTCATTGGATCCTCCGCCGCCACAACTGGCGATGCTTTGGTAAGCACAGCCACCAGCATAAGCAGCATCAGCCAGGAACAAAACAAACTCAATCGTTGCATCAAATTCTCCCAACCAGAGGTAGAGAGTAAGCACGTAACAGCAATGCTAACTTAGTTTTTTATTGTGAGCAACTTCATTTCGTAACAGGAGTTTCACCAAAAATGTTATGAGCCACACAGGCCAAAGGAGAAGGCTCCTCCACAACGAGCAATGCGCGCCATTTTACGGCAGTGTCCATTTTGCGCAAACACCAAATCTTCATGCTGGCTCATGCCAAGCTGAGCTGCGGGAAGAAAGGAGGCTTAAGTGCTCGTTGTTTTCCAGCCTCCCCCTTTGGCCTTCTTGGTATTTCTTATCAGTGACTGTGGGAGGCCTGTGCCACTTCCGCAGCAGCTCAGCTGGTTTCTAGCGCAACTCCTGCTTTCCGGAGCAGCAGGTTCCAGTCTTCGTCAACCATCTCCTGAATAGACTCAAGATCTTCCTCAGTCAGGTGTTTGAATCGCCCTTGAAGTCGGAAGTACTCGTTCACCAGGTAACCTTTTGGGGTGTAATTGATGGTATAGCGGAGACCGTCTTCGACTTCGTAGAGGGGAAAGATTGTCGTCTGCACAGCCATCCGGGCAATCTTGACGGACATCTCAGAAGGCATACCCCAACCAGTAGGACAGCTTGAAAAAATGTGAATAAATCTGGATCCGGCCATGTCTTTGGCCTTCTTTGCCTTACGCATCAGGTCTTCCGGAAAGGCGATACTGGCGGTGGCCGCATAAGGAATACGGTGTGCAACCAGGGCTTCGACAATGTTCTTCTTGCGCAATCTTTTCCAGTGCTGGCCAGGGGTGGTGGTAGTCCAGGCACCGTACGGAGTGGAGGAACTCCGTTGCACCCCGGTATTCATGTAGGCCTCATTGTCGTAGCAGACATAAATGAAGTTTTCGTTGCGTTCAACGGCTCCACTTAAGGCTTGGAAACCAATGTCGAAGGTGCCGCCATCTCCGGCCCAGGTTACCACCGTGGTCTCCGTATCTCCTTTGATGTCATGAGCAGCCCGGACGCCACTGGCCACAGCACCCCCTGTTTCAAAAGCAGAGTGAAGCACCGGAATCTTCAAAGTCGACTGGGGATAGGGGCCGGCAATAATGGACCAGCAGCAGGCTGGAATGATCATAATCGTTTTGTTTCCTAGGGCTTTGAGAAGAAACCGCATAGCAAGAGCAGCGCCGCAACCGGGGCACCCGACATGTCCTGAACACATGTGTTCGCGATTAAGATTGTCCAACTGCATGATCCACCTCACGAAGTCCCACCCACGAGCTCTCATTTTCGGGAGCCGTACTGTTCTTGGTAAGCCAATAGATGTCCTCGATAACCTCCGTGGTGATATCCCGGCCACCCAGCCCGGCAACATACCCATAGACTGGGGGGTGTCCGGGGAAATTGCACAAGGCTGCCTTCACTTCCTGGGCAAAGATGCCGCTAGCCCCGAATGAGAAATTACGGTCAATGACGGCAATTTTGCTGGCGGGTTTGGTGAGTTCCCGGAGTAGATTCAGCGGAAAGGGACGAAAGAGCTTGATCTTGAGAAGTCCAACTTTTTCACCTTTTTCCCGAAGCTTTGCCACAACCTGGCGGCTTGTACTAGTCACTGTCCCGGAAGTAATCAAAATGACCTCTGCATCATCGCATCGAATTGCTTCCACCGCACCGTGGCGTCGACCCAAGATAGTGCCGAACTCCTCTTCCATCTGCTCAAAGAAGGTGAAGGCCTCATCCATGGCCATTTGAATGTTATGGCGCATTTCCATATAAATGTTGGGAGGGGCCAATTGGTTAAAGGCACAGGGATTTGCCAGATCCAATTGAAACCTGGGTTTGTAGGGCGGCAAGAAACTGTCCACGGATTTCTGGTCCGGGACATCCACAGGTTCATAGGTGTGGGAAAGAAAAAATGCGTCCAGGTTCACCATGACCGGTAAATTTACCCATTCCGCCAACCTGAAAGCCTGGATGGTGGTGTCCAATACCTCCTGACCGTTTTCGCAGTAAAACTGGACCCAACCTGTGTCGCGCTGGGCCAGACTGTCAGTCTGGTCGGCCCAGATGTTCCAGCCGGGGGCCATAGCCCGATTCACTTGCGCCATGACAATAGGAAGTCTTGCTCCCGAGGCCCAGTGAAGGAGCTCGTGCATCAAGGCGAGTCCTTGGGAAGAGGTGGCGGTAAATGTTCTCACCCCGCTGCTGGCGGCACCAATCAGGGCAGCCAAGGCTGAATGTTCACTCTCGACCCGAAGAAATCGGGCATTCAGGGTGCCGTTGGCACAGTACTCTGACAATTGCTCGACTATGTGAGTCTGAGGGGTTATAGGGTAAGCGGAGATCACCTGAGCCCTGGCCAAGCGTACCGCTTCCGAAACAGCATGGCTTCCCTCTAAGACGTGTCGCATAGGAGTTCCTCCTCCAAAATCATGGCATTGCGGGGACATTCCACCACGCAGAGACCGCAGCCCTTACAGTAGTCATAATTGATATGGCGGCCACGGGGGTTGTTATCTCGAGTAACCGCGATCTCCGGGCAGAAGAGTTGACAGTTGTCGCACTGGTTGCACAGGCCACAGTTGAAGCAGCGTTCGGCTTCTCGGATGGCCAGACTGGCACCAATTTTAAGATTGATTTCTGCAAAAGACTGGAACCGTTCCTCAGGCAGGAGGCGGGGCTGGATCATCATGGGCGCGAACTGGAAATAGTCAGTATTGAGATCACTGTAGCGGACTACCCTTTGGTTGCGTAGAGATCGCGGGCCACCTATATATGTCTCCCATGATATAGATGGGCCCTCAGCCACCAGACAACTCTGGAGTCTGGGCCGGACAGCATCCAGCCCTTCATGAAAGAGAATATCTAGGGCAATGGCAGCTTGTTTCCCAGAGGCGACAGCATGTGCCACACTCTTGATGTCAGCCACCAGGTCGCCCCCGTAGACTAGGGTGGGTTCCCGGCTTTTGTGCAGGAGGACACAGTTGCTCAACCGCAGCATACCTCTTGTTTTCTTGGGCGGCTCGTACCACGTCTCACTAGCCTCAGTACCTACGGCTTTGAACAGATGTTGGACACGAATTTTCTTCTTTTTGTTCGAGTCTGGTTTGACGCGGGCTTTTCTCTGGCCATCTTTTCCAATTACGTGCATATGTTGCAGGGTCACGACAAAGTCCCCGTCCTGCGCTGCTATGTTCACAGGGGTTTGCAGTTCCCACAGTTCCACTCCTTCTTCCAGCGCCATCTCCACCTCCTCAGCGAAGGCTGGCATGTCCTGGCGACGGCGGCGATAAATAAGAATAACTTTGGCACCGAACCGGGCCGCAGAGCGGGCTGTATCCACGGCGGTATTACCACCACCAATAACTGCGGCGGTGCCGTCCAGGGCTGAAACTTCACCCCGGCGGATGTCAGCCAAGAATTGAAGACCATCTTTCACCCCAGCCAGATCCTCGCCAGAAATTTTAAGGGGAACGCTGCGGGAATGCCCACAGCCGAGGAAAATGGCGTCATACTCGGACTTTCCACCTCGCCAGAACTCCTGCGAGATGGATTTGCCACAGTGAATCTGAACTCCCAACTCACGGATTTGAGCAATTTCTCGATTCAGGATGGAGAGTGGTAGTCGATATAAAGGGATGCCCCACCGGAGCACACCACCGGGTTCGGGTAGCGCTTCGAAGATATCCGCCTGATACCCCAGGAGGGTAAGAAAATAGCCAGCGGCAAGACCACTTGGGCCTGAACCTACTATTGCGATTTTCTGTTTCTTTGACTCCAGCTTTTGCAGCGAAAGTTGTAGTTCATAGCGACTGGCGGTATCTGCAAGGAAGCGCTCCAAGGAGTGAATCGCAACCGGCTCATCAAATTCCTTTCTATTACACTGCTGTTCACAGGGGTGGTAACAGACACGCCCACACACGCCGGGGAAAGGGTTTTCCATCATTACAGTCTCCCAGGCCTCCTTGAAGGATCCCTGTGCCGTCAGCATTTCAACACGGCCGATGTCCTCACCAGCAGGGCAGGCCGCACTACAGGGAGAGGTTTTTTCCTCGTACCGAGGTCGAAGAAACCGCCACGATCCCGTCTTGTTCCCTTCAGTGGTGAGATAAGAACAAGGGATGAGAAGAGGAGTACGGTTTGTCGGAGTCTGTTGTGCAGCCATTCTTCTATATCCTCATTTTCTATCTAATTGAGGGATTAAGAAATTGAGGTATTGAGGAATTAGTGCTCACAATTCTCTGATACCAAATTCCTAAATTCCTAAATTCCTAAATCTGCATGTTCTTTTCAATCTCTCCCACCAACTTTACTTTTTGGTAAGCTGTTTCAGCCGCCTTTATATTAGCCTTTGGCTGACGAGGAATCTCCTCTCGTATGGCCTCCGAGATGGCGGCCATGCTGGGTATGCCCAAGACGCGAGCGAGACTTCCCATCACTGCCGTGTTGACAATGGGCTGGGTGCGGGTCCCCAGGCTATTTTTCAAGGCGATATGAGTAGCGTCAACAACGGCGAGGCTGTAATCAGAGAATGAGTCCAAGTTGGCCGGAAGAGATGGTCTATTGAGTAGAATCCAGCCGCCCTTTTTCAGACCTACGGTGACATCGATGGATTCCAACAGGGTTTGATCTAAGACAACCACATGATCGGGGGTGTATACGTTGGTTCTTATAAGGATCTCGCTCTGGTCGAGTCTAAGGTAGGCCTCAACAGGAGCTCCGCGACGCTCAACCCCAAAAAGGGGAAAACTCTGCACGTAGTAGCCGTCCCGGAAAAAGGCCTTTGCCAGCAGAATGGTGGCCATGACCGTGCCTTGGCCACCGCGCCCATGGAAGCGTATTTCTACCATGCTTGCCTCGTCCTCCTGACCGGACTTCATAAGGCCTAGCCCGGATATTTGATGAATCACTTGCTGCGACCACGGATAAGGATGCCCTTCCGGGCGTCCTCGGGTGTCGGCCCCTGCGACGTACCGTTCAGGTGCGCCTCAGAACCAATCCCGCGGTACCGCGGGACGAGTTGCCCGGTGGCACACCCACCCTCGTGGTCTCGCGACAGAAATTCATGAAACATCCGGGCCAGAGGAGCGCAGCCCTAAGGGCAAAAAGATAACGGCTGCTAGTGTTTGTTTCCCTCCTTTCGTGTGAGTTGCAAAACCCATACCCCAATGACAAAGAACTGAAGCACGTATCATTTATGATTGCAGATTGTAGATTGCAGATTGAGGTTTAGGCATTCGGTGCTGGGATGTTTTAAGCTTTTAAATCTAAAATCTGCATTCAAAAATCTAAAATCGACGGGCCCCATTACCCTGCCTGACTCCCATAGTAGGGAAAGACCATTGAAGCTGTCTCTGGGGGTGGCTCAAGGGTTCTTAGGGCCCGGCTAGCCGTTCCAGACCACCACGATAGCTCTCGCTGCTTTTTCTCCCAAGCAACGAAAGCTGTGACTGAGGTCTGATTCAAAATAAATGCTGTCTCCGGACTCAAGCACCTCTACCCGGTCGACGCTGCGAAACTCGAGCTTGCCTTCAAGAACATGCAGGAATTCCTCTCCGTCATGGTTCATGAAGACCATCTCGCTGGTATCTTGCACAGGAAATTCCACTAAGAATGGTTCCATTTGCTTGTCGGTCTTCTTGGTCTCTAGGGCCTCATACACATAATTGACCTCACCCTTGCGGTGGTGGGGCCGTTTTTCTACTCGAATCCGTTCCTTGTGCCGTGTGATGGCAATTTTGTCGCTTCCCACCTCGTCCTGAAAGAAATGGGCTAAGCTAACATTGAAAGCCCTGGCCAACTTGAGCAGGGTAGCCACCGGTGGAACCACATGGTCATTTTCAATTTGCGAGAGAAATGGCTTAGACAAGCCAGTTTTGGCAGCCACATCCTGTAGAGTGTAATTCTTGTTCAGTCTCAGTTCACGGATCTTACTGCCAAGCTTGAGTGCCTTCACATCCAGATGGACGTCTTCTCGAGACCTCCTCATCTTCTTTCCTCACAATTCAAAAGGTTATAATCCACGGGATTTCCCAACACCGGGTACCTCGGTGTGTATCCCAACAATCGCTTCAATCACTTTCATTTTACACCAACTCTTATTTGTCTAAAACAAAAAAGGTTTGCTTTCATAAAACAACAAGGTCGGGCAGGCAATGGGATTGGTAAGTGGGTGTTCTAAGTCCTGAACTGAAAATTTTTCTCTTGAAGAAGTTTCATACAAGCATCTACCACGTCTGCATCGTACAGTACTCCCCTGTTCTGACAGATTTCCTTTAAGGCCATGTCACGCCCCAGAGTCGGCCGGTACGGTCGATGAGAGGCCATTGCCTCTACTACGTCTGCCACAGCCAGAGTTTTAGCCTCGATTATGATGTCATCGCCGGATAGACCTACGGGATAGCCAGAGCCATCAATCCTCTCATGATGTTGAAGCACAATTTGGGCAACCGGCCACGGGAATTCAATTTCTTTCAAGATCTCATATCCCACCTGGGGATGATCCTTAATCAATGTATGTTCTATTTCGGTCAACTGCCCCGGCTTACTAAGAATCTCAACAGGGACGCAGATTTTTCCCAAGTCGTGAATCAACCCTGCCATGCGGATCCCGTCTATCTGGTGGGTCGGTAAAGTCATCTCTGCCGCAACCCCGCGGGCTAGATCGGACACACGTCGCTGGTGACCGGCAGTGTAAGGATCCCTTCTTTCAACGGTCAAGGCCATGGCCTGGACCACCCCACTCATGGCGCTGCGCAATTTGTCTAGGGTCGACTGGACCTCTGCCTCGGCGTTTTCGCGCCTGGCTATATCTTGTTTCAACTGCTCATTGAGTTTGATGAGTTCCATGGTCCGCTGTTCGATTCTACCTTCCAAATCGTTACGGATCTTCCTTAGTTCTATCTCGCCAAGCCATTTTGTACTCAAGGACGCAGCAAAGTGTTGAATCTCGAGGTTGTGAAAGGGTTTCTGCAAATACAAGAGCTTATCGGTTGGCGGCACGCGAGAGGCTATTTTATCTGGCGTGGTGCTGGTGTCTGAATACCCGGTCACCATTACTATTTCTGTATAAGGGTCCAGAGACCGGATTCTCTCTGCCAGCCAAATCCCATCAGGCCCTGGAGGCATTCTCAAATCGAGGAAAGCTACTGCAAAGGGCTTTCCTTCCCCCACTGCTGTTTGAAAGGCATCAAAAGCTTCTGCAGCTTGTCTGCAGAGGGTTAATTCAAAATGTTTGGGTTTAGACCGGGGTTGGAGTGTTGCTTGGTATAGGGAGAGAATTGCTGGCTCGTCGTCCACCACGAGAATGCGAACCGAGTTGGGTCTGGTTTTAGCCATTGATGCACTGTCCTATTCGGTAGAAAAATCCAAGACGGATAATCCAAATCAAGTGCAAGAAGTAGACCATGCTCGGAGCAGCCGATTCATGAATTATCCTCGCTATGGAGAATGGAGAAAAACACTATGAGAACGGAGTTTAGGAAGGGTCTGGGAATGCTTATTTAGAGAAAATTATATTATTCAATCATCCTTAATTGTTCGTGTCGGCTCTATGTCCAGCAAAGTAACACCGGCTATATCGATAGTCTTGTATTCCTTAATGTTTCTCAAATCTGCCATGTACTTGTTTATTAAGTCTAGTTGCCCTTTTATTATCGACAATTTTTCTTTGGTGTTTGCCTCATGAGTGCTCTCAGACAGCAGGTCGACGTATCCGGTTATTACGGTCAAGGGTTGGCCGAGCAGGTGGGAAAGAGTGGAAGTTGTCTTGAGAGCTGCTTGAAAGCTATGCTCTTGGATTGGTCCCCAATCGGATCTTCTGTCTTTGCCGCTCCTCCTATCGGCACCACTCCTCCTGTCCGAACCTGATCTCCTATCTTCAGCTGAGCGTCTATCGCCCTTTTTTCTTCGATCTAGGGAATTCGCCGTCATAGACGAAATGACCTTTCCGATAACCTCATAATCCCTTCCTCTCCGTGGCGTCGACTCTACGAGCCAGAGGCCACCAGGGGAGGGGAAAACAGTGGTTGGACAGCCTCATCGGGGCAATTAATGGGTAACGCAAAGGGCATTTATTCAACATCGAAAAACTGGTCCATACGGCCAGGTCGGCGTTGAATGGCTTTGTCGGTGAAGATTGCGAGCTTTTTTTGGAGTACTGGAGTGTTGGAGAAAGCGAAAGCCCTACTTTCACTAAGAATTGGTTTTTTCATTACTCCACTACTCCACCACTCCATCACTCCAGCAAACTGCCGCAAGAGAGGAAAGTCCATTAAGCCCCCTCAGGAGGCAGCCCAAAGCCGAATCCTTTGAGCCCAGATTCTTTGCTATTAAAAGATCGTGCCAACCTGGCGAGATGATATAAGTACTATTATTTCAAATACTTATATAATTCAAGAAGAGGGAGGGCTATGAAAAATTAGGTAATTAAAGCCAGAATTTGGGTAAAAAATTACCACTTTTACTTCTCCACCAGCAACCGCCGGGCGGTCTTAACGAAGACGGCCACAGTGCGATTGACCTCCTCCGCTGTGGTCATCTTACCGGTGGAAAAACGTACAGTGCCCATGGCGTACTCTACTGGTACTTCCATAGC
This sequence comes from Deltaproteobacteria bacterium, assembly GCA_022340745.1. Classification (GTDB taxonomy): domain Bacteria; phylum Desulfobacterota; class Syntrophobacteria; order BM002; family BM002; genus BM002. The sequence goes on from JAJDNL010000234.1 coordinate 16,972, forward strand.
CTGCAAAACCGAAGAGATTTTCACCGAATCGGAATGACAGGCAGCCCCTGCCGAGGCAGCAACGGATTCGATCTCTGCTAAAAGGGTGTTGGCTTCAATGGACTTGAAGCACACGCTCAGGGTGTTGGGTAACCGTTTCTCCGGGTGGCCATTCAGTCTTATTTCACCCCATTGCTGCCTGAGACCGGCGTAGAGTAAATCTCTCATTTTCTGCATGTGGCCCATGTTCTTTTTTAGATCACGTTTGGCGAGTTCACAGGCCTTACCCAAGCCGACAATCTCAAGGACATTCTCGGTACCGGCACGGAGATCCTGTTCGTGATCTGCGCCGTGAATGAGTTTTTCCAGTCGTGTCCCACCCCTAACGTACAAAGCTCCAATTCCCTTTGGTGCGTAGAGCTTGTGACCGGCAATGGTGAGAAGATCCACCTCCAACTCATCCACCCGCGTGGGTATCTTTCCCACAGATTGCGCCGCATCCGTATGGAAAGCGATTCCATGCTCTTTGGCAATTTGGGCAATTTCAGCTACGGGCTGAATGGTACCCACCTCGTTGTTTGCATGCATAATGGTAATCAAAATGGTTTGTGGCGTGATGCTTTCTAGTAATTCTCGCGGATTCACCAGACAGAATGTGTCCACCGGCAAGTAGGTTATCTGGAAACCTTTCCCTGCCAGGTACTTGCACACCTCGAGCACAGCAGGATGCTCGATGGCCGAGGTAATGATGTGGTTACCTTTTTCCCGATTGGCAAAGACAGTCCCCTTGATTGCGTAGTTATTGGATTCGCTGCCGCCGCTGGTAAACACCACCTCTGCGGGGTTGCAATGCAACAGATCCGCTACCTGGCGGCGGGCCTCGTCCACAGCCTTTTTCGTCTGAATGCCGTACCAATGAGAACTGGAAGGATTGCCGAAATGCTCGAAAAGATAGGGGCGCATGGCCTCGGCAACTTCCGGGTCAATTGGGGTAGTGGCGTTGTAATCTAAGTAAATGGGCTTCAATGAATAAACCTTCAGTTCTCAGGGTTTCATCACGGATGGAGGTTTCAGCTTCTATGTTTCTTTTTCCTGACACCTGACACCTGACACCTTGAGATTTCTCCTTCGGAGTCCCCACCCTATGGGCGGGGCCCCGGTTTGGTGTTTAGAGTTACTATTCCTCCTTTACTCCATTACTCCACTACTCCAGCACTCCAATAATTATCTCATCCCCACTGACCCGGCAAAATGGCATGCTGCCAGGTGGTTTTTCCTTCCTTCTTTGAGTTCTGGTTCTTGTTGACTACAGATGTCCTCAGCATAGAGACAACGGGTGTGAAAGCGGCAGCCATGAGGGGGATCGATGGGGCTGGGCACATCTCCCTTTAAAATGATTCGGTCTCGTTTCTGGGTGGGGTCGGGGATGGGAGAGGCGGAAAGGAGAGCCTGGGTATAAGGATGGAGAGGGATCTGATAGATTTGTACACTATCAGCTAATTCCACTATTTTGCCGAGATACATAACCGCAAGCCGATCGCTAACGTGCTCCACCACTCCCAGATCATGCGAGATAAAGAGGTAGGTGAGCCCGAACTCTTGCTGGAGGTCCTTGAGTAAATTAATCACCTGGGCTTGAATGGAAACGTCCAGGGCCGACACGGCCTCATCGCATACGACCAGTTTGGGGTGGAGAGCCAATGCTCTCGCCACGCAAATTCTCTGCCTTTGACCACCTGAGAATTGATGCGGATAGCGGCGCATGTGCTCACGTCGCAAGCCGACCACTCGAAGCAGTTCCAGCACTCTGTCCTCCCGTTTCCTTCTATTTTTCATGCCGTGCACATGGAGGGGCTCCCCCACGATATGAGAGACTGTCTTGCGCGGGTTCAGTGAGGAGAAGGGATCCTGGAAGATAACCTGCATCTGCCGACGCAGATTTCGCATGCGCTCCTTGTCATAGGTGAGGATGTTCTCTCCTTGAAAAAAGATTTCACCCGAAGTCGGCTCCTCAAGGCGCAGGATGAGACGACCGAGTGTGGTCTTACCGCAGCCTGATTCGCCAACCAACCCCAGCGTCTCGCCCTCACGTATGCTCAAGTCGACACCATCCACAGCCCTGACCGCTGCAACCTCCTTCAAGAAGACTCCACCTCGAATTGGGAAGTGCTTCACCAAGGCTTGCAATTCAACCAGGGTTCCATTTGCCATGTGAGAATCACGCATATTTAAGACACCGTGCCGTGTGATTTTCTCCCACCTGATACATGTGCGGCTCTATGGTTCTACAATCGGAAAAAACATCTGGACAACGGTCGCTGAACAGGCAACCACTGGGGAGATTGAGCAAAGATGGCACCACACCGGAAATGGCGTCGAGTTTCTGATGCCGCTGCCCTTTGCCGAGAACGGGGATGGATTGCAGCAATCCTACAGTGTAAGGGTGCTTGGGCTCAGCAAATATGGTCTTCACATCAGTATATTCCATGACTTTACCAGCGTACATTACCGCCACATGCTGAGCCATTTCAGCAATGACGCCAAGATCATGGGTGATGAAAAGGATGGAAGCCCCGGTCTCGTCCTTGAGCTTGTTCATCAGGGTAAGAATCTGAGCCTGAATAGTTACATCCAGGGCGGTGGTGGGCTCATCGGCTATCATGAGTGTGGGGCTGCAAGCCAGAGCCATGGCAATCATCGCCCTCTGCCGCATGCCGCCACTCATCTGGTGGGGATAGCAGGCGATGCATTTCTCTGTTTCAGGAATGCCGACCAACTGGAACATCTCGATAACCCGGTTGCGGGTTTCGCTTCGGGACAGGTGCTGGTGGAGTTTGATGACCTCTGCCACCTGATCGCCCACGGTATACACCGGGTTCAGGGAGGTCATGGGCTCCTGGAAAACCATGGAAATCCTGTTTCCCCTTATTTTCCGCATCCTGGCCTCGGATAGTTCCAACAGATTGGTGCCTTCAAAAAAAATCCTACCGCCAACAACCTTGCCCGGCGGATCGGGGATGAGGCCGATGATAGAATGGGCGGTCACACTCTTACCGCAACCAGATTCTCCCACAAGCCCGAGGGTCTGGCCTGCAGCGATGGCCAGGTCCACCTGATCAACAGCCTTGGCCACCAGACCTCGAACGTAGAAGTACGTCTGCAGTTGTTGGATTTCCAGGACGAGGTCGTTGCTTTCCATTGGCACTAATCCCTCAACCGTGGGTCCAGGGCGTCCCTGAGACCGTCACCGAAAAGGTTGAAACCAAGCACCGCAAACAAAATCGCGATGCCGGGAAAAGTCATAACCCATGGGGCCCTGAGGATGTGTGAACGGCCCATGGCAATCATGGCGCCCCACTCGGGGGTGGGCGGCTGGGCTCCCAAACCGAGAAAACCAAGGGCGGCTGCATCCAGGATGGCAGAGGCGAAGCCAAGAGTGGTCTGGACAATGAGAGGTGCCAGGCAATTGGGAAAGATGGCGACAAAGATTATCCTCCAGTCCCTGGCGCCAACGGACCTAGACGCGGTAACGTAATCCTTCTCACACTCCTCCAGGACGGAAGCCCTCACTATTCGGGCGAAGCGGGGTATATACATTATGCCGATGGCGATCATGGCGTTGGTCAGGCCGGGACCTAGGTAGGCCATGATGACAATGGCCAGGAGAATGTGGGGAAAGGCCAGGAGTATGTCCATGAAACGCATGATGATATTGTCCCAAAAGCCTTTATAGTAGCCGGAGATAGCACCAAGAAATGAGCCGAAAAAAACAGCGATTCCCACAGTGGCCAAAGCAACAAGCAGCGAGACCCGTGCACCATAGACCAGGCGTGAAAGGATATCCCGGCCCAGATCATCCGTGCCGAGAATGTTCTTCCAGGCTCCTCCCTCCGCCCAGATTGGTGGTTTGATCTGATCGTACAAAGAAGCCTCGACGGGATTGTGGGGACTCAAGAAAGGCGCCAGGATGGCAGTCAATACAAAGAGAGTGATAACCAGCAGCCCGGCTACCGCTGTCTTGTTGCGCCAGAGCTGTTCCAGCTGATCGAAAAAAGGGTGGCGGTCTTCAGGATTTTTGGCGGATTTTTTTCTCGGTAATAAAAAGGCCATGTTTGCTACTGCACGCTGATCTTGGGGTTGATTACCGCATAAAGGACATCGACAATCACGTTGATGATCACGAATATACCGGCCACAAAGAGTGTTCCCCCTTGAATGACCATATAGTCCCTCTGCAGTACCGCGTCATAGAGCCATTTCCCCACCCCCGGCCAGGCAAAGATGGTCTCGGTGAGGATGGCACCCGCCAAGAGAATGCCAAACATCAGGCCAATGACAGTTATCACTGGGATGAGCGCATTGCGCAAGGCATGTTTCAAAACAACGACGCGAGGGGAAAGCCCCTTGGCCTTGGCGGTCTTGATGTAATCCTGGCGCAAAACCTCGAGCATGCTGGAGCGGGTCATGCGGGCCACTATGGCCATGGGGATTGTACTCAAGGTAAAAGCAGGTAAGGTGATGTGCCAAAGGGCGTCCTTGAATGCCGCCCAGTTTTTGGTCAACAAAGCATCCAAAATATAGAAGTTGGTAATAGTATGCAGATCTATACCCACACTGAGTCTTCCTGACATGGGAAACCAGCCAAGGTGCAAGGAGAAGATCAACATTAATATTAGCCCCAGCCAGAATATGGGCATACTGACCCCCACCAGGGCCCCGAGCATACTGATGTAGTCGAAAACCGAATACTGTTTGGTTGCGGAGATGATGCCGAGAATGATGCCCAAAAAGGTACTGATGACCATAGCGGCGATGGACAGTTCTATGGTGGCGGGGAAGCGCTGTTTCACCTCAACCCAGACCTTCTGCCGGGTCCAGATGGTCTCTCCTAGATCTCCTTTCACTAATCTTTTTAAAAACATGCCGTATTGGACGTAAAGGGGCTCGTTGAGACCAAAGTGTTCCCGCAGCGCTTCCAGGGCTGGTTCCGTGGCCCGCTCCCCCAGGAGAAGTTCCGCTGGATCTCCAGGGGTTATGTGCATCATCAGAAAAATGATGATGGATATCCCCAGAAGGGTGGGAATGAGAAGGAACAACCGTCGAATGATGTAGGCTAGCATGGAGTGAGTATAATAGTGCCAGCCCGGATATTTCATGAATAACTTGCTGCGACCACGGATATGGCCATTCTTCCTGGCGTCCTCGGGTGTCGGCACCTGCGACGTACCGTTAAGGTACGCCTCGGAACCAATCCCGCGGTACCGCGGGACGAGTTGCCAGGTGGCACAGCCATCTTCGTGGTCTCGCTACAGCAATTCATGAAATATCCGGGCTAGTCCTTTCGGAAAAGGGTGGTTGTGTGGCCAAGCTTTCCGTCGGGTTGAAATGTATAACCTTCTCTGACTTAACAAGCAACTGGATGGATGAGCAAGGAATCCAGGCCCAAAGGAAGTAGTTCTTTGCTGGCCTCGAGTGTCAATATTGAGGCTTCAGCGTTCGTGTTTCAGCTACCATGTTTCTTTTTCCTGACACCTGAATTCTGAACTCTGAAACCTCAACTGTTCGTGATCTTTATTTGGCTAAGAAGGGGAGCGGGCTTATTCCCCGCTCCCCCTCTCTTTACCATCTATGGAGCACTTAGACCATGCTTACTCGAGCCGGACGTTTTTCATCCGCACGGAAGCCGTGGGATGGAGTTTGAAGTTCATAACGTTGTTTCTCATCGGCCAGATTACGGTGGAATGGGCCACGGGGATCACGGCCACCTCATCATGGATCAACTGCTGTGCCTTCATATAGATCTCGGCCCTTTCGGCCTGGTCGATTGTCTGTTTTCCAGCTTGCATCAGTTGATGGTATTCCTCGTTCTTCCACTGGGTTCTAATGGCGGGTGAGGCAAGGCCATCAAAAAGTACGGCTAGAAAGTTGTCCGGATCGCCGTTGTCACCGGTCCAACCAAGCTGGAAGAGGTCCATATCCTTGGGCTGCTCCCGCTGGCGTTTCAGATAGGTTCCCCAATCGTAGCTGACGATCCTTGCTCTGATTCCTACCTTGGCCAGATCCGAGATCATGGCGACGCCTACCTTTAACCCTTCCGGATTATAGGGCCTGGGAACCGGCATGGACCAGAGGGTGATCTCCGGCAAGTCGCTGCCTCCCGGGTAGCCGCCTTCGGCCAGTTCCAACTTGGCCTTATCCGGATCGTAGGGAAAGTCTTGGATGGCGTCGTTGTAGCCCCACATGGTGGGCGGGATGGGGTTCTTGGCCACCTGCCCCATGCCCTGGTAGATGTTGTCCACTATGGCCTGGCGGTTGATGGCGTAGGCTATCGCTCTCCGCATATGGATGTTTTCCCAGAGGCTCTTGGTGTAGTTAAAAGAAAGGTAGCCGATGTTCATCCCAGGCTGGGATACCAATTTGAGATTGGGATCTTGCTTCGCTAGTGGAATATCTGCCGGGTTGGGAAACTGGCAGATATGAATGTTTCCTGCTTTCAGTTCCAGGAAGCGGACCGAGTTCTCAGGAATGGCGCGGAAGATGACCTTATCCAGATACGGACCGCCTGAGGTATCCCAGTAGTTCTCGTTTTTCTCAAGCACAATTCTGTCGTCCTTGATCCACTCGACAAACTTGAAGGGTCCTGTTCCCACCGGGTTGCGGAGAAACTCTTTGGGATTTTTCATGAAGGCCGTAGGGCTGATAATGTCGGCAAAGTCCATGCCCATATTGGCCAGGAAGGGGGCCTCAACCCGTTTGAGCTTGAAGACAACGGTGTAGTCGTCTACTGCCTCGATGGAATCAATGGTGTCATCCATCTCCATGGAGACCCAGTACTCGGGCGGACGCTCCTGCGGTGGGATATCCCAACCCGTGCCAAAGAATTTCACTTTTCTGTCTTTCATCATCCGGCCGATGGAAAAGACCACGGCGTCAGCGTTAAAGGGTGTGCCGTCGTGGAATGTGACCCCTTTCCGCAAGATGAATGTATAGGTCTTGCCGTCAGGCGAGATCTCCCAGGACTCTGCGAGTCCAGGTTCCAGAGCGGTGGACTCATCCATGTAAAAGACCAGGGCCTCGTAGATGTTGTCGCAGATCATGAAGGAATTTCCATCCGTCTCGTAGGCCGGATCCAGTCCTACACTGTCACCGCCGCGACCAAAGACCAGGGTTCCACCCTCTTTCTCAGAAACAGCTGGGGTGGGGGCTTCAGTCTTTTCAGGTTCTTTCACCTCACATGCGGTCACAGCGAAAATGAATAAAAGACCACACACGAGGAGACTGATTTTTTTCATCATTCCCTTCCTCCTTTCTTCAGAGGTTTGTTTGAATGAAACTTGATCCACTGTAGCAACCGAAAACCCCTCGAGAGCAAGTTCCACTTCTCCGAGAGGATTTGCACTGGGATATTGAAGGCTGAGCGCATGGGCAAGTCATGGAGCATCCTATACTCGCTCAAATGACACCTTTACGATGTTGCCTCAATAAAGGAAGCTTGAAAGTTGGGAGGACTGCTCTTATATGATTTAGATTAGCAGAATAACAATGAAATGTGCAAGGGATGATTAAGTGAGCTCAGCGAAAAGCAAATTGAAACCTGCCCAGTTGCTGGTGGAACAGAGCGGACTTTTTCTTGAGGAGACCCTACCGGGCCCGGTCTTGGATCTCGCCTGTGGTAAAGCCCACAACTCGATTTTTCTGGCCCTGAAAAGCGTGGAGGTGATTAGTGCAGATCTCTCCAGTGAGGCGCTGCAGAGGGCAGGGGAGCTTGCAGTGGAGTGCGGCACAGAGATTACTATGTGGCAAGTGGATCTTGAACCAGAGGGGGTCAACCCTCTACCCAGAGATGCCTATGGGGCAATTCTGGTGTTTCGCTATGTACACAGGCCCTTGATACCCTGCATAAAAAAGGCTTTGAGAAACGGGGGATTGCTGCTATATGAGACCTTCACCGTTGAACAGCCCCAATTTGACAAGCCTTGTAATCCAGGTTATCTGCTCCAACCAGGGGAGTTAGGTCACATGTTTGCAGACTGGGAGGAGATTTTCTACTTCGAGGGCATCAAGGAGAATCCCACTCGCGCGGTGGCACAGTTGGTTGCGCGTAAATCGACGTAATCAGCAGGCAGTAAGAACACATAAGTCATTACGCT
>JAJDNL010000249.1 GCA_022340745.1 Deltaproteobacteria bacterium
ACCTTCATCCCCAGTGATCGTGTTGAACTGAGCAAGGTGACACCTGGGCCTTACCAGGTTGGGACAACCATTCGAGCCAGGACCATGTACAAGATACAACTTAGCTGGGATTCAAAAGTGGTAAACCTGGAGAAGGATCACCTCCTGGTGCTGCAGTTCCAAGACGGGCCCTTCCGGGATGGCTACGAGGTGTGGGAGTTGATGCCCCAGGGAACCTGCACCAGAGTGAGCCATACCTTTGTCTACAATATTTCCAATTTTCTCTATCGATTGGTGTGGGTGTTCAAGCGGGGAGAAAAAAAACACAACGCCTTGACGGAAGTGACCCTGCTGAATCTGAAACGGGAATGCGAAGAAGGACTGTTGCCGCCTTTTATGGGGGGGCCCAAAGAGGAGGAGGGATGTGACCTCCTGTTTTCTTTGCCAAGGTAGTGAGTTCAGACCGTTCATTCGTGAAGGCCAATGGCAATACGTGCGCTGTCTCAACTGCAGCCTCATCTTCTTGGAGCCGCAACCCTCACGCAGTTATTTGCACAACCATTATCAGGACTATCTGCCTGCCGACCCCCACAGTGTGGAGCGTTGGCGCCGTCTCATGGTGCAGGTATTTAGCAAGACAGCCAAGCTCATAGAAGAAGCGGTAAGCAGGCCGGGACGCTTGTTGGACGTGGGCTGTGGTTACGGCTTCTTCCTCAAAGAGATGGACCGACGTGGTTGGCAGGCAGAGGGAATTGAGATCTCGACCACAGGTTTGCGTTATGCTCGAGACTCTTTGGAGCTCGATGTTTCGGACCAGCCATTGCCGCGAGCCGACTGGCCTGATGGTTGCTATGATGTAATCACCCTGTTTTACGTAATAGAGCATCTGCCAGATCCAATGGCAGTGCTCAAAGAGGTTTATCGGCTTTTACGACCCGGTGGTTTGCTCTTCTTGAGGTGGCCGCACACCGCCCCCATAGTCAAACTGCTGAGGCCCTGGGCCGAGCGGTTGCAACTTTATCAGGCTCCCTCTCATCTGTTTGACTTTTCTCCACTGACTCTATATAAAATTCTTGACCAATCAGGTTTTCATGAGATCCGCACAACTGTCTGTGGTTGGACCAGACCAACCACGAGGGGAGCGCAGTTGGCGGCATGGATCTTTGGCAGTCTGGGAGAGAAACTGGCCAAGATAAGCGGTGACCGGGTGCTGCTCCCTGGGGTGAGCAAGACCACCCTGGCGCGACGCTAAATCAAGGTGTGGCTTGCGAGGAAACGAGGGCGTGAAGCATTTGGTGGTGGGGAAATGTTAGGCAATAATTGATGGGGGGGGGTTGGCTATGATAAAGAAAATAGCTGTGGGGGTTGGTTCCATTATCTGTATTTTTGTGTTGGTTCTTAGTTTGACCATTATCGATGTTGCTTGGGCTCAGAGTGAGAGGAGTTTTGTTATTGCAGCCACAACCAGACACTCTTGTGTGTGGGCCTTAAACAAAGCGACACGGAAACTGATGTTTTTGAAGTATCAGGATGAGAACAAGGTATGGAAGTCAGATCCGATAACCGTTCCTACTGATGTCGATCTGAACAACACCTCGTTGATCGCCACAGGCAGAGAGGGGACCCAAGCCTTTCTGTACGATCAGGCTTCAGGCTTTATTACCTTCTATGAGGTGCAGAAAGACCGGAGCATCAAGAAATTTGTAAATGTTGACTTGGCAACTGATCTGAAATAGATTTGCACTTCATTGGCTACGAGAGCCATGAACGACCGTCAACCAAAACTGTCTGAGGTAATCATGTCTAAAACTTCCATGATCACCATGATGTGTTGTGCGGTTCTTTTGATTTTGTCGGGTTGTACGAGCGACACAAGTATCGTTCGGCTCTACACGGAGCCATCAGGGGCAACATACTATATTGATGGTATTGAGAAGGGAGCAACCCCGGCAGAGTTCGAATGGGAAATGGAGCACCCCATCTTGCTCGAGATCACGAAAGAAGGTTACTACTCTGAGAAGGAACTACTGGACAAAGCCTGGTTTAAATATCAGTTCAACAGAGGCAACATTGGCAAGATTCAAGTTGGAAAGGTTACGAATCGGTTGACTGTAACCATCAACCGCACGTTGAAAGCCGCACCTCAATGATACCTTCTCACTGCTGGCGGTTTGCAGAGTAAGCTGTCAAGACCGTAGGAACCAATGGTTGATCTGGAGGGAGAGCTAGTGGCGACCCACTCTTCTATAGATCTCCACAACAGAGACGACTGCAGCGGAGCTAGGGCTACCCGGCGCCAATCTCCGGCCGATGGGCCGGTAGTTGGCATTCCACGCGGACTTCTCTATTTTAGATACCAACCCCTGTGGACAACATTTTTTGCCTACTTGGGGATTACAGTTCAGGTGTCACAGCCCACCGAACGGTCAAGATTTGAGTACGCCCAAAGCCTCACCCGCAGCGATCTATGTCTCCCTGTCAAAGTCTTTTTAGACCATGTGGCCAGGCTGAAAGACTCGGTTGACTACATCCTTTTACCTCGGGTCATCAGCGTCAGCCCAGAGGCCTATATGTGCCCCAAGATTCTGGGATTGACCGACATGGCGTGTAATGTATTCTTGAACTTGCCAGGCTTGTTGACACCCAGGATTAACGCCAAACTGCCAAAGCCAGAAGGATTTGCCCAGGCCTGCTTTGAAGTGGGCCGCCACTTCAACAACAGCCAAAGCCGGGTGGAGAAGGCGTGGGAGGTTGCTCAGAAAGCTCAGATCGAATTTGAACAGCGGCTGCTAAGCTCTCCACTGGATGAGGCCCTAAGCCCATGGGACGAAACCTTTTCCGGGCAAGACAGTACGCCTGCTTTTCAACCTCGGTATCGTGTAGCAGTCATCGGTCGGCCATACATCACTTTTGATAGTGCCCTCAGTCATGACCTGCTGCATTTGCTCAAGCGGCAGGGTGTCCAGATTGTTACTCCGGAATCTCTACCCCGCGAAGTCAAGGACAAGGAAAGTCAAAAACTGTCCAAGCAAGTGTACTGGCAAATGGGCAAGGAACTGGTGGCTGCGGCCATGCACTATATGCAGTGTCCGGAGGTGGATGGCATCATCAATGTCTCCAGTTTCGGCTGCGGTCAAGATTCCTTTACCAACGCCCTGGTGGAATACTACGTCACCAAACATTCACAGAAACCATATCTCAATTTGGTCATGGACGAACACACAGCCGACGCCGGTTTAAATACCCGGGTTGAGGCTTTCTTGGACATGGTAGATCAGAGGACAAAAATTGGTCCTTTTTGGACGAGAGTAATCGAGGAGGAAGCAAAGCCCTTCAGTTCCAAAAAGTTTGTAAAGCAACCCAGATCACCGGAGATGCATTTGACCATCCCCCACATGGGTCATCTCCATATTGGCTTCGAGCAGGTGTTCAAGAATTTGGGGGTGCACATCACCATGCCACCTCGCCCCAACAAAGAAGCACTGATGCTGGGGACGCGCTATGCACCTGAGTGTGCCTGCCTGCCGTTCAAAATGAATTTGGGCAACATGATCCAGGCGTTGAACCAGGGTGCCACCGATATTATGATGCCTGGCGGCTTCGGTCCCTGCCGTTTTGGCTACTACAGCGTGATTCAAGAACAGATCCTGCGGGACTTGGGCTACGAGTTCCGGATGGGTCGAGCAGATGACCCTGACAGCCTGCGTGACATGCTGGACATGGTCAAAAGAATCGCTGGGCTGAGGACCAAATGGGATTCTTACAAGGTTTTTTTCTTTATACTCTATCGGCTGGCTTTGGTGGACTGGGCTCTACGGCGTGCTCACTGGTTGCGGCCACGGGAGCTTGAGAGACGAGCAACTGATCGGGCCCTTGGTCGCTGTATGCAGATCATAGAGGAAACCAGTCGATTTCGTGACCTGTGGCAAGCGAAGAGGAAGGTTCGTAAGATATTCGCCGCAGTTGCCCACGACCGGAGTCGTTCTGTTCTTCGGGTAGGCATTGTGGGTGAGATTTTCATGGTCCTGGAAAATTACGCCAACATGAATGTGGAAGAACGGCTGGGGGAGATGGGAGTCGAGGTCCATCGTGGCGTTTGGCTCAGTGACTGGCTCAACGATCGCTATCGCTTCAAGCTGTTCAGGCGTAACCAGTTCAAGTGGGCCCTCCGGCAGGCAGCACCATACTTGCGTGAGCCGAGTGGGGGTGAAAGTGTAAAGTCTGTGGGCAAATCAGTCGGCTTCGCCAGAAAAGGCTTTGACGGTATCGTTCACCTGATGCCGTTTACCTGCATGCCGGAGTTGGTGGCTCAGACGATTCTGGCCAAGGTGTCAAGAGATTACCATATTCCAGTGCTCACCCTGATCTTCGATGAGCACACTTCGCCGGGTGGAGTGCAGACTCGGTTGGAGGCCTTCGTAGATCTGATCAAACGGAAAAGGGGCTTGAAAGAGGAATATTCCGGCTACTAGTCCGGATATTTCATGAATTGCTGTCGCGAGACCGCGGAGATGGCTGTGCCACCGGGCTATCGCAGGGAGTTGGATCCGAGGCGTACTTGAACAGTACGTCGCAGGGTCCGACACCCGAGGACGCCAGGCTTCCGGCTCGTAGAGCCTACAGCTCGGAGAGAAGGACGGTCATAACCGCGGTCGCAGCAGGCAACTCGTGAGATATCCGGACTAAATATCGCCTGTTTCCCATTTGCCGCAACGGTCCCCCCACCGCACCAAGCGCTCCTGGCCTTGGGCTATCGGCAGCTTTACCTCCATGACCTCGCAGCCATTTGAGCAACCCTCGCATTCAAAACCGTTGAGTTTATAGGGTATCTCTCCAACCTCAAAACCACGGAAGCGTGTTTGTTGGGTTGAGGCCACTACTTCCTTGGCCAGCAGTGCGGCGCCAATGGCTCCCATCACCTCATAATCAGGTGGGACGGTCAAGCCATTTTCCAGAACTCGCTCGAAGGCGGTCTGCATGCCCACATTGGCAGCTACGCCACCTTGAAAAAGAATAGGTGGGCGGAGTTCCTGGCTCTTGACCAGGTTGTTCAAATAGTTGCGAACCAGAGCCTCGCACAAACCTGCGATGATGTCTTCCACACTGTGGCCCATCTGTTGTTTGTGAATCATATCCGACTCTGCGAACACCGTACAGCGACTGGCAATCTTTACAGGCTTTCTAGCCTTGAGGGCATATTCACCAAAAGATTCAATGGGAATTCCCAGGCGGTATGCCTGCTGGTCTAGAAAAGAACCGGTGCCGGCGGCACACACCGTGTTCATGGCAAAATCGATGACGATGCCGTTTCGCAAAATGATACTTTTGGAATCCTGACCGCCAATTTCAATAATCGTATGGGTCTTCGGCTCGTAATGGAGGGCTGCTACAGCGTGGGCGGTAATTTCATTTTTAATAACATCGGCACCTACTAAAATGCCGGCCAGATAGCGCCCACTGCCGGTGGTGCCAACACCGCTAATGCTCAACTCACCGTTCATTTTCTGAGCCAATCCCATCAGACCCTTTTGCATTGCCTTCATGGGCTGGCCGTGGGTGCGCAAGTATTTCTTGTAGAGCACTCCACCACTGTCATCCATCAGCACCAGATTGGTGCTGATGGAACCCACATCGATTCCGAGATAAACGGCTTTCATGACCAAATCCCCTTGTTGTCAGTAGTTCCGGCTCAGGCGAGGCAGGCGGGTCCCCTCCCGCCAAGTGCTCACATAATAACGTAAATTAATTCTTTAGGCGACAATTCTGCCCATCTTCATTTCTTAGGTTATGGGTAATAGGGAATGGGTTATGGGATGTCTGCTATCTATAACCTATTACCCGTGACCTATGACCTTTGGCGAGGCTATGCGCTTGGCGTCAATCCAGGATAAGACCGCCGGCAGCAGAATAAGGGAGGCAAGCAGACAGGTGAGGATTCCCAGTCCGGTAACCCAGCCGATGCTGCGCAAACCAGGGTAATGGGAACTTATCAGGGAACCGAACCCTATGGAGGTGGTCAGAGAGGTAAGCACAATGGCGCGGCCTATTTGCCTGAGCACGACCATGAGGTCTTGCCCGGATTCTTCCCGCCAGCGGTGCACAATGTGGATGCCGTCATCAATACCGATACCCACAATCAAAGGCAGCACAATGAAATTGGCGTAGTTGAATGAAAGGGAAAGCAATGACATGATCCCCAACATTGCTATCATCCCAGCTACCAGTGGAATGGAAGCCAGGACTGCGGTCAAAGGATTTCGCAATGCCAGGAGCAGTGCTACAGCAATAGCCACGCCGGCAAGGGCGAGGGAGTCGCCAAGGTCATGCCACACCAGTCTTTTCAAATGATCGGTCAAAACCGGCCAACCGGCCACTCGGTACTCACTCCTGCTGAGACCAGCTTCGCCTGCGGCCCTATGGAGATCTAGAGTTACGTTTTGTAAGTCACTCTTGCCCCATAAACCTTTCCGCGGATAGATGAAAGTGAACAACTTTCGGTGCCTGCCATGATCCGCCCAAAAAGGCTCGAGCAATCCTTCGAGATTTGCCTGTTTGAAGGTCTCTTGATCCACTTCACCTTTGGGACGTACCAGTGTCCTCAACCAGCTCAAATATGAAACGTACTCGGGGAGGAATTGAAAACCGTTCTCCTGAAGGGCCTGCTTAAAAGAAGCCTCAATCCGCGCCGGATCGAGGTCGGCAGCATGGCGATTGAAGAAAGCAAACGCTTGCCGCTGGCCCTCCGGCGCTGGCAGGTAAGAGAGAATGCTGCGATAGTGTGACAAGCTGTCTTCACCCTGTCTTCGGTCCAACGCCTTTTCTAGCCTCCAGGCGCGATCCAGAAGTGCGGCATCACTCTCTCCCTCCATTACCAAGAGAAGATATCCGCTCGCTCCACCCAGTATGGCCTCGACCTGTTTTTCTGCGGCCATGCGACCAGACTCTTGAGGCCTGAGGGCTCGAAGGTCTTCTTGAAATGAGACCCCAAAAGCTGAAATGGCCAGTACGACCAATAGAATAATACTGATCGCCATCGCCGGGAGCGGACGGTTCACCACAGGAGTAAGCAGAGAGTCAAGACCGAAGGTGGGAATAGGTCGTGAGGAGCCTATCGGCCGACCACGACTTTCCTGCCAAACAAGCAAGGCGGGGAGTACCACCAGCATGGCGGTCAGGCAGGCAAGAATGCCAACGCCGGTAATTATGCCCAGTTCCTGAAATCCCCTGAAAGAGGAAACCCCTAAAGCGAAAAAGGCTGCGGCGGTAGTCAGTCCACCCATGAGAATAGCTGTACCACTCTTAGCCAGGGCAGGAGACAACCTGCTGCTCTGTTCCTCATCTTGCCCTGTCTCGACGTACATGTTGAGGAGATGGATGCCGAAGTCAATACCAAGTCCCAGGAGGACGGCGGCAAAGGCGCCGGTGAGAATATTGACATGGCCGAAGATAAGCTGCAAAACCCCGAAGGTCCAGATTAAAGCCATGGCCAAGGGTAGGAGCATGAGAAAGAGAATACGGATTTGCCGAAAAACAAAAAAAAAGAGAAAATTGACTCCGATGAGTGAAATGATAAAGCTACTTTGCAGATCCTTGCGGGTGAGGGCCTCGTCTTCAAGGGCAATGGGATATCCACCGGCAAAGGTAACGCTAGGGGCGACAGTCATGCCGGGATTGGAGTCTCGCCAATTGCGAATGGCTGTTTCAGCTGCGGCTGAAGCAGCAGCCATGAGCCGTTTGGTATAGGTAATCTTTCTCGCTGATTCCTCCGGCCGGATGAACACCAGAAGATGGCGGCGGTCCTTATCCACCAAATAACCATCCTCCAGGTCCAGTCCAGCAAAAGAACGTTGGGAGAACCAACGAGAAAGCCACAGGTGGCGCAAACCCAAGGGATCTCTGAGAATCATTTCCTGAACCGCACCTTGCATCGGCATCAGCAAAAGCCGCTTGTTTTCTCGCACCTGACGGTGAATGGAATCATCACTCAGCAGGTCCAGAAGATCCAACCGCTCCTGTTCTGAAAGAAAGAGGCCGGCGTGCGGAAGCAACACTTCGGAGATGAATAGCTTTTGCTGGGTGGTGACCCTGGCTTCCAGATGCCCTATCTGCGGGAAAGAAGTCATTTGTTGAATGAAACTATTGACCACCTGTTTGCCGCTTTCCAAATCTCCAGGTTCAGGGAGGCTGACAACCACTACCAGAACGTCCTGGGGACCCGCGTCCAGCAGATCAGCCAGCAGTTCTTTGGCATGGCTGTCCCTGGAAGGCATGAGAGAATCCAGACTGGAATCCATTCTAAGCTGGGTGATGAGTATGATTGCTATACCGGTGAGAAGGACGGCAATCAGCACAATCAGCCGATGGCTTCGGCGGATGAGATCAGCTAAAGCGGTGAAGAAAGAGCGGGACATGTTAGATTGCGGATTATAGGTTGGAGATTGTAGATTTTACCGGGTGGACATCATTAGCGGGAAAATTTCTGAATTCGGGAGTTACCGGTATCAGCCACAAAGACATTGCCGGCTCCGTCTATAGTGAGTCCGTATGGTTTGACGAACCGTCCGGAGCTTCTCCCTGGTCCTGCGTAAGATCTCAGACTCTGTCCGGTTGGACCCATTTCCCAGATTAAGGCGGTGGCGGCATCTAGTACCAACAGATTCCCCGTGAACTGGTCAAAAGCAACATCAGCGGGATAGTGCAGTCTGTCGGTGAAGGCGGCGAGAAAGCGACCTTGGGAATCGAACTTTTGCACTCTTCGCATCTCACTGTCTGCTACGTACACATTGCCGCTTTCGTCCACAGTCAGACCCATAGGTTCAACAAAATTGCCACTGCCCTTACCTTTGCTGCCCCAGGAGCGCAAGAACCTCCCCTGGTTGTCAAATACCTGCACCCGGTTCATTTTGGCGTCAACGGTGTAAACGGCTCCGTCCGGGCCCACCGCAATCCCGCTTAGAAAATAAAAATCGCCGCTACCCTTGCCCTTCTGCCCCCACTGGCCCAGGAAAACGCCATTGGCGTCAAATTTCTGAACTCGATGATTGTACGTATCGGCAACGTAAACAGTGCCTTCACCGTCCACGGCCACATCGTATGGTAGCGTCATACTGCCGGAACCAGCTCCTTTCTGCCCCCAGCTTTTCATGAAGGTACCGCTGGTGTCAAATACCTGAATCCGGCTGTTATAGGTGTCCGCCACGTAGACATTGCCAGCACCATCGGCCGCTATCCCGAAGGGCTTTTGAAAATCTCCCGTGCCCGTGCCAACCAAGCCCCAGACTTGGGCAAAACGGAGGGCGCTGCTCGTGCCCCCTGCAGAGGGAACGCCGATAATGGGCCTGTTTGTCCTGGACGTGACTGCTCCGATTGAAACTACATTTTGGCCCACTGATACAGTCTCGTCGGGTTTCTGTTCTACCACCCTGGTAAAGGCCAACTTTTCTTGAACTTCAGTGACCTGAAGCTTACCCGTGCGGATTTTTTCAATTCCCAGAATCTCACCCGATACTGGGTGTTTGAAGATTTCGCCTTCCCGGTATGCTTCAAATTGCATACCCACTTTTGCCCCGGCGGATTTTCCTACATCGAGGATGAAAATGTTGCCTTTCTGGTGGATGATGAATCCCCGCAAGGGGAACTTGCTCACCAACTGGGCCACGAACGGACGGATTTTCTTGGACATGGCCCCAATGCTTCTGGCCTCCAGCCGGTCAGCCACCTTGATGGCGGCACTTTCCGTCTCAATAATCTTGACGTTGAGATCTAGCCCTTGTCGATGACTGGTCACTGCGCCGGTGACCATGTACGTGGCTCCCAACACTCGTCCCAATTGGGCTGCGGTATCCACGTCAATGACCCCGGCCACTCCCAATTGTTGCTCTTCGATAACTTTTTGCAGAGCTTGTCGCTCAATGACGTCGAAACGGCCCTGATTTACGAAAGCAGTGGTGAGCCACTGGGCGGCAACCTTACCAAGTTCCTCAGACTTAGCCTTCTCCCCTTGAGCTTCAAGATCCACCACGGCAATCCGGGAACGAGCAGCAGCATGCACCGATGTTTGAACGGTAGTCCACATAAGGAGGGCAAAAATCAAGAGCGCGCAACGTGCCCTTGCCCACTGGTGAGGCCTCATGTCTACTCTCCTTGCGAGTGCTTGGGCTGGGAGAACTTCTGCCAGGCTGGGTCAGCAAAAGACTTGTAAGATTCAGCGAACTCATCGATTTCGTCAGCTAGATTGGTAAAGATGCAGTCCGCTCCCTCGTGAGTGAAGTAAGCTCCATGGTTGAGTGCCATCTCGCGTCCCACTTCGGGATGATCAACTAACATGCAGGTGCGATACAAGTTCTTATCATATGGTATCTTGGCTTTTATAGCCTG
>JAJDNL010000065.1 GCA_022340745.1 Deltaproteobacteria bacterium
GTCGATCTCATCGGAAATCAAGCTAATGGTCTTGCGCAGGACGCCACCGGCGGTGTTCTTGGCATAGGATCCACTGATCAGGCCAAAGAGCATCTGCTCGGTCTCGCCATATCGTTGCAGCAGCCCGATGGGCTTTTGCGGATCGGTGCTGACCCCAAATTTGCCGTCGGTGCCGGGATAGATCTTGCAGTTGGTCTCGAGCCCGGCGCTCAGATCACACACCAGGATCCTGACCGTATAGTCTGTGGGAGACACGGAAGCGCCACCCTCCAGCTCGTCTCCCGCCACTGGACTTTCCTTGGAGACCCATTGCCAGATCCGTTCGGACCTGTTTTGGAGCAGACGCAATATGGGTGTGCCGTTGTCGGAAAGGGTGGTGGAGGCGAACAGGTGCCTGGTGCCGGCACTGGGCAGGGCAAGGGGCGAATACTCGGTGAGATCGTAGCCGTCAGTGGCCACGTCCTTGTATTCCTTTCCCCAGCTGTGGGCATCCTGGGGAACGTAGGCCCTCTGTAATACCGTTTCCGTGGGCGTGTCAGTGGAGCGGTAGCCGCCGTAGAGCACCTTTCGCATGGCGTCCATCCGGGTCATGGTGAGATAGTTGAGAAAATCTCCACTCCACTCGCTCCCTCCCGAACAGGCCTTCTCATTGGTCGCGGCAGCATTACTGACGCTGGGGGAGGTGGGCTCAAATCTGCTGTTTTGATAGGTGTAACACTTGTAACTGTCAAAGTAGCCGTAGTAGTCTATTTCGTCGGGCTTGTAGCCCACGTCCAGGTCTCCGTCACCATCCAAATCAGAGGCGTCGTTATAGGCCTCGTAATATAATTTGTGGCTCCGGCCCATGACGATCATCACCAGGGGCGGTGCGGCCGCGGTCAGAAAGGGCGGCGTCAGGGTATAGTCGCTGTTGTCTTCGTTGGCCGCCCAAGCCGTGTTGGGACCGAAAAAGGGCTGAGCAAACGTGCAGAGTAGCCCTGCGAGTACGATCATCAAGGTGATTTTCTTGAACATCTTTCTGCTCCTCTGTATAGTTGCTGATCTCGGGACCGCATACCAGCACGTTAGGATCATCTGGGCCCCTTACAGCACGTGTCTCCAGCCAAGCCGGATTCTGACTTCAGTGTTGCGGAGATCGCGACGCTCGGCCCGGACATCGTAGGTGATCCAGGCCCCACCGCCGGCGGCTCCCTTTCCTTTGCCCTCGTATCCAGCTATCAGCTGGACGGCACTTCCAGTTGACAGAGTGGTGTTGCCAACAGCTTTGATATTGGTGTGGGGATCGCTGTTTGCTACAGCCCTGGGATACACAGCATCGCGGTTAGCGTCTGATGGTATGCCGTCCATGGGCTCCCGATTCATGTATGGATTTTCACTCTCAACGCTGACGTTTCCTCTATTGAGAGGATTGCCAGCGCTGGGTGGATTTACCCCATCTTCACCCAACACCCAATCCCTGTCTTCGATATTCTGTTCAATGAGTTCACCACCCATTTCGGTGGCACCGTCGGCAGCATAAAAGGCTTTCTTGAACAGTTTGTCGTTTCCGGCAATCTGCAGCTCGAAGGTGGTGGTTGTGGTGGCAGAAATGCCGATGAGGGTAAGCACCACCAACATGAGAAGGGCAACAACAAGGGCGCTCCCTCGTTTGTTATTTACTATTGAAAAGAAGTGCATTCTGTCTCCTTCGCTACCGTAGTTGAGGGACATGGTCCCATACACACGGTAGAATCATGAGAATCAAATGATGTTCGTTTTCATGAAATCCACCGTAGCATTTTTCTGCGCTCCCCTATCGGTCCAAACCACGATAATTCGAACATTCTTGACGTTGACGATGGGTTCATCCACCGCGATATTCCAATAGAGCGTATATCTGCCATTGACTTCCGAGTTATCTGCTATGACGGTTCCGCCCCCATCAACGGTATCATTAAGACCGAAGTTGAGGTCCGGTCCAACTTCGTCTATGCCGTCATCATTGGCGTCCTGGCTGGTGCCATCGTTGTCCGTGTCAGCGAGGTCCGCATCGTTATAGGGCAGCCGCATCAATTCTTCTAATTTGTCCTGGGCCAGGGTTATGGCCTCGGTGGTGCCAATGGCCTGGGCATTGCCTCTGATCGAACTGCCCTGCATGGTGGCGACGGCCAGAAGCCCGAAAGACAAAATGGCTACAGCAGCGAGAACTTCCAGAAGTGTCAATCCTTGGTTACTCATGAGTGTCCATCCAGAAACTGCCTTTCTCTGTGTCATTCTGAGGAGAGAAGCGACGAAGAATCTCGAGATCCTTCGCCTGCTCTCAGGATGACAGTGCGTGGTTTCCTGACGGATACTATTTCGTTTCATTTCCAAGCCTCGCTTTTTCTTATTTGTAAACATCATTTAGAGCCCAAGATTTCGGCAAAAAATGGTAGTAGTTATGAGTCGTTTCCGGTAATTGTCGTTTTGAGCCGCCAATATTTCTGCACCTTGTTGATTGAAATATGCAGGTGTGCCGCCAAAGCTCGTATCAATTCTTCCTGTCCTGGCGACGATAGACAGTTCAACTGATCTGATGGAATCGATGTGGGGCAAATTTGTGGGTGCGTACAAAGTAGTGGGACTGCCAGCGACAAGCGCAGTAATGTCGGTGCCGTCGGGATCAAGATAGACAAAATCCACCGCACTGATATTATCGGCTACGGTCTGCCAGGTGTCATCACTCACCCTGAATTTTTGCAACGCACCGGTGGCGCCGTCCAACCGATAGGCTATCTGTTCATCATCGGCGTCGACATCTATGACTCCATTTTGATTCTGATCGATGGTAAAAGCGATGTTGGTTGCAGTTGTTGTGGTTGTCCCCCCGCCGTCGTCCGGAAGCTGGGTCACGAATCCTCCCACATTGGGAGACCGTTGCGGATTGAACCCTGCCATCCTCAGGTCCCTCGCCAGTTGGTAAAGTGAGGCCCGGACGTTTTGCTGCATTTCTACCACCTGGTCCTGGGCTATATAGCTCTCCTGTTGAGTTTTATATAATGAGTAGACGGCCCCCATAACAACTGCAGTTATTGCCATGGCAACCAGGAGCTCTACCAGGGTGAATCCGCCCTCTTGCCTTCTGTTGTGTCCGAAGTGTTTGAGAATCATTGCTCCATTTCCCTCATTTCGGCTCGATTGGGGGTTTATATGGGCCCATTCAAGCTAATTGCTCCTGCCGGTGATAGAATGATGTTATAGGTTTTGGCGCCATTGGTTATAGCCACTGTTCCCCCGCCTCCAATGGGTATTCCTCTGGTATTGAACTGAAAAGTAGTGACAGGTGTGGTGGGAGGAGTCAGAATTATTCTGGGCGGCATGGTCATCTCTCTCAGGGTCTGACCACCAATGACTACCTGACATTTACCAACACCTTGACCTCCCTCAGTAAGTTGTATGGACGCTGTGGCGTTGCGCTTGGCCGCCTCCACCCGGGCGAACTGAAAAGAAGAGATCACGTCCCTGGCTGTGGTTCTAAGTGTTATATTGGCCCGCCACTCGGGAATGCCGAAAGCTGCGATAGCAGCCAGGAGGCCGATGATGGCGAGGATGACCACGAGTTCAAGAAAGGTGAAGCCTTGCTGATTTTCCCAGCAGGGCGAACACAGTGCATGCCGTCTTTTTAAACTAATGGGTTTCTTTGCCACTGAAGTCACCTTTGATCGTAATCCCTTATTCATATGAGAACTCTCCAACATACTCGAGGAAACTGTCTGTTAAGCTGCCTGGTATCCTCAGGTTGATAATCTGAGCAAATTCTGTGCCATCAGGGAGGGATGCATGTGAGTGGTCAACTGGGCTGAAGGCCTGCCATTTGTAATCCGGGAGGGAGATCACATGGCTTCCCTTGTTTTCGCAGACACCACGGGGGTAGAGAGGGTTCCAGGGGGTGTAGGGCGGGGTTCGCATCAGGGGAGATGAAACAGTAGTTACTGAGACGGATTATCTGGTTTACACTACTTTTGCCGGGGAGTTCAGTACGCAATCAATATAAAAAAATTTTGGACTATAAAATATTTTTATATTCCCACGCACTTAACTCTGCAAAAATCTCCTCCCCCCAAGAGACTGTGTCGCAATTCGCATAACCCGTCATCCCGCCTCGCGTCCCGCTTTGCGGGACTTGGCCGGGATGACAAATTGCGACGCAGTCTTTAGTGGAAGGATATATGGAATTATAGATTGCAGATTTTTTCAATCTACAATCTAAAATCTGCAATCTCAAATATGATTACTTCCCTGCCCGTTGTTTTTTCTTCACTATAATTCTAATGTATTTAACTTCTTCCTTGCCGTCCGGGCCGGGGACTTTCTCAGCGATGATTTTAATTCTCACTCCACCTTTCAAATCAGCGAAAGTCAAGGCGTCTCCGGAGGGGGTCTGAATGGGAATGTCTTCAGCGAATTCATAGATTGTGCCATCGACTTCATAGATCCGGGATTGCGGTGCACAATCACCGATAACTCCCTTGATTTCAAAGGTTTCTGTGCTCTCTGCCCACGCAAAGCTGGGGATGAGAAGAAATGCCAGCAACAGTAGTGGGATGTATTTCTTCATAATAACGTTCCTCTCATAAGAAATCCCCCTAAATCCCCCTTTACAAAAGGGGGACTTTCGGTTGAGAGATGGAATTTTAGCTTGTTGACTGCAGATTGTTTCAATCTAAAATCTGAGATCTTAAATCTGCAATCTAATAAAAGCCCCCTTTTTCCCCCTTTTCTTAAAGGGGGGTTAGGGGGGATTTTGGATCTCTCTAATCCACCGTCCGCCAGGAGCCGATACCCCACAACCTGCCCGTCAAGGTCACGGTCTCAACATGCACGGTAGTGTCGCTGGTCTGCACCATAACACTGGATAGCCCAGAGCCGGCATCCCTGTGGAAGACCACCTTTGAAGGAAGACCAGGTCCTAATTCCTTGTATCTCTCGGTTATGTTGCCGCCGCCGTCAGCACTCAGGGTGGTGTCGTTTCCTGCGGTAGCGATCAATCCTGTCTTGTAGTCCACCGCGTATACTCTGGCAGCGCCACCAAAGCCACAAATGTCCTCATTAGGCGTAAAGGAGGTAAAAAAGGAAACACCAGCAACCACTGTGGATTCTTCAATCACTCTCTCGCCGGGATCGGTTCCCGGATCATCCAGCTGAAAGTACCAGCCAGTGTCGTATCTGGCATTGAAGGCGTCCTGTTCCGCCTCGGACAGGCCGCTCAGGTAATTACTCAATTCCCCCTCGGTTTCGATTGCGGTCAAATCCGCCAAATCACTTGGTCCGAGGGGTGATGCCGGTGCATTGGTGTAATGGTCATGGTTGTCATCGGTGGCCGGGTTGGCCGCCTGGAATTTTGTTTCAACGATGCTGTAGTAGGCATTCCGGGAGGAGTTGTCCTTATCAACCCCAACCAGATATTTCCCGGTGCCAAAGAAGACCCTGAGGTTGTCCTGGTCGTCAAACACCAGGGTAGGTCTGTCGGTGATGGGCTGGCCACCAGTGTCAAACAGCTTCACCTTCTTCCAAAGGGTGTCGTTGTAGTCGTAGTAAAACTTCCACAGAGCCCCCTCGGTGTCACCTGCGTAAATCAGATCAAGATAGCCGTCATCATCAGAATCCACCGCAATAGGTGAAGTCAGGGTGTAGTAAGGGTTCGCTCCGCTTCTGGCTTGGGTCGCCAGTTCATTCACATTTGAGTTGCCCTCTTTCCAGATAATTTCCTTGCTGCCGCTAGTGAAGTTAACAGCGGCAATCCTTCCGGTCCGTGTCGCGTCCTCATCATAGCCGGAAGTAACGACGGCAACCCAGCCGTCAACTTCCCCAGCCTTTCCATCTAGCACGTTTACTTTGCCAACGGCTGGGATTGTGGATGATTTTCTTCCTGAAAAAAG
>JAJDNL010000268.1 GCA_022340745.1 Deltaproteobacteria bacterium
TACCATTTCATTGTAGTTCGCTCGCTCTCCCAGTCCGCCTAGGGCGGACTGGGGGGGATGCGCTCGCTGTAGCATTTTCATGAAATATCCGGGCTAGGCATACTGATTGCAACTTTGCCAAGCAGAAGCGTTTAGCTTCAGTCTGTTTCCTTGCCTCGGAACAAGGAGGAAAGTAGCGATGAAGCTATCACTCATTCTGCTCTCATGGTTCATCATCTCCATTCCTGCTGGCATTCTGTTGGGTAGATTCTGTGCGGCCGGCAACGGCTTTTGGACCGATTCTGCGCCAAACCAAGAACAACAGTCCGAAACTTTAGTGGACCTCCAGACATTGGAAGAGCATCCAGAAAAAAAGGCTGCCTAGCCTTCTCCCTGGTTGCCCTCGGCAATGGACAGGCTTGCACACTGCTGTGTGCAGATTTGCCATACAGATCGTTTCTCCTTAAAGCGTCATCCGTCTCATGAGCATTCGATGGAGCCTCACTTTTGTGGCGCTCATGCTTTTACTCTTCTCCATTTCCCTTGGGCCGGAGATTTCGTCATGAAATCAAAGATAAGAAATGTTCTTGTAGAGATAATTGTTATCCTGGGTCTCGTTTTGGCGGCAATAGTAATCGCGACTGAGCGCTTACACGTTGAAATCCCGTCTATATTCTAGTTCCGAAATACTAGGTTTCAGGAAAACAAATGAAAGCTCGATGTGAGATATGAGATGTGGGATAATAAATCCATGAAACGTTAGTGTATCTCACATCGCACATCACACATCTGTAATTCAGTATCTGTTTGGTGCTTGGGATTTGTAATTTCATAGACTCTAGCGCCCCACAACACCTCGTCTTTTTCCCCTGAAACACCATTCAATTCTGACTCCACCCTGAGAACTCAGTTTGCAGAAAAATGACCTTCGGTGTCAACCGATTCGGGGCTTCTGCGTTTTACAGTGTAGAGGCCTCGAAAATATTTTCCTTGCTAAGGAGGTAAATACTATGAAAAAGTTGACACTGATTACATTTTGCAGCCTGATGTGTTTGTGGTGGACATTGCCGCAATTCTGCCTGGCAGATGACTCGGATCAGATGAACACGGAACAACGCTGGGAACTGCGAGAGCGGTGGCAGAAGATGACCCCGGAGCAGAGAGAGGAAATGCGTTCGCGCTGGCAGAACATGACTCCGGAACAGAGACTGGAATACCGAGAGCAGAGGCAGAAGCGGCGAGAAAACCGTTTTGATCGCCAAGGCGATCGATTTGATGGACGGCTGGATCGCCGGGGTGACCGCATTGACAGGCGGCTGGATCGCAAGGGTGATAGGATCGATGAACGTCTGGACCGAAAAGGCGACCGTATTGAAGCCAATTATGATAGAAAGGCGGAGCGCGCACGGCAAAACGGCAACGAAGCCGTGGCCAACAGACTGGATCGCAAGGGTGATAGGATTGACGCCAAGCTGGATCGCCGAGGTGACCGCATTGACAGGCGGCTGGATCGCAAGGGTGATAGGATCGACGCCAGACTGGATCGCAAGGGTGATCGCCTGGACCACCGTTTCGACAGACGCGGCGACCGCGCCAACAGAAGAATGGATAGGCGTGGGAATCAAGGGCACCTTCGAAACCATAGCAGGACGAACCGTAGGCGCTAACCCGAATCGGATTTGTCCTTTGACTCAGATTGGCGATTCCGGACGCATATCGAGCGGCACGTCGAAGGGGATGTATGCTGGACAGTAGCCAGTCGACGGAACGGTTCCTGGCCTCGGTTGAGCGACGTGCCTTTCGCATGGCGCAGATTGCTACCAACAGTACCGACGACGCGCTCGATATCGTCCAGGAAGCCATGCTCAACCTGGTAAAACGATACGGAGCAAGACCAGAGGAGGATCTGAAGCCACTGTTTTATCGCATATTAGTCAACTCCATTAGAGACTGGTATCGTCGCACCAGGGTGAGGAATCGCTGGCGCAGCTGGCTGCAGACGATCGGCAAAGCGGATGACACAGAAGCATTGGCTTCCATTGAATCTTTTCCCGATCCAGCGGGGCATAATCCAGAGGATCAAGCCATTATCGACGATTCTGTGGCAGCTCTTGGTACAGCGCTCCGGACCCTGCCGCCACGTCAGCAGCAAGCCTTTTTATTGCGGGCCTGGGAAGGTTTGAGTGTTCGTGAAACAGCTGTAGCAATGAGATGTTCGTCTGGAAGTGTGAAGACCCATTACTCCCGAGCCGTCCGAACGCTGCGAAAATTATTGGAGGATCACTGGCCATGAGCCAAGACAGCAACGATAATGAGAGTGTCTTTCTCGACAAGGTTCGAAGGACTCTGGATGATAGTGTCGACAATCTCGATGCCAGGACGCTGTCGCAGTTGACCCAGGCCCGGCATCGAGCACTGGGAAAAGCAGGAAGCAAGCCTTCCCTACACCGACGTCGATTTTGGTTCTCCCTGGCAGGGTTGGGCACGGCAGCGGCTGTTGTTGCTTTAGCGATATTCCTGACCCGCGCTCCCTCAGGACCTGATCGTTACAGTGCTATCGAAGATGTGGAAATTCTTGCAGCGAGCGAGAATCCGGAATTCTTTGCTAACATGGAATTTTACGCCTGGCTGGCAGAGGAAATGAATGATGCTGGTTAGATTTATTGCCGTAATGATAGTGTTCTTGCTGAGTAGTTTGCCGGCAACCGTGGTGGGCCAGAACGGACAATCTCCTGCCGGCTCCCAGCATTCGAATAACAAGAGCCAGGACTCATCATTTCGTGAATTACTTGAGTTTCTGGGACAGTGGGAAACCGATGATGGCAAGTGGGTCGATCCAACCGACTTAGACTGGCTTTTGACTCCCGAACAGGAATCAGAAAATGATCAAAAGAAAAATCCTTAAGCGCTCCTTGTTCCTCATTGCCGCCTTTTTGCTGCTGGCAGCGTCAGCGGAAACATTTGGCTCAGAAGGTTCCATCCCTTGGGACCAGCTCAGCCCGGCTGAACAAAAAACGCTGCAGCCTTTTGCAGACCGCTGGCGAGATCTCAACCCTCAGCAGCAACAGCGCTTGCAGAAAGGAGCCCGGCGCTGGGCAACCCTGACCCCTGAGCAGCGACAACAGGTACAAAAAGGGTTGAAGCGCTGGAAACAGATGACGCCAGAACAACGTCAACGGGCGCGCAGCAGTTTTAACCGCTTTAGAAATCTCCCACCACAAGAGCAAGAGCGGCTTCGACGGGTTCAGGACAGGTATCAGAGGTTGCCGCCAGAACGCAGACGGCAGCTTCGAGAGCGCTGGAGAAACATGACTCCGGAACAGAGACAGCAGTTCCGAGAACGCCGCTACAACATGACCCCGGAACAGAGACGGGAATTCCGAGAGCGCCATCAGAATATGTCTACAGAACAAAGAGAAAGAATGCGGCAGCGCTCCCAAAGTCAGCCAGGCCGAGGGGGATCGGGACGGAGGTAAAGAAGGTTTCAGCTGTCAGGGAAAGGAATATAGAAGCTCAAATTTCGGTTATTGTGATTTGGAATTTTTGAGTACTCTGCGGGCTATTAAAATTGCCTTGACAAACACAAACCCCTTGGGCATTGTTAGCGCCAATGAGCAATAACATGACTCGTGCCGGGTCGACCCCGCTTTGCCAGAGGGAGTCAAAGTGGGGTTTTCGTTTGCAATTGTCATGTGCCTTGCGGAAAAGAAAATTTTTCTCGGTTATAATCTCCCGTGCGAGTAAACATATGGTTGATTCCGCAGTTGGCGATCAACGGACCCACTTAATAGGTAAAAAGTTGAAATCGAACAACGGTAACACTATCACCATCAAACGGAACGGCAGCGGGATATTGGCGGAAATGACCGTTGCGGCAGAACCAGATCGTGCTTGGCATGTTCTTACTTCCTTCGGGGAAATGTCCTCACATTTGAGTGGGTTCAGCATGAGCAAAATTTTGCAGAAAGAGGACAACTACCGCCTAGTTGAGCAGACTGTAATAGTTGGCATCCCCCTGTTGTCATTTTCTCTCCAAGTAGTCATGTCCGTTGTTGAGGATAGACCCTACCTCCGTTTCCGCCAGCTTCGGGGATCTTTTGCCTCCTTTCGCGGCCATTGGTGGGTAGATCCAGAATCAACCGAGAACGGAACCCGGATCCAGTATTTTATTGAAGCGAGCTTGGCTCGGGGCTGGAAGGGGGGACCGGTCAGGCATCAGATAAAAAGTATGATCCATCAAAACTTGCAGGAATTGGCAGTCTGGATTGATAATGGAGGAGTTTAGGGATTAATGATTTTACGGATTTAGGAATTTAGGAATTGGGGAATTTAACATTATCAATTTTTAATCCCTCGATCCCTCAATCCCTGAATTTTCTTCATAGGAGTGCGTATGCGCCAACACCGGCATGAGTTTGTGGAAACATATGACGGTATGATGGCTTTCGGATATTCACGCGAGGAGGATGAACGCTCTGTCATTGTATTCGTGCAAAAGTTCTCTGATGATGACCTCATGAAGTTGCTGAGCAACCGACTTAGTGACTCGGAGATTGAGGAACTGGTGGACTACCTCACCGGCTTGATGAAAAGACACCTTGATGAGGAGGAGTACCACCGCTACTTTCTTAAAGACGAGAAGGCATAGGACGTAGAGCCAAGGGGGAACAATAGATGGGGGAGCGGATTTATAATTTCAATCCAGGGCCAGCTACGCTGCCGTTACCGGTTCTTGAAGAGATTCAGGCGGAGTTTCTGGATTTCAATGGATCTGGCATGTCCATAACCGAGGTGAGCCATCGCTCCAGTACGTTCGATGATGTGATCAACGATGCGGCGGATCGGGTAAAAAGATTGCTCAATACCGGTGGAGACTACAAAGTCCTCTTCCTGCAAGGAGGGGCGAGCCTGCAATTTTCCATGGTGCCCATGAATCTACTTGCTGATGACCAAGTGGCTGATTATGTCAACACCGGCACCTGGTCTACCAAAGCCATCAAAGAGGTAGAGATTCTTGGCAAGCAGGTACGAGTGGTGGCATCTTCGGAGGACCGAGATTTCAACTATATCCCCAAAAATGTCGTTTTCAATAAAGATGCTGCGTACGCTCACATAACCTCCAACAATACCATTCGAGGTACTCAGTGGCAGAGCTTTCCTGACACAGGCCATGTGCCTTTGATAAGTGACATGTCGTCCGACATCATGGGCCGTACTTTCGATGTTGCCCCGTTTGGGCTCATTTATGCTGGGGCTCAGAAAAATGTGGGACCATCTGGTGTCACCCTGGTAATCATCCGGCAGGACATGCTGGAACGGGTGCCGGGGGATCTACCCACTATGCTGAAATACACCACCTTCGTTAACAAGAACTCCATGTACAACACCCCGCCATGTTTCGCGGTGTATGTGCTTCAGTTGGTGATGAAATGGATTGAGGAATCCGTAGGAGGCCTTGCCAACATGGAGCAGCTTAACAGGCAAAAGGCCGCGTTCCTTTATGACTATCTTGATAAAAGTGATTTCTATAACGGCACTGCCGCCAAGGAAGACAGATCAATCATGAATGTCACCTTCCTTTTGCAGGATGCCTCTCTCGAAGGGACCTTTATTGAGGAGGCTCTGGCGAATGGTCTGGTCGGGCTCAAGGGCCATCGATCTGTAGGAGGTTGCCGCGCTTCCATCTATAATGCCTCAACCCTGGAGGCGGTAATGGTTCTGGTGTCTTTTATGGCCGAATTCGAACGCAAATATGGCTAACTCCAGCGGGCAGACTGCAGCTTTCAGCTGGCAGTGAATCCTTTTGTATAATACCCTCCAAAGAACCCTGCGATCACGTTGAAGGTAAGAATCCTCTGGGGAGACAGTTAGCAAGAAATACAATAAAG
This sequence comes from Deltaproteobacteria bacterium, assembly GCA_022340745.1. Taxonomy (GTDB): domain Bacteria; phylum Desulfobacterota; class Syntrophobacteria; order BM002; family BM002; genus BM002. The sequence continues at coordinate 5,868 of JAJDNL010000268.1, forward strand.
TGAACTGATGACCATCTTGACATGTAAGCAACTCAGAAGCTGCCTGCTGCCTGCTGCCTCCTGCCTGCTATCTCCTTCGCTTCGCGGAAGGAGATAGTGGTGCTTTTCTACTATCGTATCAATGGCTCTCTTACCGTCGGTGGTCCCTGGTTCCGTTCTGTAGTTGACAGGGCCCCGACGGGCGTTCTCCTGAAAAGCAGCAAAGCTTTCCCACCTTACCATCCCACCACGAAAATGTGTCTTCGCCTCATGGTGCAGAATCTGGAACAGCAATCTTGCCAAGACTTAGTGGACGTGGGCTGCGGCAGCGGCATTCTGGCGCTGGCAGGATTAAAACTGGGGGTGAAACGTGCGGTTGCAGTCGATCTCGACCATCGGGCAATTATCACCAGTCGGGCAAATGCTGCGCTCAACCACGTGGAGCAACAACTCCTTCTTATCAGAGGTTCCACCGAGGCCGTGGACGGCAGCTTCGATATGGTGCTGGCAAATTTGCCTACACAGGTACTCCGAGAAAAACTTCCTGAGCTGTTGCGACTGAGCAGGAGTGGAGGATCCCTCGTGATTTCAGGCTTTCAGGACCTGGACAGGTATGTGTTGGAAAAAGAGATGATACGTGAAGGGCTCAGTGCTAACCGTTGGTTGAGCGAAGATTTGGTCTTTTTTGGATATCCCCCAACCGGGAGCTTCACCTGGATGGCCGCTCTGGCCCAGCGGAGAGAAGAACTCAAGGCCTAAGGCACAGGACACAAGGTAGAAAAAGACTTATTTTCTCCTTGCGTTTTTTGCCCTGCGCCTTGCGCCTTGCGCCTTGTCTCTAAATTAAGATCGTCGCCAAACTTCTCCTCTTTTTTTGCAATAAAAATGAAAAAAAGTGAACTTTTCTACTTGAAATTTTTTATTTAATGAGTAAATTCTCCTATATTGGCACTCGTTGCTGGTGAGTGCTAACAAGGAAGACCTACGGGCTCATATCTTAGAGGTTAAACATCACACTGCACCCTCAGGGAGTGCCAATTAAAAAAAGGAGAGTGGCTGTATGAAGTTAAGACCATTGCACGATCGGGTTATTGTCAAACGAGTCGAGGAGGAGGAAAAGACCTCCGGCGGGATTATTATCCCCGACGCTGCCAAGGAGAAGCCTCAGCAGGGTAAGGTGCTTGCCGTTGGCAAAGGGAAAATCCTTGAAAATGGCAAGGTCAGTCCACTGGCTGTAAAGAAAGGCGACCGGATCCTTTTCGGTAAGTACGCGGGTACGGATATCAAGATCGAAGGCGAAGAACATCTGATCATGCGCGAGGACGATATACTTGCCATAATCAAGTAAGTTCGAGGCTGTTGTCCTCGACAACAAGGAGGGAATAGTTTATGAGTGCAAAAGAGATTAAGTACGACAGCGCGGCCAGGGAAAAGATGATGAGAGGGGTCAACACCTTGGCCGATGCCGTGAAGGTAACCCTTGGACCCAAAGGTCGCAATGTGGTCCTGGAAAAATCATGGGGTTCCCCCACCATTACCAAAGACGGAGTGACGGTGGCCAAGGAAATCGAACTCGAGGACAAGTTCGAAAATATGGGAGCCCAGATGGTGAAAGAGGTGGCCAGCAAGACCTCGGATGTGGCCGGCGACGGCACCACCACCGCCACCATCCTGGCGCAGTCAATCTATCATGAAGGTTCCAAGCTGGTGGCAGCGGGTCACAATCCCATGGCTCTCAAACGTGGCATTGAAAAGGCCGTTGCTGCTGCGGTTGAGCAGCTCGAGAAGATGAGCAAGCCCACCAAGGACCAGACAGAAATCGCGCAGGTTGGAACCATCAGCGCCAACAACGACGAAACCATCGGCAACATCATTGCCGAGGCCATGAACAAGGTTGGCAAAGAGGGCGTTATTACGGTGGAGGAGGCCAAGGCCATGGAGACCACCCTGGAGGTGGTGGAAGGCATGCAGTTTGACCGCGGCTACACCTCGCCCTATTTCGTCACCGATCCCGAACGCATGGAAGTGGTCCTGGATGAACCCTATATTCTCACCCACGAGAAGAAGATCAGCACTATGCAGGACCTGCTCCCCCTTCTCGAGCAGGTTGCCAAGATGGGCAAGCCGCTCTTGATCATTGCCGAGGACGTTGAGGGAGAGGCTCTGGCCACCTTGGTGGTAAACAAACTGCGTGGAACCTTGAAGGTGTGTGCGGTGAAAGCCCCTGGTTTTGGCGATCGGCGTAAGGCCATGTTGGAAGATGTTGCCATTCTCTCCGGTGGTCAGGTGATTTCAGAGGACTTGGGCATCAAGCTTGAGAGTGTGACCGTTAATGATTTGGGTACGGCCAAAACAGTGCGGGTTGACAAGGACAACACCACTATCGTGGATGGTGGTGGCACCCGGGATGGCATTGAGGGCCGAGTAAAACAGATCCGCGCTCAGGTTGAAGAAACCACTTCTGACTACGACCGCGAGAAGCTCCAAGAGCGTTTGGCCAAGCTCATTGGCGGTGTGGCAGTGATCAACGTTGGGGCTGCCACCGAGACTGAGATGAAAGAAAAGAAGGCACGGGTGGAGGATGCTTTGAACGCTACCCGGGCTGCTGTTGAAGAAGGTATTGTCGCCGGTGGCGGCGTAGCCCTGCTTCGCTGCACTCCGGTCTTGGAGAAGTTGCAGGCCGAGGGCGAGGAAGCTTTCGGTGTGAATATCGTCAAGCGCTCCCTGGAGGAACCAGTCCGGCAGATCGCCAATAATGCCGGGCATGAGGGCTCGGTGGTGGTTGACCGGGTCAAGAACGAAAAGGGAGCCTTTGGTTTCAATGCTGAGACTGAAAAGTACGAAGATCTTTACAAGGCAGGGGTGATAGATCCTACTAAAGTGGTGCGGTTTGCCCTGCAGAACGCTGCCAGTGTAGCCTCACTACTCCTGACCACGGAAGCAATGATTGCCGAAAAACCTAAGAAAGACGAACCTATGCCGGCAATGCCGCCAGGTGGCGGGATGGAAGGTATGTATTAGATCATTTCAGCAGGTGAAAAACGGGCCCAGGCGTCCGGGCTTGCGTTTCCGGATTGCCTGGGCCCCTTTTTTTGAATATCGAAACTGGGGACCCGCCCGCAGGGTGGGGAGTCCGGAGGACAAACTGGGGACCCGCCCGCAGGGTGGGGAGTCCGGAGGACAAACTGGGGACCCGCCCGCAGGGTGGGGAGTCCGGAGGACAATATCGAACAAGAAATTTCGAACAGCAGAAGTTTTTGGAAGCAGAAATGCATTTTTTTACTTCGATATTCTGCGGTTCAATGTTCTGCGGTTCTGCGGTTTATATTCTCGACCAGGTAATAGCTGGCAGGCTGTTCTCAGTTTCCATCTCCATACTACTGCCTGCTGTCCACTGCTTGCTGCCTGCTGACCTCACTTTTCCCTTGCTTCCTGCAAGCTTCTCGGCTATAAATGCTTGGTTCGAGGAGGATAACTATGGCTCGGGTCACAATTGAAGATTGTCTTGAAAAGGTTAACAATCGTTTCTTGCTGGTTCATCTTGGCGCCAGGCGGGTTATTCAGCTTCGCAAAGGAGCTCCCCTCTTGGTAGACGCACCCAAGAACAAAGAAGTTGTGCTGGCGTTGAGGGAAATCGCTGCTGGAGAGATCAGTTTTGACAACATAGTCAAGATCGACCAAGAAGAAGCCGTCGTCAAAACTGTGGAGGACTCTCCTGAGACTGCTGAATCCGACACCCCTCCCGAGGAGACCGCAAAGGAAGCTGCCCCCCCGGAGCAGGATGAATCGAGTAAAGAAGCAGTTGAACAAGAAGATAGTCCTGACGATAAGGCCAAATGAGCATCGGCGCTTGTGCCCGATGTTGACAGCCTGAGCGACAGAGAGTTAACGGAGGTGTCGGCGTTGGCAGGCAAGAAACTCCTGAGTTGCCTGAAAAAACGCGATCTACTCAATTCCGGCAAGGCAGACAAGTCTGAGCTGATAAAGTTGGGCGAGCGCTATTTGCATGATAATCGCCTTTCCGATGCTATCGATTTTTTTGAAAAAGCGGAGCATTACGAAGGCTTGACGCAGCTCAAGGAACAGTGTGTTGCCACGGGAGACTATTTTCTTTGTCAGCGTTTAGCGAAGATCTTGGAAGAATCTCCGCCCCCAGAAGAGTGGATACAACTGGGGGACAACGCTTTGAACCTCGGCAAGCTTTTCTTTGCTCGTTCAGCTTACCAGCAGGCAGAGAACCCTAAAAAAGTGGCACAAGTGGAAGAACTTCTGCAATCTCCCGCCCAGGAACAAGTGCTCCACTAAAGAGTTTCCGCCCAGAAAAAACCCTTCCCCTGATGGGAGGGGGACTTCGTCGCATAGCGCAAAGCGTCGAGAGGAAATATTTGTCGCTATGCGCTCTGCGGATATGCACCATCATCCTTCCTCTTCTTAGAGCCAGCAGCACGCTCTCCTAGGCTGTCTATAACATTGACAAATATAGGCTGGATGATTATAAAAATCGCAAAAGTTATGAACCTTTTCCATGAAGTTTCTGACAAGGCGTGAAGGAGAAGTGCACCTAATCGGCCCCTTACTGCAGCCGAACCAGCATTTCTTGGATGCAAGGAATGAATTTGATGAATAAGCGAGACTACTATGAGGTCCTTGGCGTTGATCGTCAAGCTTCTGGAGAAGAGATAAAGAAGACATACAGAAAACTCGCGCTCAAGTACCATCCGGATCGAAATCCTGGTGACCAAGAGGCTGAAGAAAAGTTTAAGGAGGCGGCTGAGGCCTACGAAGTATTGCGAGATACAGAGAAGCGTAATATCTATGACCAGTTCGGCCATGAAGGACTGCAGGGTACTGGCTTTACTGGTTTCGGTGGCTTTGACGACATCTTTTCTACTTTCGGAGACATATTTGAGGACTTCTTCGGCTTTGGTAACCGCAGGAGGGGTCAAAGGACTACTGCCCGCCCTGGTGCTGATCTCCTGTACGACATGCGCATCGACTTCGCTGAGGCGATTTTTGGAACCGAAAAGGAAATAGAGATACCAACCAGCGCAGCATGTGAACCTTGTGGAGCAACGGGGCGAGAGCCTGGCACAGAGGAGCAAGTTTGCCCACTGTGCCAAGGCCAAGGTCAGATTTTGCAGTCACAGGGTTTCTTTCGAATCAGCACAACCTGTCATCGCTGTGGAGGACAAGGACGGATTCTTACGAATCCATGCAACAGTTGCAATGGCTCCGGTCAACAGAAAGTAACCAAAAAAGTACTGGTCAAGGTTCCGGCAGGCGTTGATACCGGTACCCGTCTCCGAATTCCAAATCGAGGAGAAAGCGGCTACCGTGGAGGTCCCCCCGGAGACCTCTACGTACGGTTACATGTGGAGCCACATGAATTTTTTGAACGGGATGGCAACGTACTCTATTGCCAGATTCCGATATCAATGGTCCAAGCTGCCATCGGAGATACCATCGAAATCCAGACTCTGAACGGCAGCCGCAGCGTAAAAATCAAACCCGGCACCCAAAGCGGCGAGATCATCCGCTTGAAGGGAGATGGGGTACCAAATCTGCGAGGATATGGCCGGGGGGATCTATTGATAGACATCCAGGTCAAAACACCGGTGAAGCTTAACAAACGTCAGGAAGAGCTTCTACGAGAATTTGCCGAGATCGAAAATGGCAAGAAATCCTCTCAGAAGCATTTCAAATTCTGGAGTTGGGGGGATAAGGGGAAGCGGTCCAAATCCAAACACAAGCATAAATAGCTGCTGACCTGACTACCTGAAATCTTCGAACCGCGCTGATGTCAGGAGGGAACTTCCACGATGAACGTTCGGCAGAATCAGCACAAACAGTTTGATGAGCTTCAGGCCACTGCTCTATTCTGCCCCAAGTGCCGCCAGGCAACACCGGTGCGGCAAAAACTTCTCCTTTTTCTCCCTGACGGTGAACTCCATGAGTATCTCTGTCAGTACTGCGGCAGCTCAGTGGGAACCAAAAAGGTTACCCAACAACTCGATTTCCAGCTCCTAGCTCGTTGAAAAGACTGGAATTCTATCCACTCGGTGGTCTCTCGACCGCCATTTTTGTATATGAGCGCAGAGCGCAAAGAGCATGGGGAAGATTGTAGATTTTAGATTGCAGATGTGGGATGTGAGATGTGAGATAACGATTTACCGCTTACTGCTTACCGCTCACCGCTTACCAGGTCACTATGTTTTGCGGGAGTGAGGAGACGAACCAGAATGATAGAGGTTGACAACCTAACCAAACTCTACGGCTCGTTGGTTGCCCTGCGCCAGGTAAGTTTTCGGGTGGACCAAGGTGAAATCGTTGGATTCCTCGGCCCCAATGGGGCAGGTAAAACCACAGCCCTGAGAATTCTCACCTGCTTCATGCCACCCACCTCGGGAACAGCTCGGGTGGCTGGACTGGACTGCCAGCAACATTCTTTAGAGGTGCGGGGTAAGATTGGCTATCTCCCAGAAAATGTACCCCTCTACCTGGATATGACCACCCGCCGCTTTCTTTCCTTTGCTGCGGCCGCCAAGGGAGTCTCCCGCTTTCGCAGTGGGCAAGAGATAGAACGGGTGATGGAAGTCTGCACCATTACCTCAGTGGCCGAGCGGCTCATTGGGCATCTGTCAAAAGGTTACCGCCAGCGCATTGGCATCGCCCAGGCGCTCTTAAATGATCCAGCTATCCTTATTCTGGACGAACCCACCATAGGGTTAGACCCCTCCCAGATAGTTGAAATTCGCTCCTTGATTAAACAGTTGGGTGCTGAGCGCACCATCATTCTCAGCAGCCATATCATTCCCGAGGTGAGTCAAATCTGTCAACGTATCCTCATCATTAATAACGGTCAGATAGTTGCGACTGACACTCCGGCAAACCTCACCGCTCAACTACAGCGAAACCTGCAGGTGTACCTCGAGGTCGAAGGGCCCGAGGCTGAGGTTGTGCAGAAGCTTGAGGCAGTGACTGGTGTTTTGGAGGTCAAGCCCACCAATGGTGAGTCCAGCTATCTCATAGAGACCAGCCGTGGCCAGGATTTGCGCCCTGAACTGGCTCGCACAGTGGTGGAGAGTGGCTGGCAGCTCCGCGCGCTTACGCTGCAGGACATGAGCCTGGAGGAGATTTTCATGCAGCTGGTAACCGATGAAGAGGCCGGGAAGGAGCAAAAATGAAGGGAATCTACGTTGTCTACCGTAAAGAGCTGTATCGGTTTTTCGCCTCACCCATCTTTTATGTGGTTGCCTTCATCTTTCTGGCCCTGGTCGGATATTTCTTCTACTCGTCAGTTGCCTATTACTCTCTTTTGAGCTTTCAGGCCGGCAGGACCCCTTTTCTCTCTGAACAACTCAACCTTACGGACATGGTACTCGAGCCGTTCTTTGGAAGCATCAGTGTTGTTCTGCTGCTCATGGTACCACTCATCACCATGAGGCTCTTCGCCGAAGAGAAAAAAACGGGCACCGTAGAATTCTTATTTACTTACCCAATCTCTGACCGGGGGACGGTGCTGGGAAAATTCACCGCTGGCGTCTCTGTTTTGGCTCTTCTCTTGGCGGCCACCTTGCCTGCCATGTTCTTATTGGAGGCCTTCACCAATCCCCCTTGGCCCACCATCATGGGTGGTTATCTGGGCCTTTTGCTGACCTGCAGCGCTTTTGTCAGCCTCGGCCTTTTTGCCTCCTCGCTGACTCAGAACCAGATAATCGCAGCGGCTCTCGCTTTTGGAGCCTTGCTGCTGCTGTGGATCATCGGTTGGGCCGAAACCCTGGTAGGTCCAACTCTGGGGAGTTTCCTTAAGTATCTCTCCCTGCTCACTCATTTTGACAACTTTGCCAGGGGAATTTTGGATTCCCGGGACGTGTTGTTCTATCTCCTTTTCACTCTGTTCTTTTTGTTTTCCACTCTTCGAATCCTGGAATCTCGTCACTGGAGGGGGTAGTCGGCAATGATCAAAAAGCCTAGCAAACTTAGTCTTTTTTCCAATACAGCCTTGGGCTTTCTTGCCTTCCTCGGCATTTTGGTTTTGGTGGCCCTCATTAGCCAGCGTCATCCCATACGACTGGATCTTACCGAAGGCAAACGCTACAGCATCTCAGATCAGTCGCAAAAAATTGTAGAGTCACTGAAAGACGACATCACTATCAAGGGTTTTTATCAGGAAGCCGACCCCAATCGGGAGAAAACCCGCGATTTACTTGAGACCTACCGATACTACTCAAAGAAGATCAACTATCAATTCACGGATCCAGATCGGAATCCCAGTCTGGCCAAGCATTATCAGATTCGCACCTATGGGACTTTGGTGCTTGAAGGTTTCGGCAAAACTCAGACCATACCCACCGCCGATGAAGAAGCTATTACCAACGCCATCCTGAAGCTGACTCAGGAGCAGCAAAGAACGGTTTACTTTTTGACCGGGCATGGCGAGAGAGATATTAGCAATGTCGAAAAGGACGGCTATGCAACGGCCAAAGCCGCCATTGAAAAGGAAAACTTCCAGGTAAAAACTCTTAATTTGCTGGTGGATCCCAAGATACCTGATGACGCCGCCATCGTGGTGGTAGCTGATCCACAGAAGCCTTTACTGGCTATCGAACTCGATGCTTTGCGACAGTACAGCATCCGCAACGGCAGTGTTATGTTCCTCCTCGAACCTTTCTCAGATGGCGGTGTGGCCGGCTTTCTTAAATCATATGGAATCATAATCTCACCTGACATTATTGTGGACACCATGAGTCGGGTCTTTGGAGCCAGCTATCTCATTCCGGTCATTACCGAGTATGGTTCTCACAAGATCACAGACGGCTTTAACGTCGCCTGCTTCTTTCCTACAACAAGATCCATTGCCTCAGCCGAGGGGGTGCCTGACTCCATTGACCTGCTTGAACTCGCCTTCACCTCCTCCTACTCCTGGGCTGAAACAGGCTTCCGCCTTGGACAGACAGAGCCTCCCACCTTTGATGAAGCCACGGAACAAAAAGGACCCATCAGTGTTGCTGTTATTGCTGCAATTTCAGCCAAAGACCCGGAAAATAATCCAAAGAGCCAGGAGCAACCAACTGGCACGTCCCCAGAGTCCTCTGACTCTGGTGGCCAGGCGCATCTTCTGGTTTTTGGCGACAGCGATTTCGTTAGCAACAGCTACTTCAACCTGCAGGGCAACGCTGACTTTTTCCTGAATGCCATTAATTTCCTGGGTCAACAGGAAAATCTCATCAGCATCCAACGACCCACGACAGCGGGCGCGCCACTAACCCTGAGCAAGTCGCAGAACCGGCTCCTTTTTTGGGTAGGTCTGCTGCTGATGCCGGCGGTGGTAGTGGCATGCGGGTTGGTGGTATTTCAGTCGCGGAGAAAACATCGATGAGGACAAGAACCGCTCTCATCTACCTTATCCTTTTCCTGGCATTTGCTGGTTATTTTTACTACTTTGAGGTGGTTGGCCGCAGGGCCCATATCGAGCAGGAAGAGGCTGCCCGTCATCTTTTCCAGGTGGATAAGACTAAGATCACTGCCCTTCAACTGGAAAGAGCTGAGGCCGCACCCATCTACCTGACAAAAAACGGCCACTGGCAAATCATTGAACCCATAAATACGAAGGGCGATGAGTTCGCCGTGGCAAGTCTTTTGACGGCTCTGGAGTCCCTGAAGATGGAGCGCGAGGTTGAGGCTGCGGCTCAAGATCTTCAGCCGTATGGCCTGGACCAACCGATGCTGCACCTCTCTTTTCTAGCGGACGGCTCCCGCCATCACCTGCGCCTCGGGGCCAAAGCAGTGGTGGGAAATCAGTACTACGCCAGCAGCGACCAGGAAAACCATGTGGTCTTGATCACCGCGGCGACACAACAATCATTTGACAAGAGCCTCTATGATTTGCGCAGCAAGGAATTTTTCACTGCACACAGTGATGAGGTCGAGCGGATTGAACTTAATCGTGGCAAAAACGAACTCATTCTGACCCGAGCGGAAAACAAACTGTGGCGGGCACCGGCAGCGGTGGAGGTGAAGATCAAGACTTCCAAAGTGGAACGCTTCCTCAGTCAGCTTTTCCGTTTGCGCGCCAAGCGGTTTCTGGACAACGAGGAAGACAATCTTGCTCTGCTGGGATTGGCCCCTGCCAAAATTCGACTCACGATTTCCACTCCAAAAAAAACAGAGACCTTGCTGCTCGGAAATAGCAAGGATGAGTCCGTTTACGCCAAGGGCGGAGAACTTCCTGGGGTGGCCATGGTGGAAAAGAACCTATTGGCAGAACTGCCCCAGACTCTCAGTGACCTGGAAGACCGCACTTTATTGGTGCTCGAGTTGGATCAGGTCAAGGCTCTTTCGTTGATCTTGGCTGGCGAGGCTTTCAGGCTAGAAAAAAACGAGGACACCTGGAACTGGCGTGAGGGTGAAGACCGCAAGAATCCAGAGAACTGGAGGGTCAACTCCCTGCTTTGGGGGCTGCAGGAACTGGAGTACCTTCCTGGTGACTTCCCCCGGGTGCATTCTTCTGCCAAAAACAAAGTCTTAGAGCTGGTTCTCTACGCCGAAAATGATGAGAAGCTTGGCACATTTGAATTGCTCGAAGTTCCCTCTGAAAAAAGTGAACGTGGAATGCTCAATTTCTCCAAAGGAAGTGAGTCAGCTCGAACCTATTGGCTGAGTGGCGAATCACTCAGGGAGTTGCACCAAAATGTCAAAAAGTTGCTGAATCCTGAAGCGTAGATCCGGGATGTGGGAAGGCATGGGGCATGGAGCATAGACAAAGAAGCCAGGTGTCAGGTGTCAGAAGGGAAAGTCAGTGACCACGAAGAATTTCATGGATGTGGAGGATCTTGAGGTCTATAATAACTTGTGCTAGTTGCATATTGATGAATTGCGTCCTCAGGGCTGGCCCATTGATGTGAGATAATGTTTCAGTGTTCCCCACTGCCGGTTCGCTCCAGCACGTCTCAGTTTTTTTGTTCTTTTCCTGACACCTGAAACCCGACACCTGACACCTTGAGATTTGGTGCTTGGGATTTGGGATGTCGAAATTCGGAATTACTTATTCTGACTACTGATTGCTTTGTTTGGAACGGACAATGCTCTCTGAAAAAGGTCTCATCTTTTTCCCCATGCGGGAACTTGAAGGGACGCCGGAGGACTATCACCTGAACTACGAGGATGTCTCTTTTCCGGCTGCTGACTCCACCCGTTTGCACGGTTGGTTTGTGCCGTCATCCGATCCCGAGGTAAACACCACCCTTCTCTGGTTTCACGGTAATGCCGGCAACATAAGTCATCGCTTGGAAAATCTTGCTCTCCTCCATCGGTATCTGGACATCTCTATCTTCATTTTTGATTACCGTGAGTTCGGCCTCAGCGAAGGCCAGATTTCCAAAGCCGGTACCTATCTTGATGCCCGTGGTGCATGGAATTACCTGGTTGGGGAGCGGACCATTGCGCCAAGTGACATCCTGCTCTTCGGCCGTTCTCTGGGCACAGCACTGGCCGTGGATCTGGCCAGCAAGGAG
>JAJDNL010000269.1 GCA_022340745.1 Deltaproteobacteria bacterium
CAGAATACTCATTACTATGGGGTCCACTGACCCATGTCTTTCTGCATTTAATGCAGACGTATGTCCTTTGCGGTTCTCCTAACTGGTAAAGCACATTTTTAGGGTGCACTACTCAAGTCAGTCGTTCAGTGCGTAGTCCCATGGAGCACCTCTACAGCAAAGTACGTGCCAAAATGCAGAAGAAGGTAATAGATTGCAAACTGGACAACTCATTGAGGGCTTGACTGAAATTCGCTGGTGCTGATATGATAACCGCACATAAAAGGACGGTGCCGTTCGGCCACATTGTTCATTGTGGACCGGGTTTAAAAGGGAATCCCGTGAAAGTCGGGAGCGGTCCCGCCGCTGTCATCCCGACCTCATCTCCACGGCGAGGTTGTGCAGGTGGGGTTAGATATTTCCGGTATACTCCGGGTCGAGAAGGGTACTGGCAAATATAGCCAGAATCCAGCCCAGGGTTAAAGTCACTGCCCAGTAAGTCCCTCTAAAGCGCTTGGGACGAAGCGGGGTGGGAAGGCGAGCCGGAGATCGGGAGAGCCAGAAGACCTGCCGTCTTTCCAGAATCGTCAACAATGGTAAAGTTGCCGGTTCGCGGTACGAGGATACCGAACCCCTCGAGGTTAAAGAAAGCTGGGTGCAAGCCTTGAGTCTCCAGAAAGACTCAAGGCTTTTTTTGTTCAACATCGAAACTTGGTCCTTAGTGCCAGGTCAGATTGCAGTGGCTTTGCTGGTAAAGATTGCGAGCTTTTGTGGAGGTTTCAGGTTTCAGTGTTCAGGTTTCAGTTTGTGGTCTTTCTTTCCTGACACCTGATCCGCCTCCGGCGGAACACCTGAAACCCTGAGACTTGGTGCTTGGAAACCGGGGACCCGCCCGTAGGGTGGGGTGTCCGGAGGACCAATTTGCCTCGAAATGAGGAGAAATGGAGGCAGAAGGTGAGGACAAAAACCGCATTTAAATTGCTGGTTCTGCTCGCCCTGATTTTTCTTGTACCGCTCCCAGCACTCTTGGCTGCGCATGGAGATAAAAGGCCAATGAAAAAAGGAATCCTTCTCGTGGCTTTCGGTAGCACCGTTCCCGAGGCCCAGGTATCGTTCGACAACATCGAACGATCTGTTAAGAAAAGTTTGCCAGGAGTACCCGTTTACTGGGCGTATACTTCTCGGATTATTATCAAGAAGATGGCCAAGGAGGGGAAGCACGTAGCTACACCCGCAGAGGCCCTGGCCAAGATGATGCGGGAGAATTTCACCCATGTGGTTGTGCAATCGCTTCATACCGTACCTGGAGCGGAATTCCATGGCATGCTGAAAAACGTGCACAAATTTGGCGGCATGGACAAGGGTATCAAAAAGGTTCTGGTTGGCTACCCTCTGATGGCCACAAGTGAGGACGTGCAAAGGGTGGCAGAGGCAATCATCAAAGTAATTCCCAGGGAACGCAAGAAGAAGGAGGGGGTAGTGTTGATGGGGCACGGTACTCACCACCCCGCCGATGTCTACTATGCGGCCCTGGCTTATCACTTACAGAAGTTGGACCCCAATGTCTTCGTGGGTACGGTGGAAGGCTGGCCGGAGATCGACGACATCAAGGCTGATTTGGAAAAAAGGCGAATCAAACGAGTTTATTTGATGCCGTTCATGTCTGTGGCTGGAGATCATGCCAGAAACGACATGGCAGGACCGGAGCAAGATTCCTGGAAATCCATCTTGGAACAGGAAGGAATCCAATGCCTGCCTGTGCTTAAAGGCACAGCTGAATTCCAGGAGTTCGTGGACATTTGGGTTGATCATTTGAAATCCGCGTTTAGTCATCTTGACTGATGTTTCACCCCCACCCCTCCTGCCTCGCCCGTCCGCCTCGACTGAAGCCTCGCGATGCCGGGCGGGCCTGCGCGAGAGCGGTGGCGGGCAGGCCTAGCCCTCCCCCGTCAAAGGGGAGGAGATGCTAAGCAGCATTCCAATAGAGGGAGAATCTTATTGCCTGGGTCGAATCGAGCCTCAATGAAATTGGAGGAAATTCGCGGCAGACTGACTGCCTCCAGGAGAGTTTTTGTCCTCGGTCTGCTACTCTTGACAATGGTATCTTTTTTATCAGTTTTAGGAGCCGCCGGAATCGGCCGGTTGCACTTCTCCTGGAAGACTGTAATCGAGTCCATTGGCGAGGGGCTGGGGCTTGTACAGTCTGGAACGGTTGAGCGGACGCCGCTGCTGGTTGTTTTTGACATTCGTTTGAGTAGGGTGGTTCTTTCTTTTTTGGTGGGATCTGCGCTGGGGGTGGCCGGAGCTGTTTTCCAGGGAGTCCTGAGGAATCCACTGGCTGATCCTTTTACCATAGGAGTTGCCAGCGGTGCCGCCTTCGGGGCAGCCTTGGCTTTTGCCCTGGGATTGGGGGGTGCCTCCTATCTGGGGCTGGGTACCATTCCACTATTGGCCCTGGTGGGAGCCCTGGGTGCTCTGGCCCTGGTGGTTATTCTCGGCCGGGTACAAGGACGCTTGCGCCGGGACACAATGGTGCTGGCTGGCATAGTTGTGGCGACGTTTCTCTCCGCCCTCATTGCTTTGATCAAGGCACTGGATGAAGAGGCGGTTTCGGCGATTGTTTTTTGGGTGATGGGGAGTTTTCAGGGACGAGGCTGGATCCATGTTGCTTTTTCACTCCCCTATCTGCTCCTGGGTTTGTATCTAGTGGTAAAATGTGCCCGGGAACTGGACATTTTGACGATGGGGGAAGTGCAGGCACGTCAACTTGGGGTTGAAGTGGAACAGGTGCGCCGCCGACTTTTGGTTGGAGGTAGTCTGCTTACCGCCGCCGCAGTCTCGGTTTCCGGAGTTATCGGTTTTGTGGGTCTCGTGGTTCCCCATCTGGTGCGCATGACCATGGGAGCGGCGCATCAGCGGCTCATGGTTCTCAGCGGACTCCTCGGGGGGCTTGCCCTGCTCTGGTCTGACGTGGTGGCACGCACCCTTTTACCTGGTGGTGAGGAGCTCCCGGTTGGCGTGGTCACCGCTCTGGTTGGTGGACCTTTTTTCTGCCTTCTCCTCAAGCGGAGGAGGGGAGGCGTGATTCTTGATTAGCGTCCAAGGCTTGACAGCGAAGTACGGTGATAGAGTAGTGCTGCATGAGTTGGATTTCCATGTTGGGAAAAGTGAACTCGTAGGGCTTCTCGGTCCAAACGGAAGTGGCAAGACTACTCTGCTTCTTTGTCTTAGCAAGGTTGTGCCTTTGGACTCAGGTGAGGCCACTGTGTCCGGCCAGGAGCTTTCGGCCTATTCTGCTCGTGAGTTGGCGTTAGTGGAAGCCTCGGTGCCTCAACGACAAGAGATATCTTTTCCTTTTAAGTGTATCGAAGTGGTGCTTATGGGACGCTATCCACACCAACGTGAGTTCGGCAGTGATAGCGATGAGGACTTGACCAAAGCTATGGAGGCCATGCGCCTTACTGACACCCTGGATCTGGCGCAAAGACGGATCAGCGAGATTTCCGGAGGAGAAGCACAGCGGGTTATTATTGCTAGGGCCCTGGCCCAAGAAACAGAACTCCTATTGCTCGATGAAGCCACAGCCAACCTGGATGTGGCTCACAAGATGCAGATGTTCGACCTCTTCTCGGAAAAGAACAACCAAGGTGCCACCTTCTTGTGCGCCATGCATGATTTGAATCTGGCAGCCCTTTACTGCCAGCGTTTGATTTTTTTAAAAAACGGGCGGATCAACATCGATGGCCCTACCATGGAGACATTTACTGAGGAGAATCTGTCAGAGATTTATGAGACAGAGGTCAGAATTATCCCGCACCCCGATACTGGTGTGCCTCAAGCGATGTTTGTGCCGGGCGCAGAGCGCCAAGCGCATAGCGCATAGCGCAAAGGCAGAGAGTATAGAGAAAGACAGCTGGCAGGAAGCAGTGAGCAGCGGGCAGAGGGAGATTATCGCGAATTGCGAATTTGGGATTGCGAATTTAAAAAAATGTTGGAAGACAGAGAACAGCAAAAAACTAGAAACTAGGCTCAAGGTAAGACCCCCGAGATTTGGCGGCCAGTAAGATGCTCCGATGTGGTCGATGTATAGTAGTTTTGATACTTGTTTTCACTTGGCTGTCTCTACCGAAGATGGCTTCTGCCGAGGTGCAGATAACTGACGACCTGGGGCAGGTCATTTCCCTACAGGAGCCTGCCAAGAGAATCATCTCACTCTACGGCGCTTACAGTGAAATCTTGTTCGCCATGGGGCTAGAAGACCTCCTGGTGGCCCGGACCAGGGCAGATTTTTTCCCCCCGGCTATTTTAAACAAACCGAGTGTGGGAACCCACCTCCGGCCCAACATGGAGCTGGTGCTGGGGTTGCAGCCGGATGTCATTCTTCAAGCCTCCGGAAGGAAATACGGACACGAGGTAATCCGTCAGATAGCGGATAAAGGGCTCGCAGTAGCTTCCTTCCAGCCAACTACTTTTGAGGAGCTTTTCTCAGTCATTCACAGGCTGGGAACTCTCACTGATCATGAGGAAGCGGCCGACCGGTTAGTGAAACAATTGCGAAATCGACTCCAGCAATCGAGCCGGAGGCTGACAGCAACTGAGCACCGGCCCAGTGTATTTTTCGAGGTGCGGTATCCAAATCTCCTGGGAGCAGGACAACAATCCATTGTGAATGACGTGATTCTGAAGGCCGGCGGCATCAATTGTCTGCCAAACAAAAAGAAGCTGGTCCGGATCAATATCGAAACCCTGGTTGGCTACAATCCTGAGGTATACGTGGTCCAAAAAGGCCCCATGAACCGCAATCCGGCCGATCCAAAATCAAGGCCAAATTTTCGAGTTCTAAAGGCGGTGGAAGAGGAACGGGTCCTGTTCGTAGATGAGCACATTTTTTCTCGGCCAGGACCCAGGTCGGTGGAAGCGGTGGAGAAGTTGGCGGCATTTCTCCATCCAGATCTTAGTCAATAGCCCCAAGACCAGGAGGCAACGGGTCATAAGCACTAAGTTGTTATTGCCGAGGAGGGACTGAAAAATATGAACATCGAACATCGAACGTCCAACGTTGAATGTCGAATAATGATGTTGATCCGCTCCGCAATTTAATTCCATTTGTTTTCAAATATCCGGGGCAACCATCTCTGAGTCTCCCTGAGTCATTTTAACGAGATTCTTGCCCTTGTTTATGTCTTTCATTCAAAATTCGATGTTGGACGTTCGATGTTCGATGTTCAGTCTGTTCAATGTTCGACGTTCATCTATCAAAACAACCCCGTATGGCATAAATGCAACGTGTGAACGTTTACAAAATAACTTAGCGTATATGGGGTAGCGGGTGGTGTGTAGACCACAAAGGTCACAAAGCACACAAAGACACTGTTTTATTTTTGAAGTCTTTGTGATCTTAGTGTTCTTTGTGGTGAAATAAAATTCTGTGTGTGGGTTTGATTACAAACCTTCTAAAAGGATGAGAACTATGAAACCGGGAACCTTATATGGAGTAGGTGTTGGGCCTGGAGATCCAGAACTTATCACGTTAAAAGCGATGAAAATTCTGAACCAGGTGGAGGTGATTTTTGCTGCGGCCTCTAGCAAAAATGAATACTCCCTGGCGCTTGAAAATGCAAAATCTCACATGCTGAACGGTGCAGAGGTCGTAAGGCTCAGTTTTCCAATGACCCGCGAGCAGGAAACTTTGGAAAGAGCTTGGGAAGAAAATGCCCGCCGGATTCTGGAGTTTGTCCAAAAAGGCAAGGACGCAGCCTTCATTACCATTGGGGATCCTCTCACCTACTCCACCTTCGGATACGTGATGCAGACCATCCAGGAGATGGCCCCTGAAGTGCCTGTCCATGTTATTCCTGGCGTTACCTCTTACCAAGCTGCTACTGCGGCTGCTCATGAAATAGTGGCGGAACGAGAGGAGACCTTCTGCGTGATTTCCGGCGCTAAAGGAGGAGAACAACTCAAGGAGATGATCACCAAGGTGGACTGCGTGGTAATGTTAAAGGTGTACCGGCATTTTGACGAAATACTGGACACCCTCGAAGATCTGGGCATAGAGGACCGGGCCACCCTCGTGTCTCGATGCGGTATGGAAGATCAGGTGATCTGCAAGAATCCACAGGAACTCCGGGGCAAGAAGGTCCCGTATCTTTCCTTGATGATAGTGAAGAGGAGAAAAGAAAGTTAGTAGGCAGCTGGCAACCATATCAACTAGGAACTCGACACTAGGCACCGTTGTGTCATTTGGCTTCGCCGTCAATTCTTCGCGTTCGCTTTGCTCTGCTCAGGCCCGCAAGCGGGTCCCTAGTTTGGGCTGGCGCCCGGCATTTATGGTCATTTCTAGTTGTCAGCCTTATTCAATGCCGCCGATCATAATGACCTAGTGACAACAAGTGACAGCAGAGCGAAATGACAGCGTAGCGTAATGACGGCCACTTTCAGTGGCAAAATGACTATGAATGACAGCTGAGCGCAGCGAGCGGGAAGAAATGACGAATGACAAATGGCACTTTGAAAACAAAGAAGAGGACTTCACCTTGGCTGCTCTACGGTATTCTGGCCGCTCTTTTACTCCTGGCTCTATTGGTTTTTTATTTTGGCAGTCCAACCATTTCTTCGTCCTTTAGGGATCCTGCCTTTCTGTGGAAACGTCTCGGCAAACCACTGCTGCGCTTGACTATCTTCATCTCCATAGGGCTTTTTGCAGGCCAAATCATCGAGGCTTCAGGTTGGACCGGTCGCCTTTCTGCTCTGGTGCGTCCGCTCATGCGCTGGGGGCACCTTTCTGATTCTTCCGGCGCCTCATTCACCACCGCTTTCGTCTCCGGTACAGCTGCGCAGGCCATGCTGGTGACTTTCTATGAGGAAGGCAACCTTAGCAAAAGGGAGGTAATTCTGACCAGCCTGATGAACGGCTTGCCCGCCTATTTTCTCCATCTACCCACCACATTTTTTATTATTCTGCCGCTGGCAGGTCAGGCCGGAATTCTCTATCTCATTCTGACGCTGCTGGCCACACTACTGAGAACCGCAGGGCTGGTCACCTACTCGAGATTTTCACTGCCACCGCGTCCTGTAAGGATGGCAAGCGAAAACCAGGCAGGAAAGGATTGGCGCGCTATCATGCAGGATACCTGGCAGAAGTTCGTCAAAAGGCTGCAACGGATCATGCTGCTGGTGGTACCGGTCTATCTGGTAGTAATGCTGGTGAGTCAACTGGGTTTTTTCACCTGGTTGCGTTTGAAGCTGGCAGGAGGAATCACCTCCACTGTGGTTCCGGTGGAATCCATGAGTGTGGTAATTTTTAGTCTGGTGGCTGAATTTACTTCCGGCTTTGCGGCAGCCGGAGCCCTGCTGGATGCCGGTACCCTCACCGTCAGGGAAACGGTGATTGCTCTGTTGTTGGGAAACGTCATTGCAACCCCGGTGAGGGCCTTAAGACACCAGCTTCCCTATTACATGGGGATCTTCAAGCCCAAGCTTGGGGGACTGCTTATTGCTCTGGGACAGACGCTCAGAGTGATCAGTGTAATAATAGTCGGGGTGGCGTATATAGTAATAACGGCATTCTAGAGGAGGCATGGCGTAAGGAGTCAGGAGTCAGAATCCAGTAGGCAAAGAGCATAGAACGAAAGATCCTGTATTTACCCTATGCCCCATACCAAGAAGCAGTAAAGATCATGGTCAAAGCAAGAAGTCTGATGATACTGGGAACAGGTTCGGATGTGGGAAAGAGCATCCTGGTGGCCGGTCTGTGTCGGATTCTCAAACAAGACGGCTATAGGGTGGCTCCATTCAAGGCCCAGAACATGGCACTCAACTCCTTCATCACTCAGGAAGGGGGTGAGATGGGCCGGGCTCAAGTGGTACAAGCAGAGGCTGCCGCCATTGCACCGCATGTTGATATGAATCCAATCCTACTGAAGCCCACGTCCAATATTGGTTCCCAGGTCATAGTGCACGGCAGGGTACTCGGCAATTTTACCGCTGAGGAGTACTATCAGAAAAAATCTGATCTGGTAAAACAGGTCATGGAAAGCTATCGTCGCCTGGAGGCACAATACCAGATCCTGGTATTGGAGGGCGCGGGCAGTGCGGCAGAAATTAACCTCAAGGACAAAGACCTGGTAAACTTTTCCATGGCGGAGCGGGTGCAGGCCCCAGTGTTGTTGGTGGCAGACATCGACCGGGGAGGTGTATTTGCCAGTATAGTCGGGCACATGGAGCTTTTCACCCCGGCAGAACGCGAGCTGGTGAAAGGATTTATCATAAACAAGTTTAGAGGCGATCCGTCCTTGCTCCTCTCTGGGTTGGAATTCCTCGAGACCCGCACCGGCAAGCCGGTTATAGGTCTGGTGCACTATTATAAAGACATCAACATCCCCGAAGAGGACAGCGTTGCCCTGGACCTCAAGATGAGAATGACAAAAGAGCGATCACAGGAACAGGTGCGGATTGGTGTTATCCGGCTGCCGCACATCTCAAACTACACGGATTTCGACAGCCTGGAGCAAGAGCCATCTGTGGATCTGACCTATTTCACTGCTCCCGAACAGATTTTTGATATGGATCTGGTGGTTCTACCCGGGAGCAAGAATACCCTCAACGATCTTCGTTATCTGCACGATCAGGGCATTGCTGAGGCAATCATTTCTTTTCATGCCAAAGGCGGTACTGTGGTGGGCATTTGCGGTGGCTATCAGATGCTGGGTCGTAAGGTGCTGGATCCTTTGGGTGTAGAGAGTGATCTCCAGGAAATAACCGGCCTGGGCTTGCTGGATATGGAGACAGAACTGTTGGGAGAAAAAGTGACCACCCAGGTCAGGGCCAGGTTGCTCTGGCCAGAACTAGCTGATCCAGCTGACCAGGTGCACGGCTATGAAATTCACATGGGACAGAGTCGAGTTCTGGGGCCAGCCACTCCCCTGCTGGAAATCGTGGAGCGCAATGGTAAGCCGGTGCAGGTCAAGGACGGTCTGATTTCCAGTGACGGCCGCGTCTGGGGAAGCTACTTACATGGCCTATTTGATAACGATGGTTTGAGGCACTATCTCATTCGTCGGCTCATGAGTGTTGATAATGTGGAGCTAACAAAAGAGAGGTTGGGGTCTTTCAAACATTGGAAAGAGGAACAGTACGATAAGTTGGCTTCGCATCTTCGCAACCATCTCGACATGAATCGCATCTACCAAATCATAGGTGCGTGAAATCTATTCAACGCACTTAGGATTAGGGCAAAGCGCATAGGGCATAGAGTAGAATGGTCATAGGGTCATTACGCTGCACCGCCTTTTATAGTCAATTGGCCACTAACGTGACCGTCACTACGCTTCGCTGTCATTTATGGTCATTCATTGTTGACGACCTAATGACAGCCGTTAGGCGTAATGACGGGCGCAGCCCTAATGACAACGAAGCCCCCAGGCGCGAAGTGTTCTGACTTGTGGCTGCTTAGTCCCCAGTGCCTCGCTTTATCCCCCTTCCACAGTCGCCTTCTTTCTCCGGCGTAGAGAAAGAGGATCTTTCTCGCGCTTCCGTTCCAGCCAGTTCTGATACACATCTACCGTGAACATCAGCAAGAGGATAAATATAACAATCCACTGTGGAATATAGGGAAAGGCACTGCCGTTTATGGTTAGATGTGCAACATGTCCCCCTTCTAGAATCAGGACGAAACCAATCAACAGAAGAACAAACAGACCTAGAATCTCAAAGTCTGGGTTGCTGATCATGTAGTTAGAAATGTATTCGGCAAACCACAGCATCAGCATAACCGAAATAACGACCGACCCCACCATGACCAGAAAGACGTCTGTCATGCCGACGACGGTGAGGATGGAGTCCACCGAAAACAGCAGGTTTATACCAACAATGAGGAAGACCACCTGGCTGAAGCGGTCTGCTTTCTCCACTTCCCGTTCCACCCCTTTGGACTTCAACCTGAGTTCTTTGACACCTTTCCATATCAGAAAGAAGCCACCGATCCATAGCACCAAGGATTTTCCGCTCAACTCGACATGCAGGCTCAGCCATGCAGGGTAATAGGTGTCGAGTCGGTAAAAGACCCCCGTTACATATTTGAGGATGTAGCTGACGACCGCCAAAAGGAGGATGCGAAAGACCATGGCCAGCAGCAAGCCAAGGTTGATCGCTTTTAGGCGCTGAGAACCAGGCAATTTGTTGGCAATAATCGTGATGATAATAAGATTGTCTGCACCGAGGGCGATTTGGATCAAGGTTATGGCAAAAAGACTAATCCAGATTTTGGGATCAACAAGTACATCTAGCATTGCTGTTCTCCGTTTGTAATAAGAAGGGAAGGAATCAGACAAAATAAATCAGCCAATACAAATAGCATAATGACACCGTTTAGGACAGCCTCGTGGATGTTCCACCCTTCTGCTCTTACCACCTCCACTCCCTCGGGTATGCGTTGGCCTAATTATTGCTTATTTTTTCCACCACGTTCTGGTTCCTCATATCTTGATAAGGTTCGCACTCTTGGTAGAGAAGAGACAGAGATCGTCCTGGCTTGGGCGATGCTCTCTTCGGGGGGGGGTCATATGAAGAAGATACTACTCTTGATCATCAGCCTTATGGTCGTATTTGGCTCTGTCTTGCCGGTCCAAGCTTTTGAGGCGGGCGTACGAGGCTATTACTGGTTCCCCACTATAAGCGGTGACGTCAAATATAGCGATGGCTCACTGAATGGTACGAAACTCGATTTGGAGGATGACCTCAATATCGATGATGAGTACTATCCTGTTGGTGAAGTGTTCATTGGGTCGGACGATCATCACCTGAGTTTTTCTTTCTATCGCGCCAACTACAGCGGTACAGCAACCCTGAGCCAGGATATTAACTTCGGCGGCGAAACCTTTCCCGCGGGTGACAAGATTAAAAGCACTCTCGATTATGACGTCTATGATCTAACCTATCAGTACGACCTGCTAGACTTGGAGAATGTTTTGGCAGGCTTCTCTTTGGGTCTCGTAGGCAGGGTTATGGTTTATGATGTAGAGGTTGAGATCAAATCCAAAACAGTCAACCAGTCTCAACAGGAAGACTACACTGTCCCCGTTCCCTTGTTCGGGCTGAACCTCCATCTAGGCATCCTGGCCGACGTCCTGGAAGCCCGTATCCTCGCTTCCGGAATCGGCTACTGGGATGGCTATATGGTCGACGGTCTGGCCGAGCTTTCTTTTACCCCCATCCCCTTCGTGGACATCCACGCAGGCTATCGAACCTTTTTCGTAGACGTCGACGAGAGCGACTTTGAGCTCAACTACAATACCTCGGGCTTTTATGGGGGTGTTACCGTAAGCTTTTAGAGACACGAAGGGAGTGGCAACTGCCTCAGGTCATGTTCTCATGAGGGGTTAACCAGGAGAGGAGGGTGTCTGCCCATAAAGAGCAGTATTAAGAAGTATCATGCAGAGTCAAAAATCTAGATCGCACCCTAGAATTCTACTCTACCCTTCTTGAATAGTATTTTCTTTCCTTCTTCGACAGATATGTGACCGTCAATTATTGCAGTAGTCAATTTGTAGAGCACGCGGGTATCTATGAAGATAAGGTCGTCGAGTTGATCTTCATCTTCATCAGCGTATGCCAAGTTTCGATCTTTGGGGTCAGTCCCTGTGTTGTAATTTATAATGAGTGCGCCATCAGCTTTCGCCCCCAATCCAGAATAATGCAAATCCTGCCACATTTGGGTGATAAACTTATGGGACGGAGAGACACGGGGGGTGCTCTTAATTTTGGCGAGAATTCTCCTGCCATTATATCTAATCAAGATATTTTCGTTGAATCCGACTCCCTTGGTTTTATTCAGAAAAAATAATTTCAAGGACCAGTACTTGGCAAGTATCAGCAGAACAGCTTTTCTTAGTTCTTCGCCCTCTAGGTATAAGATGCTCCTCAAGTGCACATAAACATTCTTTAGTTGCTCTTTTTTGGCAACGAGTTTTTCTATCTCCTGTTCATATTCTGATATTTTTCTATCAATAGCCTGTACAGCGAGCGGATAATAGCGGCTGCTATCCACCCAATTTGTCTTGTCAGATGTCGCCTCTGGCTTCGCATCAACAGCGGTAGCACCATTCTTCTTACCAGGGGCCTCTTTGACGGGCTCTAGGTTGACGAATAGATTTTCAGGAAGTTCATCCTCAGACTCAATTACCTCCCCAGTCCCAGCTGTTTCATCAGTGGCTCTGGCCGCCAGCCCTCGTTGGGCATTGCCGTCATCCTGGGGATCCTCACCAACACCAAGAGATTCCTCCTCCTCTGTTTGAGATGACTCCCCTAGAAGCTTGGCCGCTAATAACTCGGTCGTTTCGAACATTTCCACCAGCGATTCTTCAAAATGGAGATCAGCGTCATTCTTGTGAGTCGGCGTCCCCTTATTGTCCCCGACATTGACACCCATCAACTCTTCATCGAGCGTGTCATCTAGTTCTTCTCCTTCAACAAGGAAAAGATCGAGATTTGTCTCTATTGTTTCTAAGTTATCGTCCGCGGGGCGATCATCTGGCGCTGCAGCCGTTTCTTCCACTGGATCCACTAGATCAATAATCTCGTCTTCAAGGGTATCTGCCAGCCTATCTAGCTCGAGAGTTTCTTCCACAGATTTTCTTTTCCTGGAAAGCTTTCCCATTGAACTGCTCTCCTGTTTGTGGGACAGAGACGCAATTATGCAAAGCGAGATAACTTTGGTGCAAATCTTGTACCACACAGCGCCACGTCGTTTTGCTCGGAGTTTGCATTTCATACTTCCTACAACTCTATAGACTCGTCTTGCCCCGGAACAGCACCAGGATCGGCCTTTCAGAGCGCTGAAGCCTTACTGTGGCTTTTGTACCCTGAAGGGTGCAGTAACGCCATGGTCGCAATGAAATCTTTTTCCAAGATGTGGAAAGTTTTACCCATTTTCCCACGTATTAAATTTTTTTAATTTTGCTTAAGTATTGAAAATATTTAATATTTACCGCATCAGTAATTCTGGCATACCCCTTGCTCTTGCCTGTTGCTGCCCCTGTTGCTGCAACCTTAAGCAAGGACTAAAACATGTCTAACCCCAAAGAAAGACGGCACTACCCCAGGACTAAAGTCAAGTTGCCCGTTGTGAAGGTAGTAGAAAACGATCTCGTAGATGGCGAGATTGAAGATCTTAGTCTCGGGGGCGCCTTCATCCGTTGTTCGGCGATGCCGAATAGTAAGAAGAATTTCCACATGGTTATAAGTGTCAAGGGGCGGTTAATCTCACTCACCGGAGAGATGGTCTGGAAAGATGTCCAGGAATTCAACAACCAAACCATGTTTCGTGGAATGGGGGTTCGCTTTCAACAGTTACTTATTGGTGACCGTCAGTTTCTCCGGGATGTGATCGCTAAACACCACAAGAATAAATTCACCGCATGGCTCCCAAAAAGACGTAAAGCCCACCCTGGAGACTAGCCCGAATTCTTTGCTTGTCAACAAGAGTCCTGGATCTCATGCTAAAAGTTTCTGCATTTTGGGGACAAGATTCCCCTTTGATGAAATCTTTTGACCTTCACAAAAAAGTTGTGTTAAGGTTAGCACAAAAAGTACTCTGAAGTGGTCATTCACTGAGTTTCTAAAGGACGTCCTTAATATTCACGCAATCCTCACAAGGAGAGGCCTATGTTGAAGAAAGGGAATGGCTTTTTGTTGGTAGGACTTCTTGCAGCTTTTCTTTTTGCTTTGGGCTGTGCCGGTTCAGGAGGAGAGACCCAGAAGGACGAAGAGGGCACCCCCAGAACGCTGCCTGCTTACAACTATTCCGGGAAGAAAATACCAATTGTGGTCATGGACTTTGATACCAGAGTTCCAGGCCACGGCTACCGGGTCGGGCAGGGAGCATCTGATATGCTCATCACTGCGCTGGTCAAGACTAAGAAATATCGCGTTTACGAGCGCAACAAGCTCAAGAGCATCATGAAAGAGCAAAAGCTGCAGATGAGCGGTGCTGTAGATATGTCTACCGCGGTCCAGATCGGCAAACTTGTCGGGGCCAAATACATTGTCACCGGCGCGGTAACCGAGTTCGGCATCAAACAATCAGGCGCCCAAGGCGGTGGCTATTTCTCTGTTGGGAAAAAAGCTTACAGAGCAACCGTGGATGTGAGGGTGGTAAGTGTGAAGACTGGTGAGATCGTTTTTGCTGATACCGGCTCTGGCATATTGAAAAGCAAGTCAGTGACCGTTTTAGGCTTCGGTGGTGGGGAAAGCTTCGACGAGAAAAAGGCATCTGAATCCATGCGCATGGCCATCGATGATGTAATGTCAAGGATGTATATCGAACTGAACTAAGCAACTAGAGAAAGACGACAAACTACATTGCCGCATGGAGCAATACAATTGCCCGAATGCGGCTTTTTTTTGCCCCCGAACCCGTCATTTCGATAGACTCTCTTGAGCTGAGAGGGAACATATAGTTATCATGCAGAGCTAAATAAAGAGGCGTTATGGGTAATCTAAAATCTCAGTGTGACGTGCTTATAAGGTTTAGGCTTTATGACGAATGATTTGACCCCTAACAACCTGTCTGAGTTGGCTGCCAAAGCCATTCGCCATGCCTTCGACCTCTACCAAACCCGATATGGTTCCATTACTCAGCGGGCTGGTATGCGGTTTGCCCAGAGAGACTGGCGCGGCATGCAAGCGGACGCAAGGGAAAGGCTGGATCTTTACAAGAACGTGGTTGATGAAACCGTAGCTCAGGTCAACAAGCTGTTAGGAGATCGACATACCGATACCCGGATCTGGGCCAAAACCAAAGTAGCCTATGGTGCTTTAGTAGCTAAACTGAACCTTTGGGAGCTCGCAGAGACATTTTTTAATTCAATAACCAGAAGGATATTTGCCACTGTTGGAGTAAATCCTCAGATCGAGTTCGTCGACACCTGTTCTCGCATACAACCTTTACAGATTGTGCAACCGGTATATCGAACCCGTGAGCGGGCCGAGTCAACTGCTGCTTTGATCGAACACATCCTCACTGATTATGAGTTTGATGTGGGCTATGAAAATCTCCAACGCGATGCCCAAGCAGTGGCAGAACAGGTAGACAAACATCTCATGAAAACTGTGGCTTCAGCAGGTATCGACCGCACTGAAATGATCACCTCCGTTCTCTATCGAGGCAAAGGCGCCTATCTGGTCGGCAGATTCTTCAGCGGTTCAGATCAGTTTCCGCTGGTGCTTGCCCTCCTCAATACTCCTGAGGGCATCGTAGTTGATGCCGTGCTCCTACAGGAGAACGAAGTCAGTATACTGTTCAGTTTTACTCGCTCTTATTTCCACGTGGACGCAAAGAGGCCGGCTGAGTTGGTAGGTTTCTTGAAGTCCATCATGCCGCAGAAGCGGATTGCCGAACTCTACATATCCATAGGCTACAACAAGCACGGCAAATCTGAGCTGTACTGTGATTTACTGCAGCACCTGGCTTCATCCGATGAAAAATTCGAAATTGCCGAGGGAGAAAAAGGCATGGTCATGGAAGTATTCACCATGCCTGACTATGATTTAGTGTTTAAGGTAATCAGGGATCAATTCTCATCCACCAAAAGAACGACTCGTGAAGAAGTGATGGCCAAATATGACCTGGTATTCAAGCATGATCGAGCCGGCCGTCTGGTGGACGCGCAAGAATTTGAACACCTGGAGTTTGACCGCAGCCGATTTTCAGGAGAACTGCTGGATAGACTTGAAAGCTTGGCTGCAAAAGGTGTGGAAGTCGATGAGAATCACGTGGTTATAAGACATGTTTATGTGGAGAGGCGAGTAACCCCCTTAAATCTTTACTTACATGAAGTTGAGAAAACCAGAGCGCAGGCGGCTGTGGTGGACTATGGCAGGGCGATCAAGGACATGGCAGCCACCAACATCTTTCCGGGAGATATGTTGCTGAAGAATTTCGGGGTGACGCGCCACGGCAGGGTAGTGTTTTACGACTACGATGAGCTTATGCTGTTATCCGAATGCAATTTCAGAAAGATACCCCAACCCAGAAGTCATGACGAAGAGCTGTCAGAGGAACCGTGGTTTGCAGTAGGCGAAAATGATATTTTTCCCGAAGAATTCCAAAATTTTCTGGGACTAAAGGATGAATTAAAAGCTCTGTTTGTTGAGGAACATTCAGACTTATTTGAAACGGATTTCTGGCAGCAGATCCAGGTTCGGATCAACGCTGGTAGAATTATTGATATCTTTCCGTATGAGCGGAGTAGGCGACTAGGGCAAAGTGGGCAGCAGGCAGCCAGCAGCAAAAACAAGAAGCCAGGAGTCAGTAGCCAGTAGCTCAAAGGAATTCTATTCTCATATCTTCCTTCTGGATTCTATGTCTCGTGCCTAGTGTATTACTGGAATTGCTCTTCTTCCGTTGAGCCTGTTAATGCCGCGGTAGAGCTCTCACCGCCGGTAATCACATTCTGAATTTCGTCAAAATACCCAGCACCCACAAAACCCTGATGCTTGACGGCGCTGTAACCCTGCTGCCGTTCCAAGGCAAATTCGTGTTCCTGCAGGCGAGAGTAGGCAGCCATCCCTTCCGTGCTGTAGGCGTGGGCTAACTCAAACATGGCAGTATTCAGGGTGTGGAAACCAGCCAGAGTAACAAACTGAAACTTATAACCCATGGTGCCGAGTTCGTCCTGAAAACTTCTGATTGTCGGTTCATCCAGGTGGCGTTTCCAGTTAAAGGAAGGCGAGCAGTTATACGCTAGTAACTTGTTCGGGAATTCTTTATGAATAGCCTGAGCAAACTCCCGCGCCTCACCCAGGTCAGGGGTTGAGGTTTCACACCAGATGACATCAGCATAAGGGGCATAGGCCAGGGCTCTGGCAATGGCAAGTTGGATCCCACCCTTCACCTCGAAGTAACCCTCGACGGTCCTCTCTCCAGTCAAAAAGGGATGGTCAAGGGGATCGATATCTGTGCGGGTTAACCGGGCTCCGTTGGCATCTGTTCGTGCTACCATTACAGTGGGCACCCCGAGGACATCACTGGCGAGCCTGGCAGCTACGAACTTGCGTAGATACTCCGAGGCTGGTGCCAAAACCTTACCGCCCATGTGACCACATTTCTTCAGAGAAGATATCTGATCTTCAAGGTGAACGGCTGCCGCCCCGGCGTCGATGCATGCCTTGGTTATTTCAAAAGTGTTGAGTGGTCCACCAAATCCAGCCTCAATATCTGCGACAATGGGGGCGAACCAATTGATGGTGCCCTTGTCATGCAGGTGTTGAAGCTGGTCAGCCCTGAGCAGGGCATTGTTTACCTTCCTTACCACATTCGGCACACTGTCGGCCGGATACAAACTTTGGTCCGGGTAGGTCTGGCCTGCGGTGTTTGCATCTGCCGCAACCTGCCAACCGCTTAAGTAAATTGCTTGCAATCCAGCCAGTATCTGCTGCACAGCTTGATTGCCGGTCAAGGCCCCTAGAGCCCGGACGTAAGGTTCAGTGTGCATCAGATGCCACAACCTCTCAGCCCCCATACGGGCGAGGGTGTATTCTATCTGAACCGAGCTGCGAAGCCGCACCACGTCTTCAGCTGAGTAGGGCCGCTGGATTCCCTGCCAGCGTGGTTCAGTTTTCCAAGAATTTGCTAATGCCTCGGCCTGCTGTTGCCTGTCCATACAAAGACCTCCCCCCCTTAACCCGGATATTTCATAAATCGCTTACTGCGACCACGGATATGGCCGTCCTTCCTGGCGTCCTCGGGTGTCAGCCCCTGCGGCGTACCGTTCAGGTACGCCTCGGAACCAACACCCTGTGGTTGCCAGGTGGCACGCCCATCTTTGTGGTCTCGCGACAGCACTTCATGAAATACCCGGGTTAATTGTCATCACCAAAGTCAAACAACAATTCTAATCAACTTATCATAAGTGGAATATTTACTAATTAGAATCGGGAAAACGTAGGTATTCAAGTAAAATTACAATCGATGCAGCGATTGTCAATACAAAAAACCACTATCCGAAGAGGAAATATGGAGCATAATGACCCAATGAGCATTTAACCCTATGCTCTATGCTCCAATTGAACCATAACAACGCCGGTTAGAATGGTTATCATGCCGAGCCAGAAGAGCAGGCCCAAGTCCTGTTCACCGGACAGCAACCCGACAGCCGCCATTAGAGCTGAGAGCGCGGCTGTAGTCGGCGGCTGGGCGTTGGTGCAGATTGCCACCTCTACCGGCCCCAGATAGCGGAGTAGTACGTTCCAAATCAGTAACATTGTTACACTGGTGAGGACGATCAAATAGGCCAGTCCAGCCCACGCGGCAGGTGGGACTACCCCGTAATCCATAGTGAGCAGGGAATACGCCCCAATGGGCGTCATGGCGACCGCCCCAAGTATGAGACTCCATGCAGTTACAACGCGTGGATCATGGTTCTGGCAGGTGCGACCAGCCAAGACGGTGTAGAGCACCCAGGCAAACATGGCGGCCAAAACCCATAAATCGCCAGTGCGCAGCTCCTTGATGGCCTCCCCTCCTTCCCAGGGTCGGAGGATGATGAAGACCCCAACCAGCGCCAGAAGTACCCCAAGGATTTTTTCTTTTGGTGGCATTCTTCGACTCAAGCCACTGGAAAGAATCAGCACGCCCAGGGGGGTCAAGGCATAAAAAAGGGCTGGGTGGCTAGGTACTGTGAGCCGGAGGCCTCGGAGGAAGAAGTACTGGTTTATGGGCACAAGAAGAATTCCAAATACTACTATTCGACACCACTCCTTGAAATCGAACCGCGGTTTGGGGATGACCCAGCCAGTTAGCAGAAGCAGGATTAGACCAGCACCCAATGCCCGGGCGAGGGTCAAGGTCTCAGCATCAGGGAAACCGACCGCAGCTGCCTTGGCAAAAACATAGGTACCTGAGGCCAGACTAACGTGAGTAGCCATGAGTAGATACAATGAGGTCCGTCGCAAAGTGTTCACCTTAATGAATGAAGAAGTCAGACGAAATGAGCCACCAAGCTTGGGGCATACAAGTTCAGGAACTCAAAGGAATAAGGCCACAGAATAATACATATCTAGCAGAAGGTTGTCATCTGTTAGTGAAGGAGGTCAACCCTAATCTTGTAATACAGAAAAACCGTTCCTACAGTAAGTCTTAAGGCAGGGAGAAGAGACCTCTTTGGATGGCAGTGCGATACCTTACTAGAATTTCAGATTGTAGATTTAGGATTTTAGAATGGATATGTGGAAAATCAAAGATCCCCCAATCTGCAATCTGCAATCCAAAATCTGAAATCATGACGGGGGGGTTTAATCATGAACTACCGTAAAATTCTATAATTGTCTAATGACGCATTATTCTAAGACCCGTGACATCTTGGCGGGTTCTTCGAGGCCTCGAATAGTATAGTAGACGTCACCGCTTTGTACGAATATTTTCACTCCATAACCACCCGGTGCCGATATTTCCTGACCGTTGATAGTCCACTTTTTCCATTGCTTTATCTTCTTTTGCCCGCTTTGC
>JAJDNL010000277.1 GCA_022340745.1 Deltaproteobacteria bacterium
TCAAAGCCGGGTCCTTTGAGCCTGGATTCTTTCCTAGAGAAATATCCAAATTGTCAAAATGTTCTTGTCCTCTTCCCGGCGGTACTCCATCGCGTTTCTCATATGCCGGACGAATTGCAGACCCAAACCCTCCTCCAGTCGATCCATGGCCGACTTGGAGCGAGCCAGTCCCGGGATAGTAAGTGGGTTGAACTCCTTCCCGTCATCTATGACTGTCAAGGCAACTTCCTCCTCCTCCACCCCGATCTGAACCTCAATCTCATGGGAATCCTCATCGTCGTATCCATATTTGATGATGTTCATGAGAATCTCTTCCAG
The DNA here is from genome assembly GCA_022340745.1 of Deltaproteobacteria bacterium. Lineage (GTDB taxonomy): Bacteria > Desulfobacterota > Syntrophobacteria > BM002 > BM002 > BM002. The sequence continues at coordinate 319 of JAJDNL010000277.1, forward strand.
AATGAGATTTACTGCGTAAACGAGCTTGGATGACAACGCCCGCGGTTCCAGAAAGACGTTCACTACCTGAAGCAGATGAGTCAATTCCTGCATGTCGTTCGCAAATGAGATGGAAAGTGAATTTGCCACAGCAAGCCTCCACTATAATTGCTGATCTATTCGATACGAAATTCGAAGTAGGTACTGTCTGTAGATTCAGCGTCCGCAAGTACCTCTTTCAGCGGGACTCCTTCCCGAGCTTCGGCGAATCCAGCGGTAATCCATAAATTGAGCCCGTTTTGCCCTTCACCCTCGATAAAATCACTTACCCTCAACTCTCTGGCCAATTTGATGCAGAACCTCCGGGCCTTATCCATCTTGGCGTTGTGCTGGACCACCATTATCTTGTTCATGCCGTAACGGGAACAGGTGTCGGTGATTTCGAGCTGTTGCTTTACCCGGGAGGCAAGGTTCTTGACCACGGTCTGACCTGTCACATGCCCGAGCTTTTCATTGACTTCATCCAGATTTTGCACGGTGAATGAGATAACGGAAAAGGTGATCTGGTGGCTTTCCAGCCGGGCCATTTCTTCCTGGAATTTTCTCTCACCTTGTGATTGGGTGGCCATGCCGGTCAGAGCGTCGTGGGGGGTTTCCAGCCCCTGGATGAACTGCTGCACCACCTCGTCAGAGGCCTGCTGGATTTCCTCCGGGGTGCCTTCGAACCGGATCAGCCCCTCGTCCAACATGGCCACGCGCTGAGAAATGTAAAAAATGTCAGGGATATCGTGACTGATCACAACCCCAGTAAACCCGAGCCTTCTTTGGTAATCGGAGATCATGCTGTGTACCGCGCTCTTTCGTATGGGATCGAGACCTGTGGTGGGCTCATCGAAAAGAACAATCTCCGGTTCAGTCACCAGGGCTCTTGCCAGAGCTACGCGCTTTTTCATGCCTCCGGATAACTGGCTGGGATACTTGTTGTCTATCCCTTCCAGATCGAATAACTTCATTTTGTCCCAGACCCTTGCCTTGATCTCCACTTTCGGCAAGGATGTGGCTTCTCTCAAGGGGAGAGCGATGTTCTCATAGACACTCATAGAGTCGAAAAGGGCGGTGTCCTGAAACATGTAACTTAATTTGGCTTTGAGCCTGTCTATCTCAGCACTTTTCATGTCCGACAAGGATCGTCCCTGGAAAAGAATCCTGCCCGCATCCGGTTTGAGGAGGCCGATGATGTGTTTTAGCAGCACGCTTTTACCCGTACCGCTCTTACCAATAATGGTGGTGATCTCCCCTTGAAAGATGTTGAGGTTGGCGCCATTGAGAACCTGATTGGCCCCGAACCTTTTGTAGACGTTTTCAAATTGAATGAGCGGTTGGTTCATTTTCGATTCCACAACAGTTGGCTGTTTTTCCTCGGGGAGGTCAGATCGCATAGAGCATAGCGCATGGCGCATAGCGAAAAAAGAGTGAACGGTAAATAGAAAACGGGTTAAAGTCGTGGATCCAGCACATAATCGGATTACCATTCACCGTTTACTGTTTACCTCACGCTTTGCGCTTAGCCTAACGTGGGAAGCCCGAAGGCAGGCCCTTTGAGTCCGGATTCTTTATTTGCTTATGGTGACAACCATCTTCTCACGAATAACTTTTCCGTTCTGTCTGACTACCAGACCTATGCCGTTTTCTCCCTCTGGAAGGGCACCCTGAGTATATTGCACGCCTCGGGGTGCCGCTCCTGATGCTCTGCCAAGCAATTGCTTGGGAAAAATTATCGCCGTGAGCGTTTCTCCTGCGGCTATAGGGACGAGAGGCTGACCTCTGATTTCTTTGAGCCCATCCCAGGTAACACCTTTCCACAAAAATCGGCCATTCTCTCGGCCATTCAAGAGATAGAAGGTGTTTTCCCAATCAAGATTCAGCTCTCTTTGTGTTTTATTGGTCAACACCAGACGAAATGTTACAAAGAAACCCTGGCCTTCTTTCAGTTGCGGCTTGAGCTCGGCAACAAAATAGTCATTACTGGCCCTTTGAACCTCTGGCTTACTAGAGTAGACTTCCGCTGGAGTTACGCTCTCTGGGAAGACTCCCCTTTCTTTTACCAAGGCATTGCGGTACTGGATATAGGCGTTGCGGATGGCAATGTAGGGATCAATGGCGGCTTCCTTGAGAGCCTCGTAATCTCCCAGCGTCAGTGAGACGTTGTTGAATTTCCTATATGCCTGCACCGCCATACGACGCCATATCAAGGGATGAACGTACCAGGTGATTGGATCCAGAAAGGAATCTCCAGCCCACCCTATTAGACTTCTCACACTGTATGGCCCCAGTATTGGCATATTAATGAAAATACCATGCCCCATCCTTGCTACACCCAGAGTCTGACCAAGGTCCTCGTCCTGCATGGGTAAGTTGAGTCCTCTTGAGGAAGGATCGAAAAAACCGAAAAGCCCGAGGGTTGAATTAACAGCGAAGCGCGAGACTTCAATGCCCGCCCCCCGAAAGTTTCCCTGAAGGATGCAATTTACGAAGCGGACCGGGAACAGCAGGTTGACGAAAAAGTTGCGTACGGCAACCCGGAAGTCCTCGGGAAAAACCCAATTGTAACCCTGGGCTGCGGGTTTGAGGAACCAGAAGTAGAGACGGTCATTGAAGTGAAATATGGCTCGGTTTACGGGTTCCAGCGGATCTGCAATCAAGACCGCCTTGGTTTCTTCCGGCTCCTCTTCCAGGAAATCGAGATCCTCTTCGAAATCGAGATCCTCATCCGATAGATCTTCCGTTCCCTCCTCTGAGATCGGTGGAGGTTTCTCTTCCTGTATTTCCTCTACCTTCGAAGGACTCTGTTCTGCCGCTGCTTCCTTGGACTGGGATGGGTTTTGCTCTGCGGCGGCGAAGGTTACCCCCTGGGGCTGCACGGAAGGAACTCTTGGCTCAATAGAAAGGGTGGAAGTAGAATTGTGGGCACAGCCGATTGCGATAAAAGCAACAAGCAGGACCATCCATGATAGTGGCTTCATGAAATCCATGCTCCGTATGTGGTAACGCCCTCCTACTACCTTTTCAACTTGTCTGATCTACCCTCGTTCGGTCTTCTCTCTGAGGATTTTGAGCACTTCTTCTGGTGGGTTGTTCGCCAGGATGTCTCTGAATTGGGTGCGGTAGTTTTTAATGAGGCTAATACCCTCAATGATGACGTCGTATACTCTCCACTTACCGTCTTTCAGATACACCCGGTAGAAAATCGGAATCTCCGCAGATTTCGTAAGGATGTGGGTTTGGACTTCGGCTTTCTTGTCGGAAAGCATGATTTCTTTGGCAAAAGTCACCTTCTCGTCCGTGTACGAGAGAATTCTGTCCATGTACGCCTTTTCCAGTATGGATCGATAAAGCTGGACGAATTCCTTCTTCTGGTCACCGTTGAATTTGCGCCAATTTCGACCGAGCGTGAGCCTGGAAAGTGCTACATAATCAAACATTTCATCGGCAATAGCCCCAATTCTCTCTTGCTTGGCTTCTTTGTTGGCTTCGCCTTGTAGGGCCGGATTGCGCAGAACTTTGAGCACGTCGTTGACATGTCCCTCAACGGTGTCAAGCGGCACACCCGCACGTACCTGAAGCGGGATTGTCAAAAAAAGTAGGAGAATGAATCCCACACACAGTCTTTTCATGGTTCACCCCTCAGATTGTATTTAGTTTTAGAAAACCTGGTCCTGAGGGCCAGGTCAGAGTTGCATGGCTTTGCCGGTAAAGATTGCGAGCCGTTTTGGAGTACTGGAGTATTGGAGTATTGGCAAAAGCAAAAGCCTGAATTTCAACTTGAATTGGTTTTTTCATTACTCCATTACTCCATCACTCCATTCCTCCAACAGACTGCCGCAAGAGTGGAAAGACCATTGAAGCCCATTCAGGGGATCGCTCAAAGCCGCGTTTTAAGGGCCCGGATTCTTTACCTGCAAACGCTACTTCTTCTCAACGTCTCCGAAGGCATACTTGCTGATGAGTTCCTGGATGTCAGTGGGCGATTCGGTCTCGGTGATGGTTCCGCCTGGTTGCAGTAGCTCGTCCGTTCCCCCCCCGGGATCGATACTGACGTATCTGTCGCCGATCAAACCTTCCGTTTTTATCGAGGCGATGGCGTCATCATAAATCTTTATTCCCTTTTTGATTCTAAATTTCACCACCGCCATCTGATTCTCTTGATCCATGGTGAGTTTGTCCACCCGGCCGATTTCAATACCGAGCATCTGTACGGAGCTTCCGGCTCTCAGGCCGGACACCGAGGTGAAACGGGCAAGTAGTGAGTAAGAGTTGTCGCCGAGAAGGCCGACATTGCCCAGTTTTACGGTCATGTACCCCACACAAAACAGCCCGATGACCACAAAAATGCCCACCGCAGTTTCCATGGCATATTTCTTCATTTCTGTTTACCTCCGCAGCTCGCACTGGAATCGTGCGATTTCTTCCTGTCTAAATTTGGCGAACTCTATGATGGATTCCATTTCTACAAAAGGTTTCCCCTGGGCCAGCCCGGCAAGAATGGTGAAGTTAATGCATTCTGTAGAGTCCGCTTCCTTCTGAGCAACAGACTCAAGGTCCCAGATTCCTTGATTTTGAAAATCTTTGGCGAAATCCTCCAGGATGCGCCCAGCTTCATCCAGATCAGAGTAGGGCAGCACCGTGACAAATTCATTGATGCTATGACGGGTGGAAAATCCCCCCACCGCCCCGAAGTGTTTGTCAATATATGCACCCATGGCTCGTATGATTTGTTGCGCCGTGGTGTGACCTAAGACATTACTTATTGCTTCCAGTTCCTCCAGAGCAAAGAGGGCAATGGCGTAAGTCTCATCTCTCCGTTTACGGCTTAAATCCGCTTGGTATCTGACCTTGAAATGCCTCTGGGAATACAGCCCGGTCAATTCTTCTTGGAAGCCCTCCAGGCTCTGGATGACTTCATCTTTGAAGGGATGTTCAAACTCATCGAGTTCTTCTGGAGTGCCCTGAAAAACGATCTTGCCATTATAAAGAGCAAGAATACGGTTTGAGATGAAAAAAACGTCCGGAATTTCATGGCTGATCAAGATCGCGGTAAAGCCCAATTTCCTCTGATATTCAGCGATCATGGCCAGGATGGCATTCTTGCGTATGGGATCCTGCCCGGTGGTGGGTTCGTCGAAAAGAACAATGGTGGGATCTGTGACCAGGGCACGGCTCAAAGCCACCCGCTTCTGCATACCGCCGGAGAGCTCCGACGGATACTTGTAGGCGACTTCAGTAAGCTCTGTCTGTTCGATTCTTGCCATCACCCTGCGTTCGATCTCACTCTTGCTCAAATTCATTGTCTGCTGTAGTGGCAGGGCAACATTGTCGTAGACCGTCATCGAGTCGAAAAGGGCGTTGTTTTGAAACATATAGCTGATCTGGACTCTGTAGGCATCCCACTCACTCTTCTTCAGGCTTCCTATGGGATTTTCCCGGAAGAGGACGCTGCCTTCATCCGGCGATAGCAGGCCGATGATGTGCTTGAGAAGCACGCTTTTACCCGTGCCGCTCTTGCCTATGATAGTCGAGATCTGGCCTTCGTAGATTTTTAAATTGACCTGATCGAGAATCGTCCGGGAACCGAAGCGTTTGGTCACGTTTTTAAATTCGATGAGAGGGGTTTCCATAGTTACTGCTAAATGAGAAATGAGGTTACAACATAGTCTGCCACCAGAATGAGCACGCACGATAGGACAACGGCTGAAGTTGTGGAAAGACTAACACCTTTGGCACCGTAGCTGTCCGTACGCATGTGGGTGAAATAGCCCTGGTAGCAGCAGACAGTGGTAACAATGACGGCGAATACCAGGGCCTTGATAAAACCGTCGGTGACGTCCTGCATCTCCACGCTGGACTGGACGCGGTGAAAGTAGGTGCCGGCATTTACCCCCAGCAGGACGACCCCGGAGAGAAAGCCTCCAAGGATGCCGATGAGGTCAAACAGAGCCGTGAGTAAAGGAAAGCTGATGATCGCGGCGGCAATTCGTGGGCTGATCAGGAACTTGAGCGGGTCAATGCGCATGGTGTCCAGGGCGTCGATCTGCTCGGAGATGCGCTGGATACCGATCTCGGCGGTCATGGCTGAGCCTGCCCGGGCGGTAATCATAATGGCTGTGAGCACGGGCCCCAGTTCCCTGACCAGAGAAAGGGCCACCAAGGTGCCGAGCGCCCCTTGGGCGCCGAACTTGACTAAGGCATGGTAAGATTGAAGGCCGAGGACCATACCGGTGAAAAAACCCACCAGCATGATGATCGTTATGGACTTGGCGCCGATGTAGTAAATTTGTTGAATGATGCCGGGTATCTGTTTGGGCCGGAAGATCATTATACAAGCCTTACCGAGAAAAATGGTTGCGGCTCCCATATGATCGACCCAACTGATTACTTTCCTGCCTAAACCAGCGAAGGGCCGGGTGAGAAACGTACCTGGCTGCCCGGTGACTTCGTTTTCAGCTGGACCTTGATCATGAGAATGAGTAGTCACTTACCAGGCTCCCGTTGTGCATGGATTGTCAGTCTTCGGTATCCAAGCCTGCCTTTATCTGGGCAATACAGGGTATGTGGATCCGAACGAAACGTTCAACCGGCAATAGACAGCAAGAAGGGAAAAATAAGGATCGTGTAAGTATAGCCTAAATTCCTCAAGACTGGAATGCTTATGTGCCTTCCCTGTCTGTGCCGGCCTTCACTTGCGGGCGAAAGAGTCTCCAGAGAAATTCGGTCAAGCTCGCCAGACCTTTTACTTGGGGGTGAATTTGAACTGCTGCCCTCCCACAGTGGCTTCCGCCATCAACCCTTTTCTGGGCATGGTGAAAACTGCCACCCCGCTGTCATAGCTTGCGTCTTTGGAAGCCCCCTCCTTTGCGGCAACAGCTGATACCTGGGCGTTCAACTCGAAGTTTCCCTGCTTAAAATCATCCAATGCCGCTTTGTTCTTAAAAAAGATGATTTCTCTGAAAGACTGACCCCCAACCTGAGCACCCACCGTCACCTGAACAATGCTGGCACGGCCAATGAATGTACCCTTTTCATACACCCATCCATCACCGTGAGCTCCACCAACAATGAAACCACCTTTGCCCACCGATGGGAATACCACATATCCGTAAGCCTTGTCGAAGAACAGCTGCATGGTTGAATCGGCTTTTTTGAAGCTGGTAACCGTTTCCTGAACCAAGGCTTTTTCTTTCTGCTTTCTAGCCGGGTCCCATCCCGCCCAGGTTGAAATACTCAGCATAAGAGACAACAAGATTGTCAGGAAGCCATAAACCATTACTTTTCGCATAATGGTTCCTCCTCATGTACAAGTGACGTCCAACAACAAGAAAATAAGATTCGCCTTTTGCCGTTTCTCTTAACACGTTCCCCGAGAAGCGGTCAAATCAGCCTTTGACTTTTGTTTGAAAATAGATAAAGTCAAATGAAAAATTATTCAACATTGAAAACCTGATCCTTAGGGCCGGGTCATCGTCGCATGGCTTTGCCGGCCAAGATTGCGAGCTCTTTTGGAGTACTGGAGTATTGGAGTGTTGGCAAAAACGAAAGCCCTCATTTCAACTTGAATTGGTCCTTTCATTACTTCATTACTCCATTACTCCACCACTCCATCGCTCTACCAGACTGCCGCAGGGAGAAAAGACTGTTGAAGCCCCATCAGGGAGCAACCCAATAGGCTTGATTCTTTACTCACTTATGAGGAGATTGCAGCAATGATACAAAACATCAAGGTGGTCGATCAGCTTGATCTTCAAGACAAGCGCGTTTTCATCCGGGTAGACTTCAACGTGCCGCTGGCAGAGGGGAGGGTTGCAGATCGCACCAGGATTGAAGCTGCTTTACCCACTATCCGTTATGCCCTGGATAAAGGTGCGAAGGTGATTCTGGCATCCCATCTTGGCCGTCCAAAGGGAAAAAGGACCCCAGAGCTTAGCCTAAAACCTGTGAGTGTGGCTCTGGCTGACGCTCTCGGGATACCGGTGAAGCTGGCGCCCGATTGTGTGGGTCCCGAGGTTGAGGCCATGGTTACGGCCCTGCAGCCTGGAGAGGTGCTGCTGCTGGAAAATCTTAGGTTTCATGCAGAGGAAACGAAAAATGATGAAACATTCGCCAAGGCCCTGGCACTGCTCGCCGACGTCTATGTGAACGATGCCTTTGGCACCGCCCATCGGGCCCACGCCTCAACTGCGGGTATGGCAGCATTCGTCCCGGAACGCGGGGCAGGCTTTCTGCTCAAGAAAGAATGCGACTATCTGGGCAAGGTCTTGGCCGACCCGGAGCGCCCTTTTGTTGCCATTTTAGGAGGCGCCAAGGTCTCCGATAAGATTCCGGTGATTAGTAACCTGTTGGAGTTGGTGGACTCACTGCTTATCGGTGGCGCCATGGCGTACACTTTTTTACGCTCTTTAGGTCAAGAGACGGGCGAGTCCCTAGTGGAGGAGGATCAACTTCCCTTGGCACATGACCTGCTCGATAAAGCGAAAGACCGGGGGGTGGCTCTCTTGTTGCCCACTGATCATGTTGTGGCTGACAAGCCGGAAGAGGGGAGGGTGGCAACCACAGTTAAGGGTGACATTCCTGTCGGCAAGATGGGGCTTGATATTGGCCCGGAAACCATCGCTTCTTTTGCAAGCGAGATCGCCACGGCCCGCACGATTTTCTGGAACGGGCCGCTGGGGTTGTTTGAAAAAAAACCATTTGAAACGGGTACGATGGCTATTGCCGCTGGACTGGCAAAGAGCGCAGCTCTTACGGTTATAGGGGGTGGTGATTCGGTGGCGGCAGTAAAACGCTCGGGACAGGCTGAGGCCATCTCGCACATTTCCACCGGTGGCGGAGCCTCATTGGAGTTTCTGGAAGGCAAGACGCTCCCAGGTTTGGCCGCCCTGGCCTAAAGCCATAATTCCGAAGTCATCACTTTATGCTATCATTCATTGTCAATTGACCACCAGGGGTGGCCGTCAGTACGCTCCGCTGTCACTATGCCTTCGGCGTCATTTATTGTCCTCAAGTCATTAGACTTCGCTGTCATTTGTTGTCACTAGGTCGTTATGATGAGTGACTATAAATGTGGGCGATCAGCCCGAATGACGCCGAAGGCAAATGACCATGAATGACGGCCGTAAGGCATTATGACGGGCGCCAGCCCAAATGACCGCGCGGCTACATGCCGCGCTCTTGCTTAATGGTGTCATATGCATCCTGGATCTCGCGAAATTTATCTTGAGCGAATTTGGTAAACTCTTCAGGCAGTCCCTTAGAGGCGATTTTGTCCGGGTGGTATTCTTTCACTAACTTTCTGTATTGTTTCTTTATTTCTTCATTTGTAGCAGTACTGTCAGTTTCCAGAATGGCGTAGTATTTTGTAAAATCCGGGGCGTATCTGGACTTCAGTTCAGTGTATTTCTTCTCACTGAAGTTGAATATGCCAGCAGCAGAGTTGATGAGTCTTTCTTCACTGTCACTCAGAATGCCATCGGCAATAGATAGTCTGAGTAATACATCGATCATGAGGTCCAAAAGCTGAGGCTGGTTTTTGAACTCTTGATAGAACTGGGTTGCAAAATCTTGAAAAGGAGTTGGAGAACCAAGTGCTGTCTCGAAGAGCTGCGCAGCAAATTTCTTACTTTGAGGGTTAAGATTTAACTCATGCGCCATAAAATCTTCAATGGTCTGGATCTCCTCGGGTGATACACGGCCATCTGCCTTGGCCAGTTTTGCCAACATTGAAAATGTTGCAACGAAGAAGGTCATCTGCGTCTGTTCGTGGTACGAGAGCCGCGTTCTTCCTTCTGCGTAATATTGTCTGTTATTCGCATCAAAGGTGTGACCTAAGGCAACTCCTGCAATTGCGCCGATAGGGCCAGCCAAAGCGAATCCTATGGTGCCTCCGAGTATTTTCCCTAGCCAACCCATAACCATTGCTCCTTGCCCAAATTCTATACAACATTGAAAACCTGGTGCCTCAGGGCCAGGTCAGAGTTCAATGGCTTTACCAGTACAGGTGCGAGCTCTTATGGAGTACTGGAGTATTGGAGTACTGGAGTGTTGGCAAAAATCAAAATCCGAATTTAATTTGAATTGGTCCCTTCATTACTCCATTACTCCACCACTCCATCACTCCAGCAGACTGCCGCAAGGGGGAAAGAGTGTGGAAGCCTCCTCAGCGTCAGTCAAAAGTCAGATTTTTTGGTCCGGATCTTTTGTTACTCTGGCATGGAATTTTGGTGGCTGTCAAGGTGGGTTTATAAGATAGGAGAGTTTTTCAGACCTTTCCACGGTCGGAACAGCCGATTCTGAATAATCCTAGTTAGTTCGGCGAATCGCCATAATTGGCCAAAAACCCAAGGTCGAATTGGCCAAAACATCAAATATCAGGGCTAGCCCGCATATTTCATGAACTGGCGTCATGAGACAACGAAGATGGGTGTGCCACCTGGCAACCGCAGGGAGTTGGACCCGAGGCGTACTTGAACAGTACGTCGCAGGGTCCGACACCCGAGGACGCACGGAAGGACACCCATATCCGTGGTCACAGTAGACCATTCATCAAATATGCGGGCTAAGTGAGAGGGATTTCCTAGGCTGCCCCTGCCAGGTCCCTTGGTTCAAAGTCGTGGCACTTGTCGCAGATCGACTCGGCTTCTCTCTGCATCACGAGAGCATGCATGCCGGAAAAGCTGGCGGGTATATCCCGACTCACGGTTTCGAGATCTTGGCATATGGGGTAGTGCCTGCAATCTATGGGTTTTCTGTAGTCTCCCATGATATGCTCCACTAATAAGCTCAGAACTTGTCATGCCAATTCGTCTCCTGGCTAGCCAATTGCTGCAAACACAGTGCCAAACCACAAAAAAACGGAGTCTATGACTCCGCTAATGTTCTTGCAAACTAGAAGTTTTTTTTGACGCTAGATGTTGACCTCATGCAAACGTAAGTGAAGATCAGTCTGACTATTCTTCGTCTTGCTCTTCTCGGTGCTTTGTGAGTTCTTCGTCGTCAACTTCAGTAGCTTGTTTTTTCTTGCCCTGCCGCCGCTCCATCTTTTCCAGGGCCTTTTGCTTGCGCTTGTTCTCTTTTTGCCGTTTCATAAAGCTGTGTTGACCACGTCTTGCCATTGCACACTCCCATCTCCGAACTCTTTCATTGATTCCGCCGAGTCCGGGGTTCAGTGGCAGAGCTTCACCTTGCACTGGAGATCGACAAAGTGCTTACTGTCGGCCACTAAGGCCGGCTTATCCACATCATTCAATCCAGCAAAAAAAACCCCCAGAAGTCCCTACAGGCTCTGGGGTTATGCACCAAAACCAACGAGAAAGGATGATCAACTATGACACTTCTTGACCAAGCAGTCAAGAGACCCGGAAATGGTAGCTCATGCCCGGCGTCCTATAAACAGGCCACCTCTCGGTGAGGCCTGAGAAAATAAAAAGGGCATCTTGTCCAACTTAGACGAGATGCCCTTGCTAAGCGTGTTGCTGTTAATTAAAGCTTGGTGACGTTCACTGCAGCAGGACCTTTTTGACCCTGCTCCACATCAAAAGTCACGCTGTCGCCATCATTGAGAGATTTGAAACCGGTTGCGTTGATCCCTGAGTGGTGAACAAATACATCCGGTCCTTCTTCTTGCTCGATGAAGCCGTAGCCTTTACGCTCATCGAACCACTTCACAATTCCATTAGCCATTGTGACACCCTCCTTTCAAAGAAATTCTCATAGTTCCAAACTCGAGGTTGCCACTTTTGACAAATGGATCTTCCCCCAGAACGAAACCGGGCCGCCAACAAAGACGGCCCTTTATTGATTGGCCGAACGATAACCTAGTTCTTAGGTGAAAGTCAAACCATTTATTCAAGATCGAAAACCTGATCATCAGGGCAGGTCAGATCACATAGGGCATGGCGCATGGCGCATAGCTTACAAATAGAGGGAATCGTTACATTGAGGGTTTTTCGCTTAGCGCTCTGCGCTTGGCGCTTTGCGGCATGTGGGCAGCC
>JAJDNL010000282.1 GCA_022340745.1 Deltaproteobacteria bacterium
TGTTGGTTGAGCCTGTTAAGTTGATATTCGTTCATTTTTCTCTGTAATTCGATCAGGCAGACTGGCCAAACCGACAAAACTGACCAAACCGGCTTCACTCATTCCTTCTTTTTGCTTTTTGTTGCAGATTTCTTCTCCGCAGCTTTTTCACCGTTGCCTTGCAGATTCTCCCATATTACCGAACCTCCCTGCCCGAGTCCGACACACATGGTTGCCAGACCGTACTTCGCCTTGGGTTTTTCGGCAAACTCGTGCATCAGGTGGATCATCAAACGGGGGCCTGATGACGCCAAGGGGTGGCCGAAGGCAATGGCTCCTCCCCAGGGGTTGAGGCGGGGCTCGTCGGGCACGGTGAGGTTGAATTCTTTCATAAAGGCAATGCACTGCACGGCAAAGGCCTCGTTGATTTCAATCAGATCGATATCGTCCATGCTGAGCCCCGAGATCTGAAAGACTTTGTGGGTAGCAGGGATGGGGCCCAAACCCATGACTTCTGGTCTGACCCCGGCGTAGGTGTAAGCCACCATGCGCATTTTGGGCTGAATACCTAGTTCCTTGGCTTTGTCCGCCGCCATGAGCAGGACACCACAAGCACCGTCATTAAGCCCTGAGGCATTGCCAGGTGTTACTTTTCCCAGGGGACGGAAAGGTGTCTTCAGGTCTTTCAACCCCTCCATGGTAGTATCTGGGCGCGGTTGCTGATCAAGATCGGCAACCACCCAGCCCTCAGGAGTATAAACAGTCATGGGCACAATCATCCTGGTAATTTTTCCCTCATTATAGGCCTTAGCTGTTTTTTGCTGTGAGAGCATGGCGTATTCGTCCGCCATCTCCTTGGATATCTCCGGAAACATGTCATGGAGATTTTCAGCAGTTTTTCCCATAACCAGTGCATCCTCGGAAACCAACCGATCTACCAGAAACCGAGGGTTGGGATCAGCGGTGGCGGCCATCGGATGATGACCCATGTGTTCCACCCCGCCAGCTATGGCGATATCGAAGGCGCCCAGGGCGATCTCCGAGGCGGCTGTTGTAACCGCAGTCATTCCCCCGGCACACATGCGATCCACCGAGGCTCCGGCGCACTTTTCGGAAAGTCCTGCCAGAATGGCCGAGGTCCGCCCGAGGGTGAGCCCCTGATCTTTTTCCTGGGTGGTTGCACCCCAGAAATTCTCCTCCACCATATCGGGGCCGACCTGGGGATTGCGACGCAAGAGTTCCCGGATGACCTTGACCACCATGTCATCTGCGCGGGTGTTCCAGAAAAATCCCTGTTCTCCAGCTCTGCCGAACGCTGTGCGAATGCCGTCCACCAGGACTACTTCTCGTGATTTCATATTTGGCTCCTTCTCGTAAAAAGGATATCGTTGGTTACAGAGCGTCGATTGCTACTCAGTGTTACTGGTTGCTGGAACATAATCTTAACCACGAAATCAGGTCAAGGTAAAAGCTTCCTCCGGGATTTCGACTGCAGCCCGCTGTCCGCTCATGATTGCCTTGGCCTTGCCTTTGGCCAGAGAGAGAATGTTGGTAATAAAGAATTCAGCTGAGGCTACCTTGCCCCGATAGAAAGCGGCGCTTCTATTGGAGACCAGTACCTCACGCTGAGCTTGAGCATCCTTGGCACCGGCATCGACATAAATCTCTTGCAGACGGCGCTGGGCGATCAACGCCTGCCACAGCAGCATGAAACCAACAGCAATATCTCCGAACAGTTCCAGGTATGGGGTGGCGTACAGGAGAGTCTCAGGGTAGTCTTCGGTCATGCCTTTCAGGCCGAAGTACTTTGTTACCTCAATAAGCTGCTGGCGGGCAGCTTCAAAAATGGCCACAAGTTCACGCAGTTCAAAATTCCTGCGAGCCCATCTCAGGAACTCTTCAGTTTCTGCAATAAGACGTTTGAAAAGCTGTCCCCTCTTGATAACCAGTTTGCGACCAACCAAGTCCAAGGCCTGAATACCATTTGCACCCTCATAGATGGAGGCGATCTTACAGTCCCGCAAGAACTGCTCAACCGGGTGTTCCTGGCAGTAGCCGTAGCCTCCCAGTACCTGGATGGCGGTTTCACAGACCCGAAAGCCCATGTCGCTGCCATAGGCTTTACAAACCGGGATGAGGATGTCAATGAAGTCCTGGTACTTTTCTCTCTCCTGGTCATTTTCGGCAGAGCGTACTAGGTCGTCACAAAAACCGACGTAATAGAGAAGAGCTCGTAGCCCTTCGCTCACTGACTTCATAAACATGAGCATCCTTCGGACGTCGGGATGATTAATAATAGCGACTCTTGGTGCAGTGGGATCTTTTATCCGGCTCGCATCTGACCCCTGGGTCCGTTCCTTGGAGTACTGGAGGGCATAGAGATAAGCGGTGCTGGCATGACTTTGACCCTGCATACCCACGAAAAGCCTTGATTCATTCATCATCTGGAACATGATCCGCATTCCCTGGTTTGCTTCACCCAAGAGATAACCAATGCAGTTGTTGTTTTCCCCAAAGTTGAGAGTGCTGGTGGCGGAGCCGTGAATTCCTAGCTTGTGCTCAATGCCGGGGCAAACCACGTCGTTGTCCACCAATTCGCCGTTTTCCGGACGAAGTTTGGGAATAATAAAGAGGGAGATACCCTTCGTGCCCGCTGGCGCCCCTTCAATCCGAGCCAACACCATGTGGACAATATTCTCAGTAAGATCATGCTCGCCGCACGAGATAAAGATCTTGGTGCCGCTGATTGAGTAAGTGCCATCATCATTCAGGATCGCCTTGGTGCGCAGAGCGCCAACATCGCTTCCAGCCTGAGGTTCAGTGAGGCACATGGTCCCACTCCACTCACCAGTGTACAACTTGTCCATAAAGGTACGCTGCTGTTCCTTGGTTCCGTAAACCTCAAGGAGTCTGGCAGCTCCATGGGTGAGTCCGGGGTACAAGAAAAGGGACAAATTTGCTGCTCCGAAGGCTTCGATGGTCGCGAGCCCCATGACTACCGGGAATCCCTGCCCACCGACTTCCGCGGCCTCTGCCATGGAGAGCCAACCGCCTTGTTTATACATTTCATACGGTCGGTGGTAGGATTCTGGAACTCTTACTTTGCCGTCCTCCCAGACGCACCCCTGCTCATCACCCTTACGGTTGGCGGGGGCCATCTCATTCTCCGCCAGTTTCCAGGCCTGCTCAAGAACCAGGTCGTACATTTCCTTAGAATATTCGGCATATTTGGCGGTGTTGCTGAGCTGCTCTATGTCTAGCTGCTCATACAGGACGAATTTGACATCTCTTTCATCCACCAGTAAATTTGCCATTGTTATCTCCTTCGCAGCGATTAGCTTTCAGCCTACAGGAAAAAAGAATGCGGTGAACAATCCGAAACAATCCCCTATGAGCTATGCAAGTTTCCTACCTTTTTGCTGACAGCTGACCGCAAGAGAGGACTACTCTCTGAATCCTCTGATAAACAAGTCAGACAAGGGATCTGCCATCTGAGTAAGGTCGTAGTTCTTGCCGGCCAGTAACCATGAGGTGACCGTTTCATCCATTGCTCCAAAAAATGCTCTTTTGATTGCACTCACATAAAGATCCTTACGAAACAACCCCTGCTGTTGCCCTTCCTCGATGATTCCACCAATGAGGTCAAAATAGCCCTTGAGATCCGCTTTCGGGTATGCGCTCATGAAATGACGGCTCTGGCGAAGCTCCAGTTGAAATACTGCTGCGAGATCGGGACGTTTTTGCATCTCTAGCAGGTGTAGCTCAACAAGTTTTCTCAATTTGATCTCTGCACTCTCCTCCTGAACCAACTGGCTGTGAAATTCATTAATAAACCTTTGAACCTTCTCTTCGAAGATACTGATGAGAAGATCATCTTTGCTCTTGAAATAAAGGTAGATGGTGCCGGCTGCCACTCCAGCCTCTCGTGCGACAGCAGCCATGGTTGCCTGGTGATAGCCATTTTGGGCAAAGGCAGTTATGGCGGCACTCATAATTCGATCTCGTTTGTCATCGCCTTTTCGTACCCGAGCCATCCTTCATCACCTCTGCAAGACTGCTTCCTACTGAAACAAGGAGCATCCAAGCTGTTTAATGAATGAATGTTCATTCATTAAACATGATACATGAAAGGGAGTGTGATTGTCAATCTTTTTTGCTTTATGCTTATAAAAAGTATTATTATCAAATACTTTTATAAGATTTGACATTCGGATTCAAATTGAATTACAGAAAATATTGCTGTTTATTATAGTGAATAGTTATTCATTTATGATCATGTTCAAGAGTGAAACGGGACACCTTTCGTCTGCCGAGGCGCGTTGAGCAAGTGAACGTCCTTGCTCATCCAGAAAAAAGGTTCTACAATTCGGATAGTTCGCAAAGCGCGAAGCGCATAGCGCCAAGCGTGAAGGACATGCTTAGCTGCCGGCTGCCATCTGCCTGCTGCTAGCTCATGAGGGGAGTAGGAACAATGAGTGATACCGTAGGACATCTTGGCAGTGGTGAGACCAGGTACGAATACGAAGTCAACCCTCAGCTTTTGGAGACTTTTACCAATCCGTATCCAGATCGAAAATACAAAGTGACTTTTACCACCCAGGAAGTGACGAGTCTCTGCCCAATCACCGGTCAGCCCGACTTCTACCGCATAACCATAACGTATGTTCCCGATCGTCACTGCCTGGAGTCTAAATCACTAAAATTGTACCTTTTCAGTTTTCGGCAGAGTGGGATGTTCGCCGAAACCATGGCCAACCGCATTCTGGACGATCTGGTCCAGGTATGCGGACCCCGTTGGATGCAGGTGGAAAGTGTAATGAACCCGAGAGGCGGCATTGGCCTAACTGTAGTGGTGGAGCACGGCGTCGATGATCTCGTCTGATTTGCAACGAGCTGAGAATTATTTAGCGTTGCTGGCCTGCGTTTATTCAGGTAGTTTGGTGCTGGCAGCGGTAATGGCGAGCAAGATTATTGCTGTGGGACGTTTAGTGGTTCCTGCCGGGGTGCTCGCCTATTGCTTTACGTTTCTTGTCACGGACATCATCAGTGAAATCTGGGGCAAAGAGCAAGCTCACACGGTGGTTATAGGGGGGTTTATTACCCTTGTTCTTGTCTTTGTGCTCACTGGGCTGAGTATTCTTTGGCCACCCGCGCCTTTCTGGCCGCACCAGCAGGCCTACGCCACTATCCTCGGGAGCAGTGCGCGGATCATGATAGCCAGCCTTGTCGCCTATCTCTGCAGTCAGTATCATGATGTTTGGGCCTTTCATTTCTGGAGGCGGGTGACGCGTGCGCGCTTTTTGTGGCTCCGCAACAATGCCTCCACCATAGTCTCGCAATTGCTTGATAGCGTTGTCTTCATTACCATAGCCTTCTACGGCAGCATGCCACTGGTGCCGCTTATCGTTGGACAATGGGTGATAAAGGTAGGTATCGCAGTGCTCGATACCCCTTTGGTTTATCTAGGTGTCTACCTGCTGAGACGGAGGTTGCCATCGGCGAGGGGCACGTTTTGAGACATAGAAGGCGTAACTATTTGAAATATCAGGGCTTGACTTTGGTCCCAGCCGAAGCAAGGAGGGGGCTGTAGACGCCACAAGATTTTTTTCTTGCGCTCAACAGAGCGGCTAGCTAGGCTAGAAGAAATAGAAAAGCACATCAAACACCTTACAGTTGTGGAGGTTAGGGTTGTATGAAAATCCTCATTAGTGACGGCCTCGCTCAGAAAGGGATTGATCTGCTCAGCAGTGTTTCTGAGTTTGAGGTGGAATTCAAGCCCGGGCTTTCTCCCGAAGAGCTCAAGAGTGCTGTCCGTGATGCTGAGGCGCTTGTCATTCGAAGTGGCACCAAGGTGACCGAAGATGTTATTGCCTCGGCCTCAAGGCTCAGAGTTATTGGCCGGGCCGGGATAGGATTGGACAATGTGGATATCGCTGCGGCAAGCAAGCGGGGTATCGTGGTCATGAACACCCCGGACGGAAATGTGATCACCACAGCCGAACATACCGTAGCCATGCTGATGGCGTTATCCAGGAATATCCATCAGGCCACCACTTCCATGAAGGCAGGACAATGGGAGAAGAAAAAATTTCTAGGACATGAAGTCTACCACAAGACCTTGGGTATTATCGGCGTCGGTCGTATCGGGCGGATTGTGGCTGAACGTGCCATGGGTTTGCAGATGCAAGTAATCGCCTACGATCCCCACCTTGAGCCTGAAACTATTCAGAAGCTGGGGGTTGTGCCGGTTGATTTAAACGAACTCTACCAACGTTCGGACTATATCAGTGTACACACTCCCC
>JAJDNL010000287.1 GCA_022340745.1 Deltaproteobacteria bacterium
AATCTCGCTTAGCTGTCGGTCATAGAGTTTTCCGATTCCGTACTCGGATCGGCGCAGGAATCTCTCTTTGGCGGGTCCTATGATCTGCATTTCAGGGTGTGCGCGTTGCACCTCTATGGCAAGCTTCATCTCCTTCGTGCAACCTGTGCTGTAGGTGGCGTCCTTACCAAGCCATTCCGGTGCTACCTCCCTGTTCATGAGCCTAAAACTTGTTTCAATATCTTCTACCGTCTGAAATCTCCATATATCGATTAAACCGCTTCGCTGAACCACTTCCCACATGTACATGAGGTCGTCAGCGTCCATCCCAGGAACGAAGTGCTCGGCTGGATTAATAATAAAGCTCTTCTGGTATCCTTTCCGAAGGTGGTCTACATAAACGTTGAGAAGCTGAACCGCAGTCTCCATCTGCCCCGGGATGCTACCAATGATGGCACTGTAGAAAATGACCTTATCGCCGCGATCCTTTGCCGCAGTCATCTCACGAATAAGTGTTTGCGCTTTTTCATTGAGATCCTGCTCTGAAAACTTCACCGCTTCGGGATGTTTCGGTTTGTAACTGACAATGACCTCTTGTCCGTCCGGGCTCAATCGTACATTGAAAATATCCCTGGTAAACTGAAACGGGGTGGCAAAGAGTCGCCGCCATTGTTCCTCGCCTTTGGATATCACCATATCGGCTTCCTTGAACATTCTGGCAAAGGTAGTTGAGGTAAGCAGAAAATTCAGACGTTCCTGAGTCCCATCTGAGATAATGAAAAGCTGCCTGTCCGTCTTGAGCCTCTCCAGCAGTTCTTTTTTTGAGATAGCCGGGTCTTTGATATGGTAAGCATCATGTACCTCCTGCATGAGCGTAGGGTCGTGCTCCACATCGTATCTGGTAACCTTATGGAGGTAAAAGCCGTCCTTGACTACGAGAATAACCTTGTGCCCCCAACCCAGGAGGAACCGTATGATTTTCAGGTCAACGACGATCTCCCCCGCATCGTTACAGAGCCAGAGGATCTTCTTGGGAGGTTTGCTGCACGTACCAGGGGCCTCCTGGGGGCGCTGCAGATAATCTTGCAGGGGTTGCAATCCATTTCCGTCCAGTGGCCGATGCAAAATCTTGTTAAAGTCTACCCTTGACTGACCGGTCCCTACCTCTCCGGTTTCCCAGAGCTCACTGGCAACACTTAGGTTGAGGAGCCGCCGCAATTGCAGTTTGGCCGCCTCTGACTTGAGATCTTCAAGGCTCTCGAAACTCAGGATGGTTTGCTGATCAATCCAGTTGAAGCTGTTCCAGAAGGTAGGACCCGCCACCAATTCGTTCACCATCTTATTTCGTTGCACTTTGGCGGCAAAATATGGGGTATCAATCTTACTTTTATCAATGAAAATCTTAAAAAGCCTTTTTGCCAGGCGCGAGGGCAGGAGGATGTGGTCGTGGGTGTCATGTTCGAATTTGATTCGCAGTAATTCTGTGAGAAAAGTCCTGCGGGACTCATCGGCTATCAGGTCCTGGACCAACTGCTCTACAATCTTCCATACCTGCTGATAACGGTCTTGAAGATATGTCTTGGACTGTCTTTTTAAGATGGCGTCGAATAGTTCGGTGGAACAGGGATAGTAGACCGCATTATCTGGCAAATGGACGACGAAACGCACCTGTTCCGGTGAGGCCACCTCGTCAGGTTGAGTTTCGAAATCCAGGTGGTTCTCGGTAAAGAAATTGGTTAACCAGGCGTCAGCTGAAGGGTCTTGCTCAGATTGAGGTATTGAAGCCGCCTCCGGCTGAGAAGCTTCAGCGGGTTCATACAACATCGCTCTTGGCTCCATGGGATCAAGTGCAATCAGAGTAGAGAATTCGGGCCCGTAGGACCCTGCTTTGGGCTATCCCCTTGACGC
Organism: Deltaproteobacteria bacterium; assembly: GCA_022340745.1. Taxonomy (GTDB): domain Bacteria; phylum Desulfobacterota; class Syntrophobacteria; order BM002; family BM002; genus BM002. The sequence continues at coordinate 1,888 of JAJDNL010000287.1, forward strand.
AAAGCGCTAAGCGCAGAGCGCAAAGCGTGAGGTAAACAGTGAACAGTAGACAGATTAGGCGCTCGCTCTTCGGCTTTTCACCGTTGCCCGCTACTCTTTTTTTTCACTATGCGCCATGCGCTATGCTCTATGCGATCTGATCTGGCCCTGAGCACCAGGTCTTCGATTTTGAACGGATAGATGCACTCTTTGTGCCACAGTGCAATTGATGGGGCCAAGAAAAAGAAATATTCCTTGTTTTCAGAGATATTAACTATATCATATTTACTATATAGCTAATATAGAATGCGAGTCCTGAGCACCCGGCTTTGAGCGACCCCCAGAGGGGGCTTTTGACGTTTTTCCTTCATGTGGCAGTCTGCTGGAGTGATGGAGTGGTGGAGTAATGAAAAAACTAATTCTCGGGCTTTAGCTTTTTCCAACACTCCAATACTCCAGTACTCCAAAACAGCTCGCAATCTTTACCGGTAAAGGCATTGAAATCTGACCCCCGCAAGAAGCGGGACCTTGGACTGGCCCTAGATCCGCAATGGTAGGTTGCCCCTTATCGTCAGCGTGATATCTGCTAACCCGGATAATTCATGAGTCTATTACGCTCTCATGAACTATCCGCCCTTCGGACTTCGACTTCGGCCCTACAGGCCTCCGCTCAGGGTTAGCCCTGAGCAAGGTGTGAAACACCGCGTCGAAGCCTGTAAGAAAACATATTTGGTTTCTCGCAGGCGCTTATTCACGAAGCTACAAAATTCGTGAATAAGGCGGGCTAACCTTGTGAATTGTATAATATCTTGAACCATTGATCCCTTTCTGCTAAACAGGGAATAGTTTGCTCATCGCCAAAAATAGTGGCACTCCAGAGAAGAGGGTCTTGCCAATGGCCTCAGATCAGCCGCACAGCAGAGAGATTATGACTGATCTGTATGAGCTCACCATGGCCGCCAGTTATTTTGAACAAGACATGTATGCTCCGGCCACCTTTAGTCTTATGGTACGTGAGTACCCCTCAAAACGATCCTACCTGGTCTGCGCTGGCCTGGATCCTCTCCTCGATTATCTGGAGTCGTTCCACTTCCGTCCTGACGATCTCGAATACTTGGAACAAACTTCTATTTTCCCCGCCAGATTCCTTCAGTTCTTGGAAACCCTTCGCTTTACTGGCGAGGTCAGAGCAATTCCCGAAGGCCACATTGCTTTCTGTGATGAGCCCTTGGTTGAGATTAGCGCCCCTGTTATGCAAGCCCAGCTGGTTGAGACTTTTGTTATTAATTCCATTAACTTACCAACATTGGTCGCCACAAAAGCCTCTCGTTGTCTCCATGCAGCTGGTGAGCGACGACTGGTGGATTTTTCCTTGCGCCGCACTCACGGCATGCATGCCGGTCTCATGGTAGCCAGGTCTAGTTTTATTGGTGGTTTCATCGGCACCAGCAATGTCCAGGCGGGTAAGATGTACGGTCTGCCCATCCACGGGACCATGGCTCACTCTTACGTTGAGAGTTTTGACCGAGAAATCGATTCATTTCGGGCATTTGCCAAGTCATTTCCGGATAATACCGTCCTCCTTATAGACACCTATGACACTTTGGCCGGTGCACGAAAAGCGGTGACCGTGGCTGGCGAGATGCGACAGGCCGGCCACAGTCTCAGAGCCGTCCGCTTGGATAGCGGCGATATGGTTGACCTCAGCCAGCAGGTGAGGGAAATCTTCGACGAGTCCGGCTTCCCCGAGGTTAGAATCTTTGC
>JAJDNL010000291.1 GCA_022340745.1 Deltaproteobacteria bacterium
AGATTGCAGATTCTGGATACGAGTCTGTTGATCGATCCTATTGCTGTTGCCGAAACACCATTGGTACGTGCACGGAGGAGAAAATGCCTGTGATAGACATGGGTCGTGAAGTCACCTTGGAATTTATCAGAGTCACAGAAGCAGCGGCCCTGAAGGCCAGCCGTTGGATGGGAAGAGGAGAGAAAGAAGCAGCGGACCAGGCAGCAGTGGACGCCATGCGTGGCATGCTGGATCTCGTTAGTATCCGCGGCACCATCATCATCGGGGAGGGGGAAAAGGACAAGGCCCCCATGCTCTACATCGGCGAGAAAGTAGGCGGCGGCGGTTTACGAGACCCTAAGGTGGACATTGCCGTGGACCCGATTGACGGCACTACGCTCACCTCCAAAGGACTGCCAAATGCCATCGCAGTAATAGCTGTGGGAAATGAGGGGACTCTCGCCTCCTTTCCCAGCTATTATGTGAACAAAATAGCCGTGGGCCCCGAGGCCAAAGGAAGCATTGACATCAATGATTCAGTGCAGGCTAATCTGGAGCGAGTGGCCAAAGCTTCTGGTTCCCGCACCAGTGAGTTGACCGCCATAGTCCTTGACCGTCCCCGCCACTCAGAGATAATAGCCCAAGTTCGAGAGGCAGGTGCCCGGATTAAACTGATCAGCGACGGTGACGTGGCCGGGGCCATCGCCACTGCCATGGAGGATTCAGGCGTGAACATCCTCTTTGGTATAGGCGGCTCCCCAGAGGCAGTCCTCGCTGCTGCCGCCCTGAAATGTCTAGGGGGTGAAATGCAGGTCAAGATTTGGCCACGGGACGACGAAGAACGACAGAAAATTCTGGATATGGGCTACTCGGAAGGGGATTTTGACAAGGTTTATGAAACCGAGGATATAGTCAAAGGGGACAGTATTATATTTTGTGCCACCGGCATCACCGGAGGCGATTTCCTTCCTGGTGTTCGCTATGAGGGTAACATGGCCATCACCCATTCTGTAGCCATGCGTGCCAAAACCACAACGGTTCGCTATGTTACCGCTCACCATCACCTGGACATCAAGACAATTCCTTCTCGGACCCAAGCCCGCGAAGTCGAAATCTAAAAAGCATCTCTCACAGAGTTCACAGACTGAGCATAGCGCAAAGAGCAGAGCGCATAGCGTAGTAGGTTACAAAGCCATCGCGCTATGCTGTCATTCATGGTCACTGGGCCACTGAAAGTGGCCGTCATTAGGCTGCGCTGTCATTGGTTGTCACTGGGTTTTTCTTGTTTGCGATAATGAATGACACGAATGACGAATGGCTATGAATGACCTTAAATGACGGCCGTAAGGCCTACTGACGGCGAAACCAAACTGGGAACCCGCTTGCGGGACTGAGCGGAGCGCAGCGAGCGCGAATAAATGACCTAGTGACGCTTTGCGCTTGGCGCCATGCGTTTTGCGACATTTTCTGGGTACGCAAGAGCCCGCAGGGCTCGGGCGAGAGATTCAACGTACTTACTCGAGCACGATTTTGTGATTGACAAGTGACATGCTTTTCAACTTGGCATCCAGCACCTTCTGCTCGCCGAAGATGTTAGCCAATCTAATCTTTCCTTCCTCATGGGGTTCCACAATATCTACAGCCTCAAGAATCAACTCTTCTTTGCCTTCTTTGAGCAGATAGGCGTTGGCTTCACACATTATCTTTACCTCCTGAAACCTCAAAAATGATTCGCTAGCCACAAAGAGTATACTAGCACTGAAATTCGAAATCCGCAGCACGAAACAAATCCTGAGCTACAGATGTGGGATGTGCGTTTTGGGATGTGAGATTCGCCATCCTTTCCTGGGATTTATTATCCCACATCTCATATCTCATATCTCACATCAAGTTTGAATTTGTTTCTGATTTCGGGCAGGTGCAAGCTCCATCTTTCCGTGACAGACTTTTACATAAAAGAGGGCCACGTTCGCCAAGCCAAAGCCTTCGTGGCCCTTCTATTTCACAGATATAAAACTGGCGGACCTTCTTGGTCCTTTGGTTTTCAATCTATCATTGACCGCAGGCTTTGACAAGAAATAAGTAATAGACCTGAAAACCTCCCTGCAAGTGAGGACGCATAGAATTTAGGAATTGAGGAATTCAGAGATTTAGGAATTTAGGGATTGAAAAAACCGAAACTCAATTTTTTTAATTCCCTAATCCCTCAATCCCCCAATTCCTCAATAATCACTAGTTTGGGTGCATTCTCTGCCTTTGCTCAGGAGGGATAATTGCCTCCACCGGCTTTTCTGGGATGGTACTCACCAGCAGGTGGTGACCAAACAGCCTACGTGCAACTCTGAGCACATCCTCTGCGGTCACTTCACGGATGAGTTCGGGATAGCGAGCATCCCAATCGTATCCCAATCCCAACGCTTCGTTCACAGCCGCACTTCGGGCCTGGGCACCATTCGTTTCCAAACTCATCTCGTGCATGGTGATAACCATATCCTTGGCGGTCGCCAATTCTTTAGGGTCCAATGGCTTCTGCCTAATATCTTCCAGCTTCTCCAGAATTATCTTAATTACCTTTTCATAGTTGGCCATGGTGGTTTGGGTGATGATGCCAAAGTGGCCAGCCTCTATTCCAGAGCTGGGGAAGGCATGAACAACGTAAACCAGACTTCGATCCCCTCCCCTCAGGGCCTCCTGCAGCCAGCCGCTTGGGTAGCCAATACCAGACAGAACCGCATCGATAACATCCAGAGTCGGCCTCTCGGGGTCTTTCAAGGTAAGGCCATTGGTACCCACATATATGGCAGCGGAGACTTTTTCTGTCTTTTTCCGAACCTCTTCATTGGCAGTCAGGGGTGCCACGGTGTCAGGAAGGACAGGTTCAACTACTTTACCTGGCCGCCATTTGCCGAGAGCAAGCTCTACCTTTTTAGCCATCTCCTCAGGCTCAATATCACCGAATACTGCCAGCACTGCATTGTTAGGCATGACAGTGTGCTGGTAGAAGTTCATTATGTCCCCGCGGCTCATGCTCTTGATTGTCTCTTCGGTGCCAATGATATCGTTCCGATAGGGATGCTGCCGATAGTAGTGCTGACGGAAAACTCGGGCCACTTCATTTTGCCAATTCTCATCCAGCCGTCGAATCGCCAGTAAGGTATCTGCCCGTTGCTTTTCAATTTCCTCTTCGGGAAAACTTGGATTCTGGAGCACATCCGCCAGTAATTCCAGCCCGGTTTCAGCGTCATCCTTGAGTACAGCCAGTGAAGCATAGTAGGTATTCCGCCCTGAGCCTGCGTCCAAACTGCCGCCCAACTTTTCTATGGTTTCGGCAATATCCCTCTTGCTTCTATTCCGAGTCCCTTTGGTGACGAGCTCCATGGTGAAAGAGCCTATTCCCTTGAGGTTCTCTGGCTCGAACCTTTGTCCCCCAAAGCCGAAAAGCTGGAAATTCACAATCGGTACTGCTGGGTTGCGTTTCATCAGCAAGGTCAAACCATTGTCGAGAGTGACCTTCTTTATTCTCCCTGCCGTCCTCGGCAGCTCTACTTCCGCCTCCTTGGCCTGATTGCGCGGTGGAGATAAAATGGCAACCGTGCTCGCCTGCCGGCGCAGGTAAGTTTGGGCCACCCGCCGAATATCCTCTCGACCGACGGCCTTGATCCTCTCTACATACAAATTGTCGAAGTAGGGGTTTCCCGTGGAAGCAAAGGAACTGGCCAGACTGGAGGCCATCCCAGATGCGGACTGTTTGGAGAAAGTAAAATTAGCAATAACCTGACGTTTGGCCTTTTCCAGCTCGCTTTTTTTCACCAAATTTTTCTTTATTCGAGCCACCTCTTCCCAGGTAGCGGCTAGAGTCGGTTGGACTTTGTCGCGATCCAGGCTAAAAGAAAAACTAAATAACCCAGGAGCGTAAGATGGGGTCCAACTAGAAGCGCTCACCTCGAGGACCAAACCCTTTTGGTCCTTGAGGTCTAGGTAAAGTCTGCTGCTTCGCCCCTGGCCAAGGATAATTGCCATTAAATCGAGAGGGTAAAGATCTGGATGATTCAAGGGGACGGTGTGGAACCCGATCATCATGGTTGTTAATCTGGCGGGAGGAAATGACTTTTCTGCCCATCTTGCTGTGGTCTGGGTTGGTTCCGTCTCTATCACTACGGGTGGATTGAAAGTCCGCACTATCTTATTGCTAAGCTCCAGAACGGCCTTTAAAGCCTCGGCAGCCTGCACATCCCCAACGATGGTTACTACCATGTTCTGGGGGGTATACCGCTGCCGGTAGTAGTCCAGGAGGTCATCACGACTGATGGTAACGAACACGTCCTCGTAGCCGATTACCGGATGACGCACCGGGTGATTGAGATAGGCCGTCCGGGCAAATAACTGCCACAGCTGTCGCCCAGGGTTGGTCTCTCCTAGTTTGAATTCCTGCTGAATGACAGCCTTTTCCCGTACAACTTCACTGGGATCCAGCAAGGATTCAGATACGTAGGAAATCAACAGTTTCAGTGCATCTCGGTAATGTTCTCCGGTTGTGTTAATAAAGTAGACAGTTTGGTCGTAACCAGTGTAAGCATTACTGGCACCGCCAAGGGACTTTAGTGTTTTCTGGGCTTCCTCTTCAGTAAATGAACGGGTACTGCCCCCTGAAACCACGTGTTCGAGATAGTGAGATAGTCCACCAAAGAAATACTTGTCCTCATATATAGATCCTGTTTTTACCAGTATCTGAGTGGAAACGACCCGAGAGGCGTGATCCTCTCGGATAAGGACGGTCATGCCGTTTGTCAGTTGAACAAAGGTGTCACCCGGTTTTGATGGCAGCACATTGCTCACCCGGGCCGCCATTTTCTCAGGGAGAGCCAGGGAACTAAGATCGGGTATTTGCAGTGGTTCCGTCTGGGCGGAAACAGGGATGGCAAAGTTCAATATCACAACGACTAGGAAAATAAAAATCCTTTTGGGCATGTTTTCAAATCCTCCTAGATTCTGACTCCTGAATACTGAGCGCTCAGCAAATCTAATTTCGACTTTGCACCAATGCCTTTAATGTGCTCAAATAGTAATCATGCTTTTGACAACCGTCTACCGTTTAGTCATCCTTTTTGAGGTTTTCGTTCCATGCCCACCGCTGAGCAACAAGAAATGGGTAAATTCCAAGACGTGGTCACTGTCTTTCTAACCCACCGCAGCAAAATCCTGGTGCTGAAAAGAAGCCGTGAGGTGGGTACCTACAAGGGGCACTGGGCCGGGGTTAGCGGCTACGTGGAAAGCGACGACCCTCTGGAGCAAGCCTACACGGAGATGGCTGAGGAGGTCGGCCTTCGTAAGCGAGATGTGACTTTAGTGAAAGCTGGGAAGCCCCTCGAAATTGTTGATGAAGCTCAAAATCGTGCCTGGCGTGTGCATCCTTTCCTTTTTGCAGTGCATGAACCTGATAAAATTAGACTCGACTGGGAAAACATAGCTATGCGCTGGATCCTGCCCGAAGAGATCGACCAACTGAAAACGGTCCCGGCGCTCAGAGAAACTCTCGAACGAGTGATCAAGGATGACTAGATTTTCGATTGCGGATTGCGGATTTTAAAAAGCATAGAGCATAGAGTGAGGACTTTTAGTATTTTCCCTATGCTCCATGCCCCATGCTCCATGCTCAATTCTACTCACTGCTGACACCTTGAGGTTTGTGCCCATGGATTGGATTGAAAAAAAGATCCAAGGAATGGTAAACGATCGCCGTCACGGTGCTGCCCAGTTGGCCAGTTCCGCCATCCGCATTCTCATGGCCGTCTGCCAACGAAGTGAGCCAACAGACCTGAAGGGGCTCACCCGTACCATCAAACAAACCACACTATCACTGGCACAGGCCCGCCCTTCCATGGCCCCCATTCGCAATTGGAGTCTTGTCTTTGCTCAGAGGTTCATAGAAAAGATCAATGCTGGCTTCTCCATTCGCGAAGCGAAACGGCAAGGGGTAGTTTTAGGAAAGGAATTATTGGCATTACAGCAAGAGTTTATCCACCAGCAAGTTGAGGCTGCACGAACCATTATGCAAAACTGCAAATCTTTGATAACCCTGAGTTATTCCTCTACAGTGGAATCAATCCTGCGCCACGGACTGCCTCCGAGCTGTCGGGTTGTCATCGCTGAATCCCGTCCTTTAATGGAAGGACGCCGTTTATTCAGGAACCTATCTGATGACGTTACTGAACTCCGCATGATAACCGATGCCCAAATGGGTCTGGCCATCCCTGCTGCCGACCTAGTGCTGGTGGGAGCTGATGCTGTCTTACGTGACCTATCGGTGGTCAACAAGACCGGAACCTATCTGGCGGCTCTGGTTGCACATGCCCATGATCGTGATTTTCTCGTGGCTGCTGATACCTACAAAATCAACGTCACCATGGATTCCCACAACTGTATCTTGGAATCCAAATCAGGCAGGGAAGTCTGGGCCCGGCAAGAGAAATATTGCGATAATGTATACTTCGATATCACTCCCAGGGAGCTCATTACCGGTTTCATTAGCGAGGCGGGATTTCTTGACGCGGCCGGCATGAGGGAACATGCCCAGCGCTGGCAAAGACTGGAGAAGGATCTCGCCCTCTGAAACATGAAAACCCTCCCCTCTTGTTAACTACAGAGACATAGCGCCCAATAGATCGAAATCTGACCTCCTCTCCCTTCAAGAGACTGTGTCGCAATTTGTCATCCCGGCCAGGTCCGCCTACAGCGGACGCGAGCCGGGATCCAGAAATAGTTTGATTATATTAACTTTTCACTGGATTCGGGATCTCGCCCCGCCATGCGGCGCTCGTCCGGAATGACGGACTCAGCGAATTGTGACATGGTTGCCGAGGGGAGAGGATATTCTTGCGGAGCCAAATAATGAGGCGTTTTCGATATTCGAAACTGGGGACCCGCCCGCAAGGTAGGGAGTCCGCAGGACTATGAGCTCAACGAAGGATCTGAGGGTTCTGAGGGTCCTGGGGGTTCTGAGGGTTCAGGGGGTTTGGAGGGTTCAGAGGGTTCGGAGAGCTCTAGGGATTCGGAGGGATAGACTGATGGAGCTGGTTCGTCGGGCTGAAGCCCGTGAACATCCACGTCTTCAGCACGTAAAGTGGAGTTTAGGACCAGCTCTTCATCTCGGTCGTAGATTAAGACCCGAAAAGACTCGGAGTAGGAGAAGGGGAAGTAAAATTTGCCGGTTATCTCTTTGAAATAGCGGATACTGTAGCCCACCGACTTTCTCAACTTGACTGGCATTCCATCAGCTAATTGCATAGAGGGAAAAGAGACAAAACGCGGCTGGTGAGGTGGTCTGAGAGAAGCAATAATGGCCACATTCCCTGCTACTGGCTCACCAATCAGGTTAACCAGCTTGAAAGCGAACTGAAAGCCTTGCCTTGCGTCTTGCAGGGAACTGACTGTGGCCTCATCGATTTTAACAATGGGTCGAGGATCGACTTCTGCATTGCTGCCGATCCGAATCTCTGGCACTGGAGGCTCTGGCTGCTTTTCCTTTTCCTCGGGTACGAGAGCAACCTCTACTGCCGGCTGGGGTTCAGGATTCGCCACCCCTTTTGCAAAAGTTTCCCCACCCTGCCTTTCGGCTCGCTCTTCGAATTTATCCATAAGCTGTTCGAGCAGGGCGACTCTTCCTTCCAGTCGCTGGCGTTCCTCGCGTTCCTGAAAATAGGATTGTCCCAAAAGAACGCAACTCACCGCCAAAACGATCAAAATGATTATCGGCACGTAGATGAAGCGCCGATCCAGATTAAAGGTAAGGGTCTTACCCTTGTGCCTGGAAAAGATAGTTACTGAGTAATCTTTCCTCATGCCTCATCCCTACCATGACCTCAACCTCGTTTAGCCCGGATACTGCATGAATCACTTGCTGCGACCACGGATATGGACGTCCTTCCTGACGTCCTCGGGTGTCGACCCCTGCGACGTACCATTCAGGTACGCCTCGGAACCAACACCCTGCGGTTGCCCGGTGGCACGCCCATCTTCGTGGTCTCGCGACAGCAATTCATGCAATATCCGGGCTAGATAAGTCTCTTGGCCACCTTTTGCATAGGAGCTTTGCGAACAGCTCGTTGTGGATCAAACGGAGATCAAAAACCCTTTCTTCTTCCCGAATTATGAGGTCTAAAGCTGCGGGATTTGGAAGTTGTCTCACGCCTGGGGTAGGCTTTCGATGGGATCAGGTGGGGATTGGATGTTGGACTGATCACTCTCTTCTATAGATAACCCACTTTCCAACTGTGGATATGCGGATTCCACTGCCTCCATCATCTTGAACGAACCGTCCACCATGCCGCCCTCGGCAACGGTTATTTTGGTTGCCTCAATGTCTCCGGTCACCCGCCCCGTGGCAGTGATTTCCAATCGACTCCGAGCGTTGATGTTGCCAATAATCCGACCGCCTACCACTACTGAGTCTGCATAAATATCAGCCTCGACCTCGCCCTGACGGCCCACTACCACTTCACCTTTAGCTTCGATCCTGCCCCTTATACTACCTTCCACACAGACACTGCGCTCACTCTGGATTGACCCTTCGAAGACAGTGTTGGCCCCAATGAGGGTATCCAAAGACAGACTGTTTTCCTTTTTATTCTTCATTTTCATTGTCCGCTGCCCGTAACTTGCAAAGGGCGGACCAGGAGACGGTTAGCCTTCGCATTTAGGATGTAATGAAGTGGATTCACACACCGCTTCTTAACCTTGATCATGTAATGGAGGTGGTTGCCCGTTGAGAGGCCGGTGTTGCCCATGGTAGCAATGATATCGCCTCGTTCAACTTTCTGGCCAGGACTTACATTGTAGCCGGATAGATGCCCATAGATGGTAACAATCTCCCAGCCGTGGTCTATTTTAAGAAACTTGCCAAGATATTTATCATATCCTCTCTTTATTACCTTGCCATTGGCGGGTGCTATGATTGGTGTGCCCTTGCGACTGCTGATATCCAAGCCATTGTGGAACTCTTTCAGGCCAGTGAAGGGACTGCGTCGCCAGCCGAATCCAGAGGAAAACCAATAATTGACCACGTCTATGGGAATAATACTCGGCGTGCTGTCCCAGGTCTGTTGCTGGTTTCGCATCGTTCCCACCAGCTCCTGCAAGTCTGTCTCCAGCTGCTGGGCCCTTTGGAGGGCGGAGACCTGTCTGGGCTTGGCAGGGAATGGCATGTTGCCGCTGGCCATGGCATCAGTGGGAGCTATGGTTGAGAGATCCGGTGAGGGCTCACCTCCCTGCCCGAGCCCGCTCGTCTCTTCGTGAGCCTTTTCCAGGCCGAGAAAGCTCCGAATGGTACTTTCATCCTTTTGGATGCGCTCCATGGTCTGGCGAAGTGCATCCAACTCCCTCTCCTTCTCGAGCAGATAAGAATTTTTCTCCCGTACCTGGATATAGTCATGATAGAGACGATTGCCGAAATACCCCCCCGTGGCCAACAGTGCCCAAGAGAGCAACAACATGCCCACAAATATGTACAGGGCTATAACTGGAAGAGAGAAAGTGCGGGATCTGGAACTCACTGACGGCATCCACATTATGGTAATTCGTTTTCGCTTCATACCTTTACCTGCCGTTAGATGTAGGAGAGGGTGTCAGAAAAATTGAAACTGATGGCAGTTCTTCGGAAAAATCTTTGACTCTAAAATCCCGGTGAGCTCCGGGCAGCAAGGCGAAATAGCAGTGTTCGATCCCTCTAGAAGCTGTTGTCATTAGTTGCGTCTCAGAGTGGGGCCCAGTGTAGAGAAATCTCAGAGTACCTTGAGCGTATTGGGCCCACTTTTAGTTTAAACCTTCAGTCCTGTCAAGCTTTTTTTAGCCATAGCGGTAAGTTAACCTGCTACAGCAAGGATTAAATGTTCTCCAGTAATTCAGTGGGCATCTCTCCTAGACGCTTGAATCTTAAGCAAATTTTACGCCAAAAATGATATTTTCCCTCTTTTCCTGAAACTGTTGGAATAAAAAGACCCAGTGATCACCTATAATCATTGACGCGAATCTCCTTTTCGTATACAAATAAATACACAATTTGGTATTTAAGGAGGATTTCTATGCAAAATCGGGCCGTCGACCCACGCGTAAGTATACTCAAAGATATTTCACCCCTGCTTACCTCAGTGCTGGACACAGATAGTGTATTGGAAATGATTATCGAATCAGTGACCAGGCTGATGGAAGCTAAGGCGAGTTCTCTGCTGCTGGTCAACAAGAGTAGGAACAAACTCTACTTTCAAATTGCAACGGGAGAAGCGAAAGAAGAGGTTAAGAAATTTGAGATTGATATGGGTCAGGGCATTGCAGGTCATGTGGCTTTAACCGGCAAACCCCTTCTTGTCCCCGACGTGTCGAAAGATGCCCGCTGGGACAATACTATCAGTGAAGCAACGGGATTTGAAACTCGGTCCATCGCCTGCGTGCCCATAAAAAGCGGGCGGGATGTTATTGGCGTCATCCAGATTATTGACCGTGAGGATGGGAAACCTATCCACGAAGCTGACATGGAGATCTTGAGCCATTTTTCAGAGCTCGCCTCTGTTGCTATTGAACGAGCCCGAAACTACAAAGACATCGTAAACGAAAATATATATCTGAAGAAGGAGCTGGAGTCCCGTTATGAAATTATTGGTGTCAGCAAGGCCATTGAAACGGTTATCTCAGACGCCGTCAAGGTCGCCAACTCCAAAACCACCACCCTGATAACTGGAGAGAGTGGCACGGGAAAAGAACTTGTGGCGAGACTCATCCATAAAATCGGACCTCGGCGCAAGAAAAAACTTATGGTGGTCAATTGCGCCGCTTTTACCGACACTCTGCTGGAATCTGAACTGTTTGGTCATGAGAAAGGCTCGTTCACCGGAGCCATTTCGCGAAAAACTGGGGTCCTGGAAATTGCCGATGGCGGCACCCTCTTTCTGGACGAGGTCGCTGAAATGAGCCCTTCCATGCAGGTAAAACTGCTGCGGGTCATCCAAGAAGGCACTTTCAATCGAGTTGGCTCACCCAGCCCCATGCAGGTGGACATAAGGGCCATTGCCGCCACCAATAAGAATCTCTTTGAAGAGGTGCAGAATGGCAGCTTCAGAGAAGACCTCTACTACCGGCTCAACGTGGTGCATATTCACATCCCATCGCTGAGGGAACGGAGAGATGACATTTTAGTCCTGGCCCAACACTTCCTAGATAAGTACAAGCATATCAGAGGACCATCCAATCTCAGCTTCAGCCCGAACACCATTGAAGTGCTGCAAAACTATCACTGGCCTGGCAATGTGCGCGAGTTGGAAAATGCCGTTGAACGCGCCGTGGTGATGGGTGGCGGCGGGCATATAGAGCCTGAAGACCTTCCCTTCAGTGTGGTGCCTTCCGGAGACACCGCTCAAGAACTCTTGGGTTGTACTTTGAAGGAGGCGCTGGACTCTTTCAAGCGTGACTTCTTGCAGCGCAACCTCGATCATCAGGGGAGCAGCGTCAAGGAAACGGCAAAGGTGTTGGGCATCCAAAGGACCTACCTTTCCAGGCTAATCTCTAAGTATGGTCTGACTACCAGGCGAAGTCGGTGATCTTTATCTCGCCGGCAGATTGGCACCTTTGTCGCATGGTTGACCTTGAGGAGAGACTAGCTATAATCTGCCTGTAAACAGTAATGGGGTAAATACGTTTTCACCAAGCAGTAAAGAGCCCACAGTGCGGCGAAGCAGCACCGGATAGGGCAGAGATCAAGATGGCAGACCAGATTCGAAAAGTCAGAGTTGATGAGATTCGTGAAATTCAAAAAATGCTGGCCGGCCACGCCCAGCGCGGCGATATGCTGCCTCGTTCCTTGAGTGAACTGTATGACAACCTTCGGGATATTTTTGTTTACCTGGATGGCGATAAGCCGGAAATCATCGGCACGTGCAGCATGCACATCTGTTGGGAAGACCTGGCCGAGATCCGATCTCTGGCGGTCAGGGAACCATATCAGGGTAAGGGTATTGGCAAGAAACTTGTGGAAGCTTGCATTGCGGAGGCCATTGCTTTGGGGTTGCACCGCATCTTCGTTCTCACCTACCAGGCAGAGTTTTTTCAAAAAATGGGGTTCCAAGTAGTGGATAAGGGGACGTTGCCTCACAAAATCTGGGCAGATTGTCTAAAGTGCATCAAATTTCCCGAGTGCGATGAGACCGCCATGATTATTGAGATCTAAACCCTAATGTTGCAACATCTGGTGGCAGGGGAAGCCCTCGGTTTTTTAAAGGCAGGAATAGAGTATGGCTTTATTGGCGAATCCAATAACGAAACTTTTTGGCAGCAAGAATGACCGTGAACTCGGGAGATTGGCGCCACTGGTGGATCAGATCAACAGTCTGGAGTCAGAGATGAGTTCCCTGAGTGATGCGGAGCTGGCTGGCGCCACGGCACGCTTTCGCCAGCGTTTGGACCAGGGAATTGAGCTGGATGAGCTCTTGCCGGAGGCATTCGCCGTGGTTCGGGAAGCCTCTGTGCGCACCCTGGGGATGCGACCTTTTGACGTCCAGCTCATTGGCGGTCTCGTGCTCCACCAAGGCAAGATCTCCGAGATGAAAACCGGGGAAGGCAAGACCCTGGCTGCTACCATGCCGGTCTACCTCAATGCCCTCAGCGGCCGCGGGGTGCATGTGGTCACGGTTAATGACTACCTTGCTCGCCGTGACTCCGAGTGGATGGGAACCATTTACAAATTTCTCGGCTTGAGCGTGGGAGTAATACTTCATAATCTTGACGATCAGGAGCGGCTGCAGGCTTACGGCGCCGATGTAACCTATGGCACCAACAACGAGTTCGGCTTCGACTATCTGCGGGACAATATGAAATTCCACCGCAAGGATTGCGTGCAGCGAGAACTCAATTATGCCATAGTTGACGAGGTGGACAGCATCCTCATAGACGAAGCACGAACGCCACTGATCATTTCCGGACCGGTGGACTATTCCATCAAGGACTACGAGAAGCTCCGCGCCCCGGTAGCCAACTTGTTTCAGAGACAACAGAAATTAGCCAAGGAATTTATCCGAGAAACAAGAAAACTTCTGGATGAGGACCAGGAGTACGAAGCGGGTGAGGTGTTTCTCCGGGCCTATCGTGCTGCCCCAAAGCATCCCAGTGTTATGGAGATGATGGAAGAGGGGAAAATTCGTAAACTCCTCAAGACCGTGGAACAAGATTATTCCCTCGCCAAGCGTCTTCCCGAAGTGGATGATTCCCTCTACTACGTGGTGGAGGAGAAGGAACGCAATGTATATCCCACTGAGCGCGGCAAGGACATAATTGCCAAGAATGATTCCTCCTTCTTCATGCTGCCGGAGCTGGAGACAGAACTATACCAAATTGATCAGGACAACACTCTCTCCTCGGAAGAAAAAGCAGAACGCAAACATCTGATTCAGAGCGCTTATGAGCAGAAGCTTACCCGCAACCATGTGATCAACCAGCTGCTAAAGGCCTACGGCCTCTTCGCCAAGGATGTGGACTACGTGGTCAAAGATGGTCAGATCATCATCGTAGATGAGTTCACGGGCCGCCTCATGCCAGGCCGTCGTTATAGCGATGGTTTGCATCAAGCACTGGAAGCAAAAGAGGGTGTGCGAGTTGAGCAGGAAAACCAGACCCTCGCCACCATTACTTTTCAGAACTATTTTCGTATGTATGAGAAACTCGCGGGCATGACAGGAACCGCCGACACTGAAGCTGAGGAGTTTGCCAAGATCTATGACCTGGACGTGGTGCTCATCCCTACCAACAAAAAGATGATCAGAGCAGACCACTCTGATGTTATCTATAAAACCGAACGGGAAAAATTTCAGGCGGTTGCGCAAGAGATCAAAGAACTGGCTGAAATGGGAAGGCCGGTCCTCGTCGGGACTGTGTCCATTGAAAAGTCCGAGAGACTCAGCAAAATGATAGCGAAAGAGGGCGTCAAGCATTCGGTGCTGAATGCGAAAAATCATGAGAAAGAAGCTGAAATTGTGGCCAATGCCGGACAGAAAAATTCAGTCACCATCTCCACCAATATGGCTGGACGGGGTACCGACATTGTCCTGGGTCCCGGAGTGGTGGATATGGATGGTCTCCACATTATCGGTACCGAACGCCATGAAGCTCGCCGCATTGACAACCAGCTCCGCGGCCGGGCAGGTCGCCAGGGTGACCCGGGTTCATCTCGCTTTTATCTTTCCCTGGAAGACGACCTCATGAGAATCTTTGCCGCCGACCGCATCGCTAACCTCATGGACAGGGTGGGCATGGAGGAGGGACATCCCATCGAACATGGACTTATCACCCGCGCCATAGAGAACGCTCAGAAGAAAGTGGAAGCACAGAACTTCAACATTCGCAAGCAGCTTATCGAATACGACGATGTCATGAACCAGCAGCGGGAGATAATTTATGAGCAACGCCGTCAGGCTCTTGAGGATGAAGATCTCCAGCCGGTTATTCTGGACATGATTGAAGATATTGTTGATGACCTGGTGGAAAACCACACCCAGGAAGAGACCCCTCCGGAAGAGTGGGATCTGCAAGAATTACAGGAAGCTTTTCTAAACCAGTTCTCCATCATACTAAACTTCGAAGAGAATGATGTGGAAGACTTCACCCAGGAAGGTATCCGTGAGTTTCTTTTAGAAAAAGCTCGGAATGGCTATTCTCAGAAAGAGGAGGAATGGGGCCCGGAAATCGCGCGAGACATGGAGCGGTTGGTAGCCCTGCAGACGGTAGATCAGCGCTGGCGTGAACATCTCCTGGCCATGGATCACTTGAAGGAAGGGATTGGGTTGCGTGGTTATGCACAGCAAGATCCACTCATCGAGTACAAGCGTGAAGGGCTTGAAATGTTCCAGGAAATGGTGGAGCAGATTAAGCGAGAGATCCTCCAGATGCTTTTTAGGATCCAGGTGGCTACTCAGGAAAAGACCGAGCACCTGCAAGAAGCCCAACAGCAGCCCATGATCCTCAGTCACGGCGAATCAGCGGCTGGCTCAAAAAGAAAGCCGGCAAGACGTGCTGCCAAGGTTGGCCGCAACCAGCCCTGTCCCTGTGGCAGCGGTAAGAAATACAAGAAATGCTGTGGGAGATAAGCGCTCCGCGCACCAGGCACTAGACACTTGGCACTACAAGACGACGCGGGGACGCGGCGAAACGGTGATTAGAGATCAGAGGTCACAGGTCGGAAGTCAGAGGGAAATTGTGGATGTGGGATTTGAGATATTGGTCCTTCGGACTCCCCACCCTACGGGCGGGTCCCCGGTTTCGATACTCGATACATATTTACCGTTTACCATTGACTCCTGACTCCTGACTCCTGTTTTCTTTCATTGTGAATCGTGAAATGAAAGCTGCACAATGACCACTGACCAATTACCTCCCCCTGAAGAATTTACCGTTCCCGGATTCAAAGCTGGCGCAATAGCCGCTGGCTTTCGCTATCAAGGACGTCCCGACTTGGCCCTCATTACTAGTGAGGTGCCAGCCACTGCTGCCGGAGTCTTTACCACCAACAAGGTCCAGGCAGCCCCCGTTTTGCTCAGCCGCTCACATCTCAGCGGGAATACTGCCCGGGCAATTGTGATCAACAGCGGTATCGCCAACGCCTGCACCGGAGACATTGGCTTGCAACGAGCCCAGGCCACAGCTCGCATAGCCGCTGATGCCATTGGCTGTCCCCTCGAAGAGATTTTGGTGGCCTCCACCGGGGTGATTGGCATGGACCTGCCCATCGAGCCGGTGGCCAACTATCTTCCCAAGTTGGTCCCCTTGGTGCGCTCCGATGGCTGGATGGATGCGGCTCAAGCAATTATGACCACAGACACGGTGCCCAAAATCCACATGATAAGAAGCCGTCTGCAGGACCGTCCTTTCACGGTACTTGGCATCGCCAAAGGTGCCGGAATGATCTGCCCGGACATGGCAACCTTGCTCTCATTCGTGGCCACAGATGTAGCCATCACCCCTGAAGCCCTGCAGACGCTGGTTCGAGAAGAAGCGGAGCACTCATTTAACCGGATTACGGTGGACGGGGACACCAGCACCAACGACACGCTCATAGTGCTGGCAAACGGTGGCGCGGCTAATCAGCCGATAGCGGACCTAGCTTCCCCTGATGGCGAACGGTTACGCCAGGCCTTTGGCGAACTTCTACTAAATCTGGCCAAGAAAATCGTTGCCGATGGAGAAGGTGCCACCAAATTGGTTGAAATCAAACTAAAGGGTGCAGCAAGTCAGGCTGAAGCACTCAGGGGAGCTCGTACGGTTGCCAACTCACCCCTGGTAAAAACCGCCTTATTTGGAGAGGACGCCAACTGGGGCCGTGTCCTTGCGGCGTTGGGCCGGGCCGACATCCGCTTCGATCCCAACCAGGTGCAATTGTTCTTCAATGAGGTGAAGCTTGTGGAAAACGGGCTTTCTCTTGGAGAAAAAGCGGAGAATAAGGCCAGCCAGATTTTACGCCAACCATCGTTTTCCATAACCATTGATCTTGGTGAGGGCACGGCAGAGACATCAGTCTATACTTGTGATCTCAGTATTGATTACATCAAGATCAATGCTGACTATCGCAGCTAGCGCATGGAGCATAGAGCATAGAGCATGGAGTGGACGGCGCCTGGCCCAAGGTTGAAGAATCTAGGAGCTAGGAGTCAGTGGCCAGGAGATAGTAATTATTGTTTTTGTTATTTTCTCCTGGATTCTGGATTCTGACTACTGGCTACTGTTCTTTTACGCTATGCGCTCTGCGCTTTGCGAGTTACGTTATGATGATCGCTTGCCACCATCCCAATTTCATCCCTTGGCCCGGAATATTTTTCAAAGGTATGCAAGCAGAACAGTTGGTGCTGCTCGATGATGTCCAATTTCCCCTGGGAGGAAGCTGGATAAACCGAAACCGGCTCAAGAATGACCAGGGAGAATTGTGGCTAACAGTGCCGGTTTGGAAGCGAGGCAGGAGTTTTCAACGGATTGATCAGGTTGAAATCTGCAACGACGAAAATTGGCAGAAGAAGCACCTGTTCAGCCTTGATCATGCCTACAAACATGCTCCTTACTGGAACGAACACTTGAAATTTTTCCAAGAACTTTGCAGCAAACAGAGACAAAACCTTTTAGAGCTGAACCGTGAGATCTTAGACTACCTGCGGCTCGCCTTGGGAATTCCTCAACCTTTTGTGCGCAGCTCAACCTTTGCCATTGAGACTACTGGTTCCCAACGGCTGGTGGATATTTGTAAGGCCCTGGGAGCCCGAAAGTATTTGACCATAGCTTCTTCACACAAGTACCTCGACGAGAATCTGTTCCGACGCCATGGTATTCAGATAATGTATTACAAATATGAACCCCCAACCTATCCTCAGCTCTGGGGTGATTTCATCGCCAATCTCTCAGTTGTTGACCTCATCCTCACCTGCGGACCGAAGAGTGCAGGACTCATCAAGAGGGCTGGCAGGATAATCAAATCATAAGCTGTTAGCTGTGTGTTGTTTTCGTGCGTAATTCCGACCCCCGTCTAACTAAGCAGTTTGGTAATTTCGGATTGCGGATTGCGGATTGCGGATTTGAAAAAACACAGAGCATCTTTCGAAGGGCTCAGGGCAGGTGGTGCATAGCGCCTAGAGTAGATTGCAGATTTGTCCTTCGGACCCCCACCCTTCGGGCGGGTTCCCAGTTTTGCAATTCGCAATTCGAAATTACTTCCCCATGCTCCATGCTCCAGGCCCTATGCCCTATGCTCCATGCCAAACTCTCTTTTCTCCTTGAAAGTTAACAATAAGTGTGATAGTTAAAACCGGTTTACCCAAAGGCACGATTTGTTTCGTTTTACTTAAATCACACATCCCCTCAATCCTTTGGTGCCCCGAGTTGCGGGAGGGCTAGGTATTGCCGGGGGGATGGAGGAAAAACCAGAGGGAGGAATAAATGCCAGTTATTACCATGAAGCAACTTCTCGAATCTGGTGTCCATTTTGGACATCAGACCCGCCGCTGGAACCCGAAGATGAAACCATACATTTTCGGGGCACGAAATGGAATTTACATCATTGATCTACAACAGACCGTCCGCATGTTTAACACTGCCCACCAATTCTTAGTCGACACGGTGGCCGCCGGAGATTCCGTGCTTTTTGTCGGCACCAAGAAACAGGCAGTGGACTCAATTGTGGAAGAATCAGAGCGCTGCGGCATGTTTCGCGTTACCCACCGCTGGCTTGGCGGAATGCTCACCAACTTCCAGACCATCAAGAAGAGCATAGACCGACTGAAACAACTCAAAGCCATGAAAGAGGATGGCAGCATTAGTAAGTTCCCCAAGAAAGAGATTCTCCAGATGGAGCGCGAGATGATGAAACTTGATAGGAACCTGGGGGGCATTGAGGACATGGAGCTACTGCCAGGTGC
>JAJDNL010000001.1 GCA_022340745.1 Deltaproteobacteria bacterium
CGATTCTTACTCCCTACCCGGGAACGGAATTATTCGAACAGGTAAAAGACAAGATTATCAGTTTCAACTGGAAAAAATATGACGGCATTCACTCTGTCATCAGGTTGAAGCATTTGAGGCCATTACAACTTCAATTCATCCTCCTTCGCTTCTATATCTCATTCTATGTTCGCTCTTTTTCGGCCATAAAGGACTTCTTGCGGTTCTCTATCCGCCGGAAATTCCAAAACCCTGTGTAAGCCAACACATATTTCCACGAGCGGTGTCACCGTGAGACCATACAATAGTCTACTGCTTGTATTCTTCGCCATCATCACCTCTAGCATAACCGCATGCACACCCTCGCAACAAACAAGACAACCTGACACTCTGGAAGCCATAAGCAAGGATCCATGTCTCACTCTCATGACATACAATATCAGGGTGGGAGCAGGCAGAGAAAAGCTCTTGATGCCGGTGAAGTACCTGAATAGTTCTGGAGAAAAACTAGAGAAAATTGCTGCGGCAATAAAATCTGTCGATCCAGATATCATCAGTTTGCAAGAAGTGAAAGGACCAGTTCAAGCCAAATACCTGGCGGATGCCCTCGGCTTCAATTATGTATATGTGTCTCACGGAGATTCTCGTCTTGAGTGGGGGTTAGCAGTATTATCCAGATTTACTATCACCGAATATCACCGAGAAGTCTTACATCACGACAACAAGAAGCCGAGAGTAGCCCTTGTGTGCACCATTGATTTACCCGATTCATTTATTGCGGTTGTAAATGTACATTATGCTCTGGGTGATTATGATAAGCAGGTTAAAGAGACTATGAAAATATTAGGAAATATTAGCGGGCCGACTCTGTTGATGGGTGACCTAAACCTCATAGATCCTCAGGAGGGCCTGGCCCCCATGAGAGCTGAACTCATTGATACATGCGAGGCTGTGGATAGCAAAGGTTCACGTGAAGCGAAGCAAAGGGGGACCTTTCGATTTGGCTCGAAACGAATTGATTACATCTTTGTCGATCCAGAATATTTCACGGTGCTGGACGTTGGACTAACAGCAGAAGAGCACAGAAAAGCATCTGATCACCTTGCTTATTTTGCCTGTGTCACTCTCAAGAATCGGACGAAGTAGAACTGCAACCCTTCTGTCGAGGTGGAGGAGTAAGAGAGGTTTCAGGTGTCGGGTGTCAGGTGTCAGGAAAAAAAATATGGAAACTGAAACCTGAAACCTTTGAATATGGTGCTTGGAGTTTGGGATTTCTTAAGTTTGCCTTAATCGAGTACTTCAATCCTCCAGGGGCCGAAGCAAAAGGACCTGCATCCGCATTTTGAATCACGATATATAAGGGCACAATGAACGCACTAGTAATCAGTGATCTCCATCTCGAATCCATCCACTCACATTCCCATCTGATAGACCGTTTCCTCGAAAGTCTTCCAGAGGGCTCCGAGCTCGTTCTCAACGGTGACATTATCGATAGCTCCTACCCGAATTTACCGCCGCAAAATCTGCAAACCCTCGAACTCATCAGGCGGCAATCTTATGTGAGAAAGGTGGTTTGGATCCAAGGCAATCACGACGACTGCTCGGCGATGCGAGACCGTGGCGAAATCCATTTTGCCCGCAGCTACACTATTGGTAATCGACTAATCATCACCCACGGCAACGAACTCGACAAAGCCAAACCGCTGATCTACCTCTTGATCAAACCGTTCAAGCACATACAGTTCATGAGAATGCGGGCGGGTTTAAAACCAGTGAACGTGGCCCGACTGGCGAAAAGAGTTGAGCCATTTTATCGGCTCTATCGCTGGAAACTTAGGCGTGATGCAGTAAGATTCGCCAGAAAGAATGGGTTTGAAGCCATCACCTGCGGTCATGCCCATCATCCCGAAGATAGGGTCATTCAAGGTGTACGATACATAAACACCGGAGCCTGGACCGATTATCCGGTATTTTACCTGCTGGTGAACGACAAGGAGATCAGTCTGAACAGATTCGATGATTGAAGCTCCCTGCAGCAAGCTGCAGGGAATCTTCGAAATGTAAGGTACTTATTGCATTTTATTGTAGTTCGCTCGCTAACCCCGCAGCAAGCTACGGGGAATGCGCTCGCTAGAGCATTTTCAATGGGGTGATGGAGGGACACGATTCTCTTAACCCGTCATTCCGGACGAGCGCCGTTTGGCGGGGCGAGATCCGTGGTTCGACAGGCCGTTCGACAGGCCGTTCGACAGGCTCACGGTCCTGAGCAAAGTCGAAGGACTCACGGTCCTGAGCACAGTCGAAGGACTCACCACCCTGAGCGAAGTCGAAGGGGAATCCAGTGCAAGGTCAATATGATCATCTTTTTTCTGGATCCCGGCTCGCGTCCACCGCAGGCGGACTTGGCCGGGATGACGCATTACCACAGAATCTTTAGGGGAAGATTGAAAAAGTCTAGTTGGATTGTTATTTCTATTGACTAGCAAGATATTGTTTTATCGAGATAAACTGAAAGTCTGCTACGAGCTTCTTCAGTTGCGATCCACTGCGCCAAACGCCCCCATACACTGCAAATTTTTTCGCGGGCGGCAGCCCAGGCACAGATTTTTTCCCGCCAAATTCCCTGGGATGAAAATAGAATAGAGCCGGGGTTTGCCGCTCATTGAGCTTCTGCACCCTCCGCCTGATGAGCGGATACGGCAAACATCTCAACCCCCAGCTACCGCCTGCAGGATAACGGCCGAAAGGGGTCTTGAGAGTGAGCGGTGGCAGTTCCCACAGCTGTCCGGTCGCTGTGCTTACCTGCCATGGGTTCCGAGGATAGGATTCGTTTCCAATTATTTTTAAAGGAGCCATGCTGGAGTCATAAGCAAAGCCTTCCTCAGCCAGGATTTCCAAGGCCCACACACTACGATTGTTTATTGACCACTGGGGTGCACGAAATCCTACAACCCTTTGGTCAACCAGGCGCTCTAGGCACCTGATGCCTTTCCGCAATATCTGGCGAAAATCAGATTTACTCAGATTGTACACCAGCTCGTGGTCCCAGCCGTGATAGGCTATTTCGTGTCCCATGTGGTGAATGAGTTGAATCAGCTCTGGATATTTCTCGGCAACATAGCCAAGAACGAAGAAGGTTGCCCGAGAGCCCGACTGTTCCAATAAGCTCAGGAGATTTTCCGAGCTTGCAACCACGGTGGACGGCAATCTGTCCCAATTCCTTCTGGGCAGCAGATGTTCCACCTCACATATATGGAACCAGTCTTCGAGATCTACGGTGAGAATATTTTCCACGCGCATCCTCTTATTGTTCAACTCTTCAAAACCGTTCAAATCGTAAAGACTCAAGGAGTCAGGAGCCAGGAGCCAGGAGCCAGAATGAAAAAACACTCTTTATGTTTTTTCCTCCTGGATTCTTCATCCTCGAGGATGATCCTTCCTTTTCAGTGCCTAGTGCTTACTGCCTAGTGCCTAGTGTACTCCGACCTCTGATTTCTGACCTCTGACTTCTGTCTCTTTGCAACGGACCACGGACTACTGACAACGGACGGTCTATTTCCTTCTAATCTGCATGTATTCCCACAGCGGCCCCTTGAGACCGAAGCGTCTTAGTTTTTCTTGCAGTCTTCTATCAATATTCACGTTTGAACCAGGCAGGATCCAGTTCTTGTTCTTTTCTGCGTGCTCATAGAGCAGGTCAAGGACAAAGGGGCGAACCGACTCCGCTAAATAAAAGGTGGGTTTGAGCATGGTCTCATCGGTGATAATGAGATCCTCAGGAGAGGCGAACTTCGCCAGTCTGGTACCTGGAAACAGTCGTATGCCCGCCATGGCAATTACCGCTGTCGGCGACACCTCCCCCATCAGAGCCAAGGTCTCTAGAATGGTCTCTCTGCTTTCACCCGGCCCGCCAAAAACCAGGGAATGACAGAAAGATAGCCCGACCTTGTGGCAGAGTTCCGAGGCTCGCCGCACCTCCTCTGTAGTAAATGACTTTCCCAGTAACGTGAGAAGGCCATCGGAGCCAGTATCGGTGCCAAATTCAACGCCAGTGCAGCCAGCCTCTTTCATGAGAAGCAGCAACGACTCCGTGACAAACTGGGGGTGAAGATAACAGCTCCAGCTCACCTGCAGATTGCGCTGCACTATCTCCCTGCATATGGACTGGGCATGGTGCGGCGGAAAATTGAATACATTGTCAACAATGAAGAACGTATCCACCCCCTGATCACTCAGCTGCTGGATTTCCTCCCCCACTTGTTTGGGTGGTCGCAACCGAACCTCACGACCCTCGATCAAAGGATACGTGCAGTAGACACATGAGAAACCACATCCCCGTTTTGTCTGGACGTTGCCCATCCCCCCAAAACGAAGATACGCTTCATTGGCGAGCTTGTCCCTCCAGGGCACAAGAAAATCTTCAGATGGAAACCGCTCTGGCGCTATTAGTTGTGACACCCTGCTGGAGCTGGCAGAAACAAAGCCGGCCAGTTGATCAGGAACCTGGCCTCGCTCCAGGTGGTCAAGGAACTGAACCAGAGCAACCTCCGCCTCGCCCACAATACCGTAATCCGCCTGAAGGTTTTCTAACATAAGCCACGGCATCAGGCTGAATCCTGAGCCCCCCAGGACAATGGGGACGGAGGTGATCTGCCGCAGATGTGAAATGACCTTCCGGTAGAACGGCAGGTAGGAATGGGTGTTGGGATAGGCCACGTTATCCACATTGCGCAGGGAGAGTCCAATTATCTCGGGAGCAAACTCGGCCACAGACTGATCCAGAGCTTCCCCATAGTCCTCTGTAAAACAGAGATCCAGTATTTCATGCTGGTGGGAACTCTGCTCGAGTGCACCGCTCAAAAAAGCCAGCCCCAGGGGAAAGACCGGATCTGGAAGCATTTCTGTATTTGGTGAAATCAAGAGAATACGCATCGTTTTAACGAAATCCTACTGCCGTGGGATATGCGATCTAGACATTCAGGAATTGAGGGATTCAGGGATTTTTAGAGACTAGGCTCAATTCCTTAATTCCTTAATTCGCAATTCCTGAATTTAATTGCCACATCTCACATCTCACATCCATCTTGAACTGCTTCTGAGTTTTCTATTTGCCCTGCTGCCTCCCAAAAACAATGCACGCACTGCCTCCCCCAAAAGTAGAACCAATGGCCATCCCGGCGATAAGAGACTCCTTTTTCACTGGAGCGAATCTTTGAGATTCGCCGGCCACACCGGTTAGCTCAGGCCCTCGCACTGTCGGCGGAAGAGTACCTTCGGCCAGAGAAAGCAGAATAGTTGCCGCTGTAAGTAGACCTCCGCTGCCGAATTCTCCCACAAAATACCGGAGGGGAATGCGAGGAATCTGCTGCCACTGGGGACCAAACACCTCCTCCAGGGCCAGAGCTTCTCCTCTTTCTAGTTCATCAACCCCATTTGCTGCCAACCCTATGATACCAATTTCTTGCGCTTCAATCTTTGCTTCCTTGAGCGCGGCCCGCAATCCCTCGGCCATGGACCTGCCATCGACCTCATAGTGACCCTGGTTGCTGACCCCGCTGGTCAGTTGCAAAGACAGAACGGTTCCGTACCCATTTCTCGGTTGTCTTGTGAGCAGGTCAGTTCGCTCCAGCACTATACAGGTGGCCCCTTCACCAAGGATAAACCCTTTCCCGGTGAGAAACTGGCTGGTCTGCAGTGGTCTTTGCCGGTGGATGGGTTTCAAGGCTCGAACTGAATCAAGACTGTGAAAGAGGATGCTGGAGAGTTCGTCCACGCCCCCTACCACCACAACGTCCGCCTGATCCTGCTCCAGCAAAGAGAGGCCGTAAGCCAGGGCACATTCCCCAGACAGATGATTTTGGCAAAAGGTGCTGTTGGGTCCATGCAAGCGGTGATACATGGCCACGTGACTGGTCGGTGCATTGGGAACCGTATCAGGAAAGAGTATGGGTTCAGCCGCCTGCGGACCGTGCTCCAAAAGGCTCACGAAGAAATCATCCGTCTGGTTCGTGCTGCCAAAAGCGGTGCCAAAGACTACCCCGATCCGGTGACGATTCTGGTCCGATATCTCCAGCCCGCTATCCTCGATGGCCTCGATACTGGCGGCCACAGCCAGGCGAGACAACCGACTCAGTCTGCGGTAGAAACGCGGGGCCATAAAGTCCTTTGCCTCGAAACCTTGTATCTCCGCCCCGAGATTGCTGGCGTACTTGGCGGTATCAAACCCTTGGATTGGTGCTATGCCCGAAGTAGCTTTCAGCAGTTGGTGCCAGTAGGTTGACCTGCCGATACCCAGAGCGTTCAACATGCCTATACCGGTTATATTGACAGCTACTTTTGCCATGGCCTTTTTCGATCTTATGGATCAGTCCTGCCAAACACAAGCGTGGTATTGTTGCCCCCGAAGGCAAAAGAATTGGACAGCGCCACCTGAATGTCAGCAACTCTGGCCTCGTTCGGCACATAATCCAAGTCACAATCAGGATCTGGTTCCTGGTAGTTTACTGTGGGAGGGAGTAGTCCGTGATAGAGGGACAGGATGGTAGCAACAGCCTCCACCGCTCCGGCTGCCCCGAGACAGTGCCCGAGGGCTGACTTGATAGAGCTTACTGGAATCGACTCTGATTTTTTGCCGAAAAACCGCTTAATAGCTATGGTTTCCACTCTATCATTGATCACCGTCCCTGTGCCGTGAGCGTTGATATAATCAACTGCCTCTAGGGATACCCCCGCACTCCTCAGTGCATTGGCCATGCTTCTCTCTGCTCCGTCCCCCTGAGGGTCTGGGGATGTCATATGGTGAGCGTCGGCGCAAATGCCATATCCCAGCACCTGAGCATAACCAGGTATGCCACGCGCCTCAGCGCCTCGCCGCGACTCCAACACTAGAATGCTGCCACTTTCACCCAACACCAACCCTTCCCGATGTTTGTCGTAAGGTCGGCAGGTGGAGCGATCAACTGAACGGAGCGCATTGAATCCAGAAAAGGTCAGCTCCGAAAGAGACTCAGCACCCCCGGCAATCACCACATCTGCCTTGCCTGAACGAATGAGATCTGCGCCATAGCCGATGGCGGTAGCACTGGAAGAACAAGCGGTGGCAATGGTTGATCGAGGTCCCCGGAAGCCGTAAAAATTAGCAATTGCATCCGTCAGGTTGCAGGCCGGAAAAGGCATAAGCAGAGATGGCCGCCGACGTACCTCTCCCTCATACAGTTGACGGCGGTATCGCTCTGCCTCAAAAACTCCGCCCGCCCCTGCCCCCATGACAACAGCAATGCGCTCTGGGGGAAGGTCTTGTTCCACTATTTTCGCTTCTCTCAAGGCTTCCTGGGCAGCCCAAAGACCCAGCCTGTCACAGCGACCCAGCCGACGACATTCGCGAGCAGAGAGCCTGGAGAAGAAATCAACGTTCCTGACCTGTCCACCGATACGACTACGGTAGCCTGAAACATCAAAAAGGTCGACCGTGCCGATACCGCATTGAGCCCTACTGAGAGCATGCCAGAATGAGTCCTTGTCCTCCCCGATCGCACAGACAATACCCATGCCGGTAACTATGACATCCGAACCATTCATCTACCCCATCCGATTGCAGATTTAAGATTTTCGATTGTAGATTTTGGAAGCCCGCACCCACCTTGCAATCTACAATCTAAAATCCCTCAAATACCATCTTCTTCTCCAGAACAGGCTTTTTAAGAATACCATGCAGATAAGAAAGGTGTCCGGGAATGGTCTGAAAGAAGAATAATTTTGCTCTTCCTCATGATAAATAGTCTTGATTGGCACACAGGTAATCTTCATGCCACGCATGCCAGCCTTGATCAGGATTTCTGTCTCGGTATCGTACCGGCTGGTCCACAGTGGAATCGATTCAAGAACCTCTCTGCCATAGAGCCTGAAGCCACTTTGGGTATCCGCCAGTGGTTGTCCAGCCGCCCACGATATGCAGAAGACACCGACTCTATTGGTCCAATAACGAACCCCGGGTATCTTCTCTGCCTCCGCCATCCTAGAGCCGATAACGATGCTAGGTTTGGTCTTGTCGTACTCCTCGATGAGTTTGGGTATCTCGGCCGGGTCGTGCTGCAAATCCCCGTCCAGGGTAATGATGCCCTCCCATGCTTCCTGCAATAAGTTGTTGAACCCGCATCGTAGAGCCCACCCTTTCCCCTGGTTTTTAGGAATCTTGAGAACCTTGGCGCCACTTTCCCTGGCAACATGTGCAGTTTCATCCTGGGAACCGTCATCGACCACCAGAACTGCTGGTAGGTGTTTCCGCGTCTGCTGCACTACCTGGAGGATCGTATGGGATAGATTATAGGCGGGAATCAATCCACAAAATCTTTGGGGTGATGCACCGCCGGGGACCGCCATTTCCTAAAACTCCAGATAGAGGGTCAAGACAGCTTTCACCACTATCTTATCATCAACAAACGCCATTGCCTCAAATTTATAAAGGGTTGCAAAGTGCCTGACCAGGTTGGCGCTCAAAAGCAAAGATTCCCCAGCATGGATCGGGTGTTCCAATGAACATTCATCAATGCGGGCCAAAAATCCTCGGGGGCGAACTGGTGTTGATGTTTCCCCTTGGGGATAACGGATACAGATCGCTGCTATTTGTCCCAGAGCTTCCACCACCAAGCTTGCTGGAAACACCGGAACCTCTCCAGTGCGGTTGATAAAAGGGTGGTTGTCTTTGACACGGAATGTGCCTTCTACCCGGTGGTCAGGCTGCAGCAAGAGTACTTTGTCGACGAAAAGAAAGGGATGTCGGTGGGGCAGTAAGTCCTGAACGTGCAAGCTTGAAAATGGCATCTCTTTTTCTATGCCCTCATGAATCGGGCCAGAAGTATTGGATCATAGACTCCACCCGCTCCTCAAGGGTACCACTGAGTTTATATATCATAGTGCCATCGAGTCGCTGTAGGACCTGAACTGTTTGGCCCTGCGCGATTAAAGACCCGTCATTCTGCAGCAAAATTTCGAAGCGAAAGGTCAGAGATGCCGTCTGTGGCTTCAGGAGGTGTGCTCGAATCCTTATGGTGTCATTGGTACGGGCGGGTTTCTTGAATTCGCACTGTGCACTCACAACTGGAGCGATGAAGCCCAGTCTGGTGAAATCTTCGGGCAGGAGGGAAAATTGCTCCAGCACCTTCATGCGCGCCAGTTCAAACCAGGCAAAGTAGTGACCGTACCAGGTTATGCCCCACTGATCTACCTCGTTGAATCTGACTGTTGTCGTGGTCTCAACCCACCGCATCGGAAGCCTGCTGCCCTGCCCCCTTTTCCAGGACAAACTCTGCCAGTGCCTTGATGGAAGCAAAGGCTCGTCTCCCCACTTCCGCATCCGGGATCTCAACCTGATATTCCCTCTCGATGGCAACCACTAATTCCAGAGCATCAATGGAATCGAGGCCAAGCCCTTCGCCGAACAGAGGTTCCGAAGCTACGATGTCCTCGGGACCAACATCTTCAAGGCGCAAAGTACGTATTATGAGTTCTTTAAGGTTTTCAACCAGACCTGTTTGCTCTCGCGGGGACATGTGCAATGGCAGCTCCTCCTTTGTCCGAAGTGTATGATGCGGCCTGGAAATGCAAATTCTGGTCCAAACTATTTCTCAGGTCAGACCTCCATCCACGCTTACTACTTGACCGGTCATGTAGTAGGCCCCCTCGGATGCCAAAAACAGAACGGCCCCGCTTACATCTTCCGGTCGCCCAAAATGGCCCATGGGGATTGCTTGCTTCAGCTCAGCCAAAGTCTGTTCGGGCAAAGACCGTGTCATATCAGTTTCAATGACACCAGGGGAAACGGCATTAACAGTAATACCGATTTTCGCCACCTCTCTCGCCAAAGACTTGGTGAAGCTGGTTACGCCTCCCTTGGCGGCGGCATAGTTGGCCTGGCCTTGACGACCCGTTATGCCACTTGGGGAGACTATGTTGATCATCCGTCCCCATCGTTGGCCAATCATAGGTTTCAATGCCAGTTTACAGCACACAAAGGTGCCTTGGAGATTAACCCGCAGCACATCATGCCACTCTGACTCTGACATGAACATTACCAGATTATCGCGTCGTATTCCGGCGTTATTAACCAGGATATCCAGACGCCCGAATTTTTCAAGGGTATTGTCAAACAGAGCCTTCATGGCGTCAAAGTCAGACGCATCCGCCTGGTGAACAGTCGTGTTCGAACCACCAGACCCCAGTTCTTTTTGAAATCTTAGCGCCTGATCTTGATCCTGGGAATAGGTTACCACAACATGGGCACCTTCCTGAAGGAAACTTTTGCTGAGGGCAGCACCAATGCCGCGAATTCCACCAGTAATGAGAACAATCTTGTCTTTGAATCTCATAGAAGCAAACTTCTATTGGCTCGGCAACACTTGTATGTATGTAAGGCGCCGCGAACCCGGCATTATTCAACATCGAAAACCTGGTCCTTAGGGCCAGGTTAGAGTTCAATGGCTTTGCCGGTACAGGTGCGAGCTGTTTTGGAGTACTGGAGCATTGGAGTATTGGAGTGTTGGCAAGAATGAAAGCCCGAATCAAACTCGAATTGGTCCTTTCATTACTCCATTACTCCATTACTCCAGCAGACTGCCGTAAGGGGGAAAGAGTATGGATGCCCCCTCAGGGGACAGTCCACAGCCGGTTCCTTTGGGTCCGGATTCTTTACTTCACTGTACCACCCACTGAAGAGTTTAAAAATGAGAGGTAGTGATGTGTACCAAATTATGCTTTTTGCGTCAAGACGAAGACACATTCCATCGACCCCAGACTCTAATAGTGAATCTTCTTCCCCTTTGCTATAGTAGGAGAGCATTATTTAGGTGTCAGGTGTCAGGTGTCGGGTGTCAGAAAAAGAAAGACAGAGGCTGAAACCTGAACACTGAAACCTGAAACCTAATCAACTATAATGAGCTCATGACTCATTTGACCAGAAAACATTTGAAGAACATTCGCGTCTTCGTAACCGATGGCTACTGGCGAAAAACGCTTGCTGCGGTTCGAGCCTTAGGTCGTTGTGGAGTGCAAGTTACAACTGGGGAAAGCACCTACTTGGCGCCGGCGCTATTCTCACGATATTCTCACAGCCGAGTACGTACTCCCTCCCCAGTATTGCAGCCCTCCCGCTATCTAGATTTTCTCGAGAAATACCTCAGCCACCATCCCCACCACGTACTCATGCCCATGGAGGAAGATACTCTTCTGCTGCTTGCTCGTAACAGAGAGCGATTCCAACAAATAACCAGTCTTCCTTGTGCCGCCCACCACCATCTGCTCTTTGCCCGCGACAAACTTAAGGTCCTCAGACGAGCAGAAAACCTTGATATACCCATTCCAAAAACCTTCGAAGTCAATAGGATAGCAGAAGCCAAGACACTGAGTAGACATTTAAAGTATCCGGTGGTGGTCAAGCCACGGGTGGGATCCGGCAGTGCAGGCGTGCAATACGTCACGGAACCAACCCAGCTGCCAGCTGCCCTGGAGCACGTGTTTCGTTCTGGGCAATCGCCACTGGTGCAGGAGAAATTACCTGCTGAAGGTGCGGGAATCGGCGCCAGTTTCCTACTGGACCAAAATCATCAGGTGCGCGCCAGTTTTATTCATCGCCGCCTCCGAGAGTATCCGGTCCATGGCGGTCCCAGCACTCTGCGCCAAAGCATTATCCACGAGCAAGCCAGACGTGATGGCACCAGACTACTGGAGAGCCTAAGCTTGGTGGGTGTTGGCATGGTCGAATTCAAAATCGATAACCGTGATGGCACGGTCAAGCTCCTCGAGGTCAACCCACGCTTCTGGGGATCGCTGGCTCTGGCGATCAATGCAGGAGTGAATTTCCCCTATCTTCTCACCCTCTTGGCCCTGGGGCTAGATTTTCCAGCGGTGCACACCTATCTGGTGGGACATCTTTGCCGCTGGCTCCTGCCAGGTGATATTCTCCATTTTCTGCAAAACCCTAACAGGTGGCGGTTGCAACCCAGCTTCTTTGAATTTCGCCAAGCCAATATGAGTTACGACATCATTGACATGGACGATCCCCTGCCCATCCTGGGGAGCTTGCTGGCCCTACTCCCGTTTTACTGCAGCCAAGACTTTGCCCATGTGCGGTTGAGAAGATGAAGAAAAGAAACCGGGCTCAAAGGACCCGGCTTTGAGCCGCCCCCATGACGCAAAGCGCTAAGCGCAGAGCGCAAAGCGAAAAACTGTCAATGTGACGACTCCCTATATTTGTACGCTATGCGCCAAGCGCCATGCCCTATGCGATCTCACCTGGGCCTGAGGACGAGGTTTACAAGGACTAGCCAAATAATCATTGAAAAATATCCGCTGCTAAGTTAAATAGTTAAGACTTTTGACCTTCACTGGAGGCTCGACACCTGGTGCTGAATTAATGGGAGATTCGGTTGTATGGTTGCAACAGCATATTCACGAGCACAGCCTCCTTTACTTCATAGCTCTCTACGTTGTAGGGGGAAGGCCCGTAGCGATTGTAACCGCCAGCTTGTTTAGACTTAATCTTCTGTTCTTATTTCCCCTCGTTATTTTTATGGACACCTTGCAGATTCCTTGCTTTTATTACCTATACGAGCACACCTTTACCAGTGAACGGCTGCAATGGCTCAGTGGGTATTTTCAACGCAAAGGGAAGGTGGCGAAAGAGCGACGCTTCTTCCAGAGGCTGCAAGCTTTTGGTCCTGTGGGAGTACTGCTGCTTACCGTGCTACCGATGAAAGGAGGTGGCATGTGGAGCGGGGTGTTTCTGGCCCACATGATTGGCGTGCCCAGGAAAAAAAGCTACACCTTGTTGATAAGCGGGAGTATAGTGGGCAGTCTCATGTTTGTGGGTGTAGGTGATGCACTCTTGCGATTCTGGCATTTGATCGCCTGAGCTGAACAGGAGATCTTACCTGCAAGGCTTCTCTATACCGGATGCACTCCTGATGGTTGTCTCCAGGATTTCCGGCAGTGGCGAAGTCCCGAGGCAGTGGAGTATATCTATATAGGAGCTCGGGTCCTGCTTGGCAAGAATGAATTTCAGTGCTAAACTCTCGTTGCCCTCAGTATACGAATGAGATCTGACTGAGAATCCGACAGTGAATTTCTGCAGTTTTGGAGGGGAACCTTGAAGACAAATAGCCATCGGCTGGAAGTTTACGCCATTAACATATTATTGGCTTCCCTGGCCCATGTTACCAACGACAAACTATTCAAGCTCACCTATCGAACCATAGCGAAACTTGCCGAGAAACTTGGCAAGAGAGACTACTACGTTCGCCGGATTCGCTGGATCCGCGACCTTTTTGACCAGGGACACCCCACCCTGGAAATTACCAAAAAAATCCTTCGTACTCTCAATACTCACCACCGCAGGACCATCATCCAGAGCTACGTCATCAACCAACTCTTGGTAGGAACCAATAAACGTAAAGCCTTTGCAGAACAGCCTGGAGGATACTATCCACCAGGATTTCTGGTTATCAGCCCGACCATGCGTTGTAACCTCAAGTGTTTCGGCTGTTATGCTGGCAGTTATCAACAGGCTGAGGAATTGAGTTTCCAGACCATAGACCGGATCCTCAACGAGGCCAAAGAGATGGGCATCTATTTCATCACTGTTTCCGGTGGTGAACCCTTCTTTTACAAGCACATATTCGATGTCTTTGAAAAGCACAACGATATGTCCTTCCTGGTTTACACTCACGGGGGCCTCATCGATGAGAAAGTGGCGGAAAAAATAATCTCAGTGGGTAATGTCATGCCTTCCATAAGCATTGAAGGCTTCAAGGAGGCCACGGATCTGAGGCGGGGAAAAGGGCACTTTGACAGGATCATGGCGGCCATGGACATGCTTCGTGATGCCGGCGTGCTCTTCGGCTACTCCGCCACTCAAACCAGAGAAAACCACGACACCATTACCAGCGACGAATTCGTGGATTTTATGATTGAGAAAGGCTGCCTTCTCGGCTGCTACTTCATGTATGTTCCGGTGGGAAGGGACCCCAAGACCGAACTGATGCCTACTCCGCAGCAAAGAGATTATCTCAGGGAGTCCCTGGGTCGTTGGCGCAACAGCAAAGCAATTCTATTCATAGATTTTTGGAACGATGGCCCGGTGGTGCACGGCTGCATGTCAGGCGCTCGCAAGTATGCTCACATAAATGCTAAGGGCGATGTGGAACCCTGTGTTTTCTGCCACTTCGCCACTCACAATATCCACGATTACTCATTAAAGGAAGCTCTTAACTCGCCGTTATTCCAGGCTATAAAAGCCAAGATACCATATGATAAGAAC
>JAJDNL010000006.1 GCA_022340745.1 Deltaproteobacteria bacterium
ATCAAACAAGTAATGGCTCATCACATCCATGGCTAGAGAGGGTCCTAATAATTTCAAAGTACCTTTGATACGGAAATCGTGTCAATCGGAAAAACCACCACCATGTGAACTTCTCCACCGCTGCCGGGAAACAGGTGGTATGATTTTACAGAAACATTCTCTTTTCTCCAAAGGACCATCTCATATTCCGCCTTGCAGGGGTGAGAGTTGAATGGCTTTGCCAGCAGAAAAGGTTGAGGGCACAAGGCGTAGGGTACAAGGCATAAGTAGAGTATAAATTTTCTTTTATTGTTTTTGCCTTGTACCCTGTGCCTTGAGCCGTTCCCTTTTGGGCAGCCCAGGACCGGGTCCTTTGAATCCTGATTCTTCACTTTTGCTTTTAGCAGTTATTTCGGTTAGAATTTTACGATTCTTTTGATGCTCCTGCTACCGTTCGCACTATTGCACGGATTCACCCCGCCCTGATTCTCGCTGGCCGGTATGTTTCTTTTTCTTGTCAACTGCTTGCGACTTATGCTATTTATTTTTTTCCTAGCAGATCAGTATATATTGGATATATGGTTTTATTGGAAATCCTCTCTTCCCCCGTGTCCGCCAACATTATGGGTATGACCACAAAAGGAAACCATGGAAGATTTTGGTAACCGCTGTGTCCTCGCGAGATTTGGTAGCCAAAGCTACTGAGTGAGGGAAGGGGAGCACTATGTTTTTTGACTTTGCCAACGTTTTTATCTTCATCATTCTGGGGCTATTAATGACATTCGTGATCATTACAGTCTCCAGATTGCTTGCCCCCCGGGTTTCGGACGTCCCCGACAAGTTCACCACCTATGAATGCGGGGAGCGGCCTGTAGGTTCAGCATGGATACTCTTTAATTTCAGGTTTTATGCAGTGGCGTTGGCGTTTCTCATCTTTGACATCGAATTGGCGTTGGTCTTTCCTTGTATCTCTGTTTACCATAAGTGGTTAAAGGCTGGCAGCGGTTTGTTTGCCCTCATTGAAATTGCGGTTTTTGTGGGAATCCTGTTTTTGGGTTTGATTTATATGTGGAACCGAGGGGACCTCAAATGGACCAAAGAAGTACCTGAGGAGATGGAAGAGGGATTGGTGCTGGAAGAAGAGAAACCCATCACCTTTTGATTTATCATCTAAAACCCTCCAAGGAGAATGGAGATGGTTTATCTTTACAACAAAATGCCTTCTGAGGGCTTTTTTGGCGCCGCTTTTACCACAGTGGATAGAGCCCTTAACTGGTTCAGACTCTCATCGGTCTGGTACCTTCTCTTCGGCCTGGCCTGCTGTGGAATAGAACTGATGCAGACCGGTGGGCCGCGAACTGACATTGATCGGATAGGTTCCGTGCCTCGTCCCACCCCTAGGCAGGCTGACTTGATGATCGTGGCCGGAACCCTCACCTATAAGATGGCCTCGCGGCTGCGTCTTCTCTACGACCAGATGGCTGAGCCAAAATATGTTATCGCCATGGGTAGTTGCGCCAATTGCGGTGGTCTTTTTCAACTCTCCTACTCGGTAGTAAAAGGGGTGGACAAAATCGTGCCAGTGGACGTCTATGTCCCTGGCTGTCCGCCCAGGCCTGAGGCGCTCACGGAAGGCATTTTGAAGCTCCAAGAGAAAATTCGCACTGAACGATTCCTGGTGAAGAGTCCATAGTGGAAGCGCAGGGTATCCTCGAAAGGATCAAGAGAATCATTGGTGATGCTGATCTGGTTTGGGTCGACGACCAGCCTGGAGACTCCTATCTCGTTATTCCCAAAGAAAAACTGCGGCGGCTGGCCATTTACCTGAAGGGAGATCCTCATCTCGCCTTTGATACCCTCATGTGTCTGAGCGGTGTACACAACATGGGGGAACATGATGAGATGGAGGTGGTCTACCACCTTTATTCACTGCGGCACCGCCACCAATTTATTCTGAAAGTCACGTTGGACCGGCCAGCATTTTTCCCCCACTTCTATTTGAGGGTAGATTCAGTATCGGGTATCTGGCCTGCCGCGGCCTGGATGGAACGAGAGGCCTATGACATGTTCGGCATCCATTTTGTGGGCCATAATGATTTCCGCCGATTGCTTCTTCCCACTGACTGGGAAGGCCACCCATTGCAGAAAGACTATCGAGAATCTGATGCCTACCGAGGAATAGGTACTACGCGGGAAGAAATAAAAGGAGTATTGGCTGAGGAGATCGGTTGATGCCTTTAACTACGGAAACAATGGTCCTTAACATGGGCCCACACCACCCCAGTACCCATGGGGTTCTGCGCTTTATCCTGCGCACTGATGGTGAGGTGATCCACATGTGCCGGCCGGATATAGGCTACCTGCATCGCGGTCTGGAGAAGATTGCCGAGCAGCTCCCTTACGCCCACTTCATGCCTTATACGGATCGTCTTGACTACCTTGCCGCCATGAACTGCAACCTCGGTTATGCCATCACGGTGGAGCAGGCAGCAGATGTCGAAGTGCCGCCACGAGCCGAGTACATCCGGGTTCTGGTGGCTGAACTGAATCGGATTATTAGCCACTTGATTTCAGTGGGCACCTTTGCCATGGACATTGGGGCGGTAACTCCTTTCACTCACACCATACGGGAGAGGGAATGGGTCAATGATTTATTCGAGGAACTCTGCGGCGCAAGGCTTACCTATAACTACATTCGCTTTGGCGGGGTGGCCTTCGATTTGCCTGAAGGGTTTCTTGAGCGGTTGAGCCAATTTCTGGACTACTTCGAGCCGCGGCTAGAGCAATACAACCGGTTTATATCCAAGAACAAAATCTTCAAGGAACGGCTGGTGGGGGTGGCGGTAATTAGCCGGGAACAAGCTCTTGATTACGCTCTGGTGGGTCCCAATCTGCGGGCCTCCGGCGTTGATTGGGACCTGAGGAGAGATGAACCCTATTCAGTATACGGGGATCTAGAATTTGATGTTCCCATTGGAATCTCAGAATTCGGGGTGGTGGGAGACTGCTACGCTCGCTACTGGGTCCGGATCTGGGAAATGGAACAAAGTGTGGGCATTCTGCGCCAGTGTATCGCCAAGATGCCCGAGGGTCCCTATTTGACCAAGACGAAGAGAAAGCTGCAGGTGGAGCCGGGAGAGATTTATGTGCGCACCGAGGCGCCCCGAGGTGAATTGGGTTTCTATTTGATAAGCCGTGGGGGAATTCGGCCGCATCGGCTGAAAATTAGGACCGGTTCTTTTTCGGCAATGAGCATTGTAGAAGAATTGGGCTCCGGTCTTATGGTGGCTGATTTGGTAGCACTCATCGCCAGTCTGGACGTGGTTGCACCGGAGGTGGATCGGTAAAGAGCATAGAGCATAGAGCATAGAGCATGGAGCATGGGGAGGGAATTGCGATTTGATGAATGAAGGAATTAAGTTGCGTTTTATGAATTCCTAAATTCCTTAATCCTTCAATTCCTTAATTTAGCTATTTTAGACATTTTCTCTTATGGAAAACCTGGTAAACGATCTTTTTGGACAATTCGCCCTTTTTCAGAAGCTGGGCTACGTGCCGACGGCTGCGATTGTGATGTTGGCTTGTGGTCTGGTGGTTTTGAACTTCTTTGGCTTAATGTCAGGCCTTTTTACCTTTTTCGAAAGAAAGGTTGCGGGATGGACCAACGCTCGCAGAGGACCCAACCGAGTAGGACCCTACGGGCTGGTACAATTTATGGCCGATGGGGTGAAGCTCATCCTCAAAGAGGATATCATCCCCGCCGCTGCTGACCGAAGTATTTTTAAGTTCGCCCCGTATTTGCTCCTGTTGGGCACGGTCCTCTCTTTCGTGGTGATTCCATTTGGGCCCACATGGATCATAGCCGATTTAAATGTCGGGGTTTTATACGTACTGGCCACGGGTTCCTTCACTGTGATCGGGCTTATCATGGCGGGCTGGGCCTCCAACAACAAGTATGCCCTGCTGGGGGGTATGCGCTCAGCCGCCCAGATTGTCAGTTACGAGATTCCCAATGCTCTGGCCATTCTTGTGGTGGTGCTCACCGCCGGGACTATGAGCATGCAGGGAATTATCCGGGCCCAGGCTGGCGGCGTTCATCACTGGTTCCTCTTCAGGAGTCCGTTTAGTTTCTTGGCCTTTTTTATCTATTTCATTTCGGCCATAGCCGAAATCAACCGTGTGCCCTTTGACATTCCTGAGGCAGAGTCCGAGCTTGTAGCTGGCTATAATATCGAGTACAGCGCCATGCGCTTTGGTGTTTTTTTTGCGGCTGAGTTCGGCAATATTTACGTGATCAGCGCAGTGGCGGTGACCTGTTTTTTTGGGGGCTGGCAAATCCCACTTCTTGACGTAAGTGATCTAGGGCCAGTGGGCCGTGGTTTGGGTAATTTCTTAGGCCGTGGTGACGTTTTGATACTAATGTTAGTCGTGGCTCTCGGTATTACCGTGCTGGCCTGGAAGGCGTTGCGGGCTTTTGTATGGGATGTGCGTCGCAAACGGGATTTCTTCGGTAGCCGCTTCGTGCGTCTCAATACCGAATTGTTGGTTTTGGGGCTGCTCTTTACTGGCGGTGCTTTGGTATTGGCCCTTCACCTGCCGCTCCGCGCCTATCTTCCCGCTATTTATCGGTTGTTTTTTCAATATCTTGTACCGTTTCTGGTCTTTTTTACCAAGGCCATGCTGCTCTCATTTGTGGTGCTCTGGTGGCGCTGGACTCTTCCCAGATTGCGCGTAGATCAGTTGATGGGGGTGTGCTGGAAATATCTTATTCCCATTGGATTTGCCTGTCTGGTTGGACAGGGCTTCTGGATGTGGCTCTTTCGCTGAGGGTGAGGAGGAAGGTTGCAAATTATCAAAAGTATAACAGCTTACTTCGGTAACATCTACGAGAGTGTCACTACCATTTCTATGGGTATGTGGATTACTTTCAAGACAGCCTTCTTTGAGCGCAAGGTGACCCTCCAGTATCCCTCCCATGATGTCATCAAAGGTGAATCGAAAGATGAATCTATCCCTAGCAAGAAAAAATTGAAGCTACCTTTTGAACCCCTGCTTGGGGCTAGCCAGCAAACCTACAGAGGCCCTCTCAATACCCAGGTAACGGAACGCTACCGGGGTCTGCTGGGATACGATGAGCTCAAGTGTATATCCTGTCTTCTGTGTGCTCAAAACTGCCCTATTGATGTGATCAGGGTTAAGGGCGTCAAGATTGAAGGACGCAAGGGCAAGGCGCCGACAACCTTTCGCATTGACTACTCCAAATGCATGTTTTGCGGGTTTTGTGTGGAGGTATGCCCCACTGATGCTGTTTTTTTCACCCGGCAGTTTGAGGGGGCCACTTTCGAGTACCGTAATTTGATCAGGGAATTCATAAATCCCGAGCTTTCGCTGGAGCGCTTACAGTTGGCTGAAGTTGCCAAAAAGAAAGACATGGAGAAGAAAAGGAAGAAACAGAAAAGCGAGGGGAAAGAAGAGTAAGTGTTCAAGTGATTTTACTGGATTCTGGCTATTAACTCCTGACTCCTGACTACTGACTACTGACAACAGGAGTGAAGAAAATGACAGATTTGATTTTCAATGTTTTTATACTGTTGACGATCATTCCTTGTTTCTGGGTGGCGCTGTCCAGCAATATCGTCCATGCCGCGTTCTCCTTGCTCATTACCTTATTTGGAATTGCCGGGCTATATGTCCTGCTGGGTGCCGATTTCATCGGGGTAATCCAGGTGATTGTCTACATTGGTGGTATTTTAGTACTAATCATTTTTGGGGTGATGATGACCCAGAGAGGCAAGTTATTGCCGCTTTCCATTCAGTTACCCGGCAAACTTTTCGGTGCTGTCCTCACCGGGGTTATCCTGGCTGCCTTATTATTGTCGGCAACCCGGACCCTGTGGCCCGTGGCAGCTGTGCTAGGCGAACCCCAGCTTACATCGGCGGCAATCGGCGATCTGCTCCTGGGCAAGTATCTTATTCCTTTCGAAATTGCCTCGGTGTTGCTTTTGGCGGCATTGATTGGCGCGGTCTTGATAGCCAGGCGCAGTGTGAGAGGAGAATAGTAGTGCAGTACAGTTTGCCAAGTTTCCTGATTGTGAGTTCACTCCTTTTTTGTTTGGGCATGTATACCGTGCTTACCCGGAGGAACGCAATTGGCATTCTTATGGGTATTGAACTTGTGCTGAATGGTGCCGGCCTCAACTTTGTTGCCTTTTCGCGCTTTCTGGAACCTTCTCAGACGACGAATCTGCTCAGCGGTCAGATTTTTACCTTGTTCATCATTGCCGTGGCCGCTGCCGAGGTGGCCGTGGCTCTAGCCATCGTTCTTTCTCTCTACAGCAGAATGAAGAGCATTGATGTGGAGGACTTCAAGAACCTGCGGGGGTAGGAGTTTAGTCATAAATGATGGCTTTGGCTGTAAACGGGGTTCATTGGATTTAGACAATATTAAATTCGAAATCCGAAGCACGAAGCACGAAACAAATTCAAAATCCAAATGTTCCAATGCTCAAAACAAGGATATTGGCAAATACCTAAATATTTTTTGTTTTGGTCATTTGAAACTGGGGACCCGCCCGTAGGGTGGGGAGTCCGGAAGACCAATTTTGGTCATTCGGATTTAATAGATGTTCTTTCTAATAGAGAATTATGACCAACTTAATTGACCCGCTACATATGAAAAATATGCTTTGGCTCATTCCATGCCTTCCCCTAGCCGGGGCGGTGATCAACGGACTATTGGGCAAACGGCTTCCCGTACGTCTGGTCCATTTCGTTGGCTGTGCCAGCGTATTCTTGGCATTTCTGATCTCTGTGGCTGGATTTTTTACACTCCTTGGGATTGAAGAGCCCCACCAGCGGTTTCTTATTCAGCCCCTGTACCAGTGGATACTCACCGTCTGGCACCAGGGCAGTTTCAGCCTACAGGTGGCCTTCAGGTTGGACCCTCTCTCCATAACTCTTTGCCTGGTGGTCACGGGAGTGGGCTTTCTCATTCATCTCTACTCTGTCGGCTATATGGCAGGGGATGAGAGCCAGGCTCGCTATTTTGCCTATCTGAACCTGTTTACCTTCTCCATGCTACTGCTGGTCCTGGCCGACAACCTGCTGCTCATGTTCGTTGGCTGGGAAGGTGTGGGCCTCTGCTCTTACCTGCTCATTGGCTTTTGGTTTACTGATTTGGAAAAGGCACAGGCAGGCATGAAGGCCTTTATCGTCAACCGAGTGGGGGATTTTGGCTTCTTTGTGGGATTGATGCTCCTTTTCTGGACTCTTTTTGAGGGCAGCAACGGTACTATCACCGGCTTGGGTTTCCAACAGCTGCGGGAATCCATACCCTTGCTGAATTCGGCTAGTCCTATTCTGGGAGTTGGGTTAGCTACCTGGATTGGACTGTTGTTTTTCGTAGGTGCCACCGGCAAATCGGCGCAAATTCCACTCTACATTTGGTTGCCCGATGCCATGGCTGGCCCCACACCGGTTAGTGCCTTCATTCACGCGGCAACGATGGTGACGGCCGGAGTTTACATGATTGTCAGACTTAACTTTCTCTACGTGATCGCTCCGGCTGCCATGGCGGTGGTTGCAGTGGTGGGCGGGGTGACCGCCTTTTATGCTGCTACCATTGCCTTGACTCAAAATGACATCAAGCGCGTCCTTGCGTATTCCACTATTAGTCAGTTGGGCTATATGTTTCTGGCCGTGGGAGTGGCGGCCTTTAGCACCGGGATTTTTCACCTGGTGACACACGCCTTTTTCAAGGCTCTGCTTTTCCTGGGGGCCGGGAGTGTAATCCATGCTGTCCACTCCAATGACATGCTGGAGATGGGTGGACTAAAGAAATATATGCCGCACACTTACTTGACCTTCATGGCGGCGTACTTGGCCATATCCGGAATACCCCCGTTTTCTGGGTTTGTGAGTAAGGATGAAATTCTCTGGGCCACCTTTAACAGCCACCTACCAGTGGCAGGCTTGGGGAAAGCACTCTGGGCCCTGGGTTTGCTGACTGCAGGGCTCACCGCCTTCTACATGACCCGATTGGTTGCATTAACCTTTATGGGTGGTTTCAGGGGTGGTTTAGAAAAGGAGAAACACCTGCACGAATCCCCGTCGGTAATGACGTTCCCTCTCATGGCTCTTGCCGTGCTCTCAGTGGTGGGAGGCGTGATCGGTCTGCCGGCAGTGACACATTTGCCTAATCTGCTTCACGATTTTCTCGGCCCGGTGCTCAGTAGCCATGGAGCATCCGGCCATCAAGCACATGCTTATTGGCTGGAACTACTTCTGATGCTGATATCCATTGGGGTCGCTACCACTGGTATCTATCTAGGATGGCTCTTCTATGTGAAACGGCCAGAACTACCAGGCAAGGTGGCCGCCCGTTTCGCTAAAATGTATCAGGTGCTCGAGCAGAAATACTATGTAGATGAAATCTATCAGGCTCTCTTTGTGCGCCCACTACTGAAGTTGGTAGCTCTCAGTGGCCGTTTCGACCTGAACACCATTGACGGTGCGGTGAATCTTTCTTCCAGAGTCACCGCCAAATTCTCTTTTCTCATAGGTTGGGAGGATTTGAAAATAGTAGATGGCGCAGTCAACGGTCTAGCCGAGATCTTTAAGCGCTGGGGCGCAGCGCTTCGGCATTTGCAGACAGGCAAAATACAGCATTATCTGTATTCTGTCGTTCTGGGGATATTTGGCCTTTGTGTGTTCATGTTCTTGTTTTGAAGTTTAGATAGGGTTGAATCGATCTGAGATGTGGGATCTGGGCCCACTCAACATGAATCTCGTATCTCACATCTCATATCTTAAATACTAAGCGACTCTAGGGTGACTTAAATAGGAGAATTGACAAATGTTGCCAGACCACCTCTTGTCTTGGATGATCTTCTTTCCGCTTCTTGGAGCTGGCCTCATCCTCTTCGTGCCCAAAAGGTATCCCACCGTGATGAAAGGAATTGCCTTGGCTGCCACTATCCCGCCTCTCTGGTGGGCGGCAAACCTCTACGTCCAATTTGATCGATGGGGAACGGGATTCCAATACGTGGAAAAGGTCCCCTGGATTAGGGCTTTTAATATCCACTATTATTTGGGCATAGACGGGATCAGTGTTCCCATGGTGTTGCTTACTGCCCTGCTGAGTTTTATCTGCATCATCGCCTCCTGGAACATCAATGAACATGTGCGGGGATACTTCGCCCTCTTTCTCCTTCTGGATACAAGTATGAAGGGAGTTTTTTGTGCCCTGGACTTTTTCATGTTCTATGTGTTCTGGGAATTGATGCTGTTGCCTATGTATTTCCTTATCGGGATATGGGGTGGGCCCAGGAAGGAATATGCAGCGATCAAGTTTTTTCTCTTTACCCTGGTAGGCAGTGTGCTGATGCTTGTTGTTATGCTGGTCTTCTATTTTGGCTCAGTGGAACCCGCCACCGGGCTGCACTCCTTTGACCTCACCATTCTGGCAGACCAGTCCGTGCACCAGGCCTTCCTGCGGAGCCATACCATCCGCTGGCTCTGCTACCTCGGGTTGTTCATTGGCTTTGCCATCAAGATCCCTCTGGTGCCCTTCCACACCTGGCTGCCTGATGCTCACGTCGAAGCACCCACTGCCATAAGCGTCATTCTGGCTGGCATTCTCCTGAAAATGGGAACCTATGGGATCCTACGGATTTCCTACCCACTGCTCCCCGACATGGCGCGCGAATTCGCGCTATTCGCTGCTAC
Source organism: Deltaproteobacteria bacterium (assembly GCA_022340745.1). Classification (GTDB taxonomy): domain Bacteria; phylum Desulfobacterota; class Syntrophobacteria; order BM002; family BM002; genus BM002. The sequence goes on from JAJDNL010000006.1 coordinate 9,706, forward strand.
CTTAGGACTCATCAGCATCATTTATGGTGCCCTCTGCGCCATGGCGCAGACGGATTTGAAGAAACTCATCGCCTATTCCAGCATCAGCCACATGGGTTTCGTGATGCTGGGCATGTCGGTATTCAGTAATACCACTGCAATTAACGGGGCGGTTCTGCAGATGTTTAACCACGGCACTGTCACCGCCATGCTTTTTCTGCTGGTGGGGGTGATCTATGATAGGGCTCACATTCGAGATATAGACAGTTTTGGCGGTCTGGCCAAAACCATGCCGGTCTACGCGGGCTACACCGGCCTGGCCTTCTTTGCTGCCCTGGGGCTGCCGGGACTGTCCAGTTTCATCAGCGAAGCATTGGTGCTGGTGGGTTCTTTTCAGCAATACAAGATAATCACCATAACGGCCACCACCGGCATCATCCTCACCGCCGCCTATTTTCTCTGGACCATGCAGCGCGTATTCCTGGGACCCCAAAACAAAAAGTGGGCCGACCTTCCGGAAATCAGCCTGCGTGAGGCCTTTACCCTGACACCCCTGGCCCTTATTGTCGTTTTGTTGGGTTTCTATCCCATGCCGGTGTTGGACTTGATCGGGGCAACCCTGAAACACACGGTGGCGATGGTGGTTGGTTAGAAGTTTATTTAGGGAGAGCTGGTAAATAGTAAACGGAGTACAGTAAACGGAAGGCACTTTTTGGTCATTATGCTTCGCGTCAGTCATAGTCAATACGCTACGCTGTCATTCATTGTGATTCCTAAATACGACCTAATGACAGCGAAGCGTAATGACGGCGGAGCCAAATGACCTAATGACAACAAACAAATCACAGACACCATGATTCCAGAGAACTTCATACAGAGTAACCTCCAGGGGATCTCCTTTATCGGTCCGGAGCTTATCCTTACCCTTGCGATCCTGCTTATCCTGTTGGTGGGGGTTTTATTGCCCTACTGGCGCCACCGTATCCTTTTTACAATTCTGGCTGTGGCGGGTCTAGCTGGATCAGTCCTTCCTCTGTGGAAGTTGCCGCAACCCGCGCCGGATCTGACCTACCTTTCCAATCTCTTTGTCTGGGACTGGTTGACCTTCTTATCCAAGCCATTCTTTGCTGTTGTTGGAGTTCTTACCATCCTGCTGACCCAGGTTACCGGGGAAATCGACAACAGCGAGTACAGTGAGTGCACTATCCTGGTGCTTGCCGTCACCATGGGTATGATGCTCCTGGTTGCCTCAACCGATCTCTTAATGATCTACCTTGCCTTTGAAACCATGGGGATCTTGAGTTATCTGCTCGTGGGGATCAGGGCAAGAGACGAGCGCAGTGGCGAGGCAGCGCTGAAATATGTGCTTTACGGTGCCTTCACCTCTGGCACCATGCTGTTCGGTTTCTCGCTGCTCTTCGGACTTGCCGGGAGCACCGACCTTTTGGCGATCAGCCAAAAGGTAGCATTTGCCAGCCAACATCCCCAAGATAGACTGTTACTCATAGTGGCCATCTTGTTTTTTCTGGCCGGTTTGCTCTTCAAGACAGCATCATTTCCCTTCCACTTCTGGTGTCCAGATGTCTACGAAGGGGCGCCAACCCCCATTACTGCCTTTCTCAGTGTGGGCCCTAAAGCTGCAGGATTCGTCCTTTTCATCCGGCTTTTCTATCCACTGTTCGCCACAGGACATGACGCCACTATCTATGAGGCTGTTTCCGGATTGGACTGGCCCTCGATTCTGGCCTTGGTCTCTGCGATAACAATGACCCTGGGAAATCTGGCGGCGATCCACCAAAATAATCTTAAACGTCTCCTGGCGTATTCGAGTATTGCCCATGCCGGCTATCTACTTATGGGGATAGTTTCTTTGAGTGATCTGGGGTTAAGGTCGGTGGTCTTTTACTTGGTAGTTTACCTCTTTATGAATGTTGGAGCTTTCGCGGTGGTTGCCATGGTGGCAAGCGCAGGGGGAAGTGAAGAGATAGACTCTTACAGGGGTCTCGGGGCAAGGGCACCTTATGTCTGTGTGGCCATGGCCATATTTCTCTTCTCTCTCATCGGCCTTCCGCCCTTTGCAGGTTTTGTGGGAAAGGTCTATCTTTTTGCCGCGGTCATTTATAAAAAAATCTACTGGCTGGCGGTGGTAGCGGCTCTCAACACTGTCATCTCCCTTTACTACTACCTGCGGATCGTAAAAGCCATGTTTCTGGAGAAGCCAACCGAAACGATCCAGATTCAAGTCCCTCTCAGTTCCCGGGTACTCCTCCTGGCTCTACTCGTTCCCACCCTGGGCCTGGGTATTTATTGGCAGCCTCTGGCCAGGGTTGTCAGTGGGATGTTCTGAAATGTGGTATCGCAGCCTTGGATTCAAATTGATTTGCTCGGTGAGTGCCATTGCTATTCTGGTCATTGGCGTTTATGCCTTGGTGAACATTAATACCCAAAGAAATCACCTTATCCAGCAAGTCGTTCAAAGCTCAAACCTGGTCAGTGAAACCATCAAACGCAGCATGCGCTATGACATGCTCAAGTATCAGCCCGAGAGGCTGCATCGTGCCATCGATACCATTGGTGCCCAGGAAGGAATCGACAAAGTACGCATCTTCAATTATGTGGGAGAGATTATCTACTCCTCCGACCGAACAGAAATGGGCACCATGGTGGATAAATCTGCTGAGCAGTGCTACGCCTGTCATGCCAAGGAAAAGCCTTTTGAGCGCTTGACCACCTCCGCCAGAAGTCGAATCTTTGAAACTGCTGCCGGCCATCGGGTGCTGGGCATGATCAATCCCATCTACAATGAACCGGACTGCTATTCGGCCTCCTGTCACGTTCATCCCCAAGAGCAAAAAGTACTGGGTGTCATGGATATAGACGTTGCCCTGGCCAGGGTGGATGAGGTGATCGTGAGTAACAAAAAGAAGATGATCCTTTTTGCGGTGGTGGCCATTGTCGGAATTTCCCTGACAATCGGTCTCTATATTCAGCGCTTCGTAAGTCGGCCGGTCAAGCATCTTCTAGCCGGGACCGAGCGGGTCACCGCAGGTGACCTTTCGACCCCCCTTGACATTTCATCCACGAATGAGATTGGCACCTTGGCCCGCTCCTTTGACCAGATGACCCGGCGGCTTCAGATCTCCGAGCAGGAGTTGAAGGCCTCAGAGGAAAAATACCGTTCTCTTTTCGACAATGACCCTAATCCTATATTTGTTTTCGATCGCGCCACCTTCCAGATTATCGATGCCAATATACGCGCCACTGAACAGTACGGATACTCCAGAGAGGAGTTGCTCCAGATGTCATTCCGGGATCTGGGCGATCCGGAAGATGCTGAGAAGATCAGGTTGTCTGTGGCGGAGGCGTGCATCTTTTTGCCCAAGATCAGGCATCGCAAAAAGGACGGCAGCATTATGCACGTGGACATCCATTCATGTCCCCGGGAGCATCTGGGCGAAGATGTGATTATTGCCAACATTGCCGACATCACCGACAGCATTCAGGCAGAGGCTCAACTGATCCAGGCCAGCAAGATGGCCACCCTTGGCGAGATGTCTGCCGGGGTGGCCCATGAGTTGAACCAACCCTTGAACGCCATTCGAATCGGGAGTGATCTCTTGAAAAAAAAGGTGGATCGGGGTGAGAGTCTCGATCCGGACCTGACGATTAAGGTTTCCAGCGAAATCGGTGCTCAGGTTGAGCGAGCCGCCAACATCATCAATCATCTTCGAGAATTCGGACGCAAGAGTGACCTGGACGAACTGGAAAAGGTGAATATCAACAAGCCCATTAATGATGTGTTCACGGTGCTGGGGCAGCAACTTAAACTCAGGCAAATTATGGTGAACCTGGACCTAGATGAAAACATTCCTCCCATATTAGGGGTGAGAAACCGGTTGGAACAGGTATTTATAAATCTGGTCATGAATGCCAGAGACGCTATTGAAGAAAAGCGAGAGGTCACGCGTGGGGAAGCAACGGAAGGGGTGTTGAACATCAGCTCATACGAGGAAGATGGCAAAGTGGTTGCTGTGGTCAGAGATAATGGCAACGGCATGCCTGAACGTGTAAAGGAAAAGATTTTCGAACCATTTTTTACCACCAAGGAGGTAACAAAGGGGACAGGGTTAGGGCTGTCTATCAGCTACGGAATTATCAAAGATTATGAGGGTACCATCGAGGTGGAGAGCATGGCAGGGAGCGGCACCATCTTTAAGATTAGGTTTCCTGCAGTTGCTGTCGAGAAGGACCTGAAAAAGGAAAGTCCGTCATGAAAAAATTACTAGTGATCGATGATGAAGCGAGTACAAGGGATCTGCTGAAACTGTCCCTGGAAGTTGAGGGATATACTGTTTTTACCGCCGAGGACGGTGCCAAGGGACTGGAGATATTTGCCAGGGAGAATCCTGCCGTGGTTCTAACGGATATCAAGATGCCTGGCATGGATGGCATCGAGGTCCTTAAGAGGGTGAAAGAACGGAGTCCCGATGCGGAGGTCATTGTCATCACCGGCCACGGAGAGATGAATCTGGCGATTCAGGCCCTGCAGCTCGAGGCATCTGACTTTATTAACAAACCCGTAAGCGATGAGAGTCTCACGGTTGCCCTCAGACGTGCCGAAGAGAAGATATGGTTGCGGAACAAACTCAAAGAATACACTGAGGACCTAGAAAGGCTGGTCAAGGAAACCAGCAAGGAACTCCTACAGCGGCACGAACTCGAGCAGAACATTATTCAGACTGCCATGGACGGGGTTATCGCCAATGACCGTGAGGGCAATATCATCATTTTCAATAATGGTGCCGAGCGCATTTATGGATATACCCAGGAAGAGGCGATTTCTTCGATCCATGTAACCCAGCTCTACCCTGAAGGTCAGGCGAGACAGATCAAGAAAATGATCTACGGTGATGAATATGGAGGTCCCGGCTGGCTGGTCAATTATTCAGTGGAGGTTCTCACCCAAACAGGCGAATTAGTTCCCATCCTACTTTCCGCCACTATAATTTATGATAAGGGCGAAGAGGTGGCGACGGTGGGCCACTTCAAAGATATGCGTGAGATCAAAAGGCTAGAGGAAGAGTTGGTAACAAGCGAGCGCATGGCTGCTGTGGGCCAGACCACAGCGGGAATTGCCCATGGAGTGAAAAACATTCTTCATGCCATGAAGCTCGGAGCCTTCATGATAGACATCGGTTTTGAAAAAGAGAAACCTGATTCGCTTCGCAAGGGCTGGAACCTGGTAAAGAAGAATATCAATCGAGTATCCAAAATGACCAAGGAAATGCTGAGTTTAGCGAACACCGCCCCGCCCGCTTTTGAAGTGTGTTCTTTGAACGACATCGTGGAAGAGGTTTGCGAGCCGTTTGTAGAGGAGACGAGGAAAAGGGGGATAAATTTGGTCCTTGAGCTGGACCCCTCACTGCCTCAGGTGATGGTTGACCCAGATGGTATCCACACCTGCCTACTGAATCTCGTGACCAATGCGATCGAGGCTTTTCCGCCAGACAGCAGTGGGGGCCAGGTTACTGTGTCCAGCAGCGACAAAGGAGAGGCCGGGGTGCATGTGGAGGTCAGAGACACCGGCGAGGGTATGAGTGAAGAACTCAGGGAGCGGGTTCTTGAAAATCTTTTTACCACTAAGGGAGCACGGGGAACAGGATTGGGTCTGGCAATAACCCAAAAGATAGTGCTCGAGCACGGGGGTACCATTCAGGTAGAGTCCGAACCCAACAAAGGTTCTTGCTTCACCATTATCCTACCGGAGGAGAGCTAACGAGTCGGTTAGTTAAGGAGCCAACAGAAGCCTAGCGCCCGCCCTGACGAGAGATCCATCGATACGGTTTATTCTCTTCAGCGTGGTTATGGGGACTCCCGTCTTCTGGGCAATATGGCTCAAAGTGTCTCCTGGCTTTACGGTGTAATGGCTATTGGCAACTTTAGCAGGTTCCCGAGAACCCATGCCTTCGAATTCTTGCAAAACCTTAGCCACTCTTTCCCCAACTCCTGGAGGAACCTTAATTCTAATGTGCCCAGTGGGTAGCTGATGACTAAGAATGTGAGGATTCAGCTCTTTGAGAACTCTGTAGTGGGTACCAAGGGCGGAAGCCATATCATTCAGATGAGACTGCTGGTTCACTCTGACTTCCACTGTGTCGTAGTCTGGTGGTGGGTACATCTGTTCCTTATCCAGATAGTAGCCATAGCGCTCCGGGTCTTCCATGATGATTTTAATGGCGGTTATGCGAAAAATGAAACGCTCAGTCTCTGAAGGAAGGTCTAGACTATAGAAGTCGTCAACCTTTTGCTTTCTTATTTCCTTTTTGAGATGGTACTCTCCGCAGTTGTACGCTGCTAAAGCGAGAGCCCAGCTATCGAAAGTGTTCCGGAGGTGTTTAAGATAGGTGAGGGCCGCATCAGTTGCTCGCTCAAAATCCAGTCGTTCATCGAGCAGGCTGTTTTTTCGAAGGCCGTAGTGTCGACCGGTACGGGCCATGAGTTGCCACAGCCCTGAGGCCCCCTTGTTGGAACTGATAGTAGTGAGAAGGGCACTCTCGGCCACGGCAAGGTACTTTAGATCGTCTGGGAGTCCTTCCTCCGCCAGCTTTTGTTCAATGTAAGGGAAATAGCGTCCCGACCTCTTGAGGTATAAGATGACTTGGGGTCGGTTCCACACAGCTATGGTGAATTCTCTATCCAGCTTTTCCCAAACAACATGACTTTCAAGTGGAATCGATTCAGCGCAGAGACTCATTGAATGAGGCGGGTTGAGCCTTTCAGAATTCATGCTTTTGGATCTCAGAGCAAAAGATGCGCAGGATGGAAGAAGAGCCATGAGGAAAGCACAAAG
>JAJDNL010000048.1 GCA_022340745.1 Deltaproteobacteria bacterium
GATTGCCGATGAGACCGTTGGCACCACCGAAGAGGAAATTCTGCCCTTCCTCGAGGAGAAAAAACATCCGGCCCTGGAGATGGACCCGATTATGTAGACAAACCAAGGATGCGGGGGGAATGTTCCCCCCGCTTTTTCAGACCTAATCTTGTGGAGGTTGAGGAGAACAAGCTATGGGATTGACTGGAATTCAAATTTTTAAGTTGCTTCCAAAGACCAACTGCGGTGAATGCGGGGTGCCCACCTGTCTTGCCTTTGCCATGGCCCTGGCCTCAGGCAGTGCGGAACTGGACGCTTGCCCTTATGTTTCCGATGAAGCCAAGGAACAACTGGCAGAGAGCTCTGCACCCCCAGTCCGACCTCTTACGGTAGGCACCGGTGACTACGAGGTGAAGGTTGGTGGTGAGACTGTTATGTTTCGCCATGAGAAGACCTTCGTGAACAAGCCGGGTCTGGCCGTGTTGGTCAGCACTGAGATGGACGACGCTGCGGTAAACGACAAACTCGAAAAATTGGATAAGTTTCAATACGAGCGCGTAGGTCTCAACCTGAGGGCGGAAATGGTGGCAGTCAAGGATGCCGGTGATGCCGACGCTTTCGTTGCCCTGGTTAACAAAGTGAAGGATGCTTCTCAGGCCGCACTGATTCTCATGAGTGACGACCCGGAGGCGCTGAGTGCGGGGGTGAAGGCCTGTGCCGACCGTAAACCTCTCATCTATGCGGCCACAGAGGATACCGCAGATACCCTGGGTGAGCTGGCCAAGGAGACGGGTTGTCCTTTGGCGATTCGGAGCAGTGATGGCTATGATGGTCTCATTGCCCTGAGTGATAAACTCACCGGCATGGGTCTCAAGGACTTGGTGCTGGATACTGGTGCTCGGACCGCCAAGCAGGCTTTCCAAGACCAGACGGCGATTCGCAGGGCAGCGGTCAAGCAAGTTTTTCGGCCTCTAGGATTTCCAACCATCACCTTTCCGTGTGAGATGGCTGACAACCTCATGGATGAAACCCTGCTTGCCGCCATGTTTATTGCCAAGTATGCGGGTTTTATCGTCATGAGCGATTTCGAGGCCTACAGCCTCTTTCCGCTCTTGCTGGAGAGACTCAACATCTTCACTGATCCTCAACGACCAATGACAGCCGATCAGGGGATCTACCCCATAGGTGATCCCGATGAAAACTCGCCGATGCTGGTGACCTGTAACTTCTCACTGACCTACTTCATTGTCTCCGGTGAGATGGAAGGAAGCAGGGTGCCAAGCTGGCTGGCCGTTGTGGATACCGAGGGATTGAGCGTTCTTACCGCCTGGGCCGCAGGCAAGTTCACCGGTGAGTCCGTGGGTACAGCCCTCAACAAGATGAATGCCGGGGACAAGGTCGCGCACAAGAACATAGTCATCCCGGGTTATGCGGCCGCTATCAGTGGTGAGCTAGAAGAGGAACTGGCAGGGTGGAAGATTCTGGTTGGGCCGCGGGACGCAGCCCATATCCCCAAGTACCTGAAAGAGTGGAAACCAGAATAATCTCACACCTGACCGTATCTCGTACTGAGCTGGTAGCTATTCCTGATATCTGAAAAGCATGGATCCGGTCCGGGGCCTCTCAGGCCCCCGGACCGGATCCATATTGCTTCCCAATTATCTGTCGTAAAGTAAGAGTTTCCATCTACTGGTAAGGGGTTGGTGATTTTGCTGCCTGAGTTCACCAGGCCCTCATTTTACTGGTGAAGGGGAAGGAGGGTTTATGATTCTCATTGGCGAAAATATGAACATCATGAGTATCAAGTATGGCAAGGCCATGAAGGAAAAGGATGCCAAGGTTATTCAGGAATTGGCAGTCCAGGAACAAGAGGCCGGGATGAACTACGTTGACCTCAACATCGGCCCCGCCGGCAGAATTGGTGAGGAGTTGATGGATTGGATGGTCAAGACCGTCCAAGAGGTTGTTGATCTGCCCTGTGCTTTGGATACTTCAAATGTTGGCGCCATCAAGGCGGGCCTCAAGGCACACAAGGGCCGGGCGCTGATCAATTCGATTTCGGCCCGCGAGGACAGAATGGAGGCCCTGCTACCGCTAGCCAAGGAATTTGAAGCCGACTTTGTTGGCCTGCTCTGGGGTCCGGAAGGCATGCCCAGAGACGAACATGAGCGCGGCGCTCTGGCTGAGGTTATCAGGAGCAATGCGGCAGCACTTGGAATCCCCATGGAGCGCATCTGGCTAGATCCCATTGTCACCCCGGTAAATGTGCAGCAGAATCAGGTTATGGCTCTCTACACCTTCATGACTGATTATTACAGCGCCGGTGTTTTTGAAGGCTGCACCACTACCTGTGGGCTCTCCAATGTTTCCAACGGGCCCCCGGAACATCTGAGACCCATTCTCAATCAGACCTATCTGATCATGATCAAACGCTATGGTATGGCTTCTGCTATCGTTGATGTTTTCGACACCGATTTGCATAAGTTTGCCCGTGGCGAGCACCCGGAAATTGAGCAGTTGGTCCACAAGGTCTGCGATGGCGAGGATATCGACATGAGCAGCCTCAGCAAAGAAGAGGGGGACTACGTTAAAACAGCGCGCGTTTTGTTAGGACAATCCCTGTACTCGGATTCCTGGCTCGAACTGTAAAGGCGCTCAAATTTTCTGCAACCAAACTCCCTTCCCTGTATAGGAAGGGAGTTTTTTATTGGGAGTGGGCATAGGAGCGCCTTTAGGTCATATGCTTTGCGTCATAAGGGCTGCGCCCGTCATGAGGCCTTACGCCCGTCATTAAGTAGTTACAATACATGACTATCAATGACAGCGTAGCGAAGTGACGGCGAAGCCAAATGACTTCTTGCTACTTCGGTTCGTATCTCGGTAGGTTCTGTTTCATAGCTTCGAGGTTTTCTTTGTAGGTTAAGAGGGCCTGAAGGAGGGATTCACGCTCAACCACAGCATAGCGGTCCGGACCACGACTCCAAAGGAGTTTGAGCTGGAGCTTTTCTTGATAGAATGTGACACCAGCCTCGGTGGGGTGTGAGAGGATGAATTTATTTTTCCTTAACCCGCTGGCGAGGTGGTGCTGGGCCGCGAAGAAAAAGAGGGCAGCCGCAGGCAAGGAGATAAAACGGTGGTCAGGGCCGAGTTTGTTCCACGGAGCAGTCTCGATGTTGTATATTACCGTTGAACCATCCGCGGAGATCTCAACCGTCAGGGCAGCCTGGATTTGGATTGAGAGGGGACTTGCCTGCAGCGATGGCTCCTGCCCGGTACACTCGGTTAACAACTCAGGGAAATCAGCAAATCGGGTCAGTACTATGAAGGTCTTCTCAGGACTACTCGCATGCCGGTGGAGAAGTTCCAGGACAAATGGACGGCGATACCACTCCAATTTCCCTAAGAGTTCCCAGACCTCCAAATCCCAATCAGCAAAAAGTCTGCTGTTATGTAGGTCCAGAGGAACAATGGTGGCTGGGACCAGGAATTTACTTTTCCCGTGGAGAACGACGTAGCTATCCTGAGTGGGCAGAGGTGAGGTGAGGCTGTTGCTAGAGGTCATTTACCATTCCGATTATGAAAATGATTTTTCGCCTGGCTCCCTTGAAGGGCCACAGAGAATAAAGGCGATACGAAGTAGTCTACAGAAATACCAACCATTTATCAAACCGGAGCCTGCATCTGAAGCCGAACTCTATTTGGTTCACGAACCGGCCATGGTGGCGAGGATCAGAAGCAGGAGGTTGCTTTTGGAAACGGTGTTGATCGCTGTCGGTGGAGCCATTCAGTGCGCTCGGGCGGCACTGGAGGGAAGGCCGGCTTTTGGACTGCTGCGACCTCCCGGGCACCACGCCGACCAAAACGGATCATGGGGCTTTTGTTATGTGAACAACATGGCCATCGCAATCAAAAAATTACACCAGGAAGCAGATCTGCGCTGGGTGGTGATCGTTGATCTGGACCATCATGTAGGAGATGGCACCCAGCGCATCTTCGTTTCAGATTCTGGAATCTTGGTGCGGAATATTGAGGCTGTTGAACGGGAAGAGTATTTGGAGCAAGCACAGAGTGTCTTGCAAGTTATAAGGAAGGCCGACTTGCTGGCTGTGTCGATGGGATTTGATACCTATGAGCGGGATCTTGGTGGTCTCCTGAAGACCGAAGATTATGCGCTTTTGGGGTCCTGGCTTCGCCAGGCCTCAGAGCGGCTCTGTGAAGGACGGCGCTTTGCTTTACTAGAAGGTGGGTATTATTTGCCGGACCTGGGGAAAAATGTGCTGGCTTTTTGCGAAGGATTTGAATAGGGAGCATAGGGCATAGGGAGATAATTGCGAATTTAGAATTTCGAATTGCGAATTTCGAAAAGGTCTATTAAATTAGCTCGCCGACTGTGGATACCAGAGTTCGATTTATGCTTTTACTAACCACAGAGACACGGAGAGCACAGAGGGAACTATATTTTTTGCCCGATCGGGAGACGGCGATCGGGCAAAAGATCGCAGCCCTGTGGCCACGATCTAGTAACCCGGTGGCTTGATGTCAACGGTTGGAGTCAGACTAAAGAGCTTTCGCCGCAGGCGGAGGCTCTTTTCCCTGGCCGTCGTCTCCCGGCCAGGGAAAAAACAACATCCTCTGTGTACCCTGTGCCTCTGTGGTAAATATTAAACCAAGAGTACTGCCAGAAAGGGAGAAAAGAAAATGATTCGCCTTCGGCGCTCGGTACTCTCAGTGCCGGGAAGCAGCGACAAGATGATTAGCAAGGGTCTGGAATTGTCGGCAGATGAGATCATGCTGGATCTGGAAGATGGTGTCGCCCTAGAGGAGAAGGAAGGGGCACGGTCAAAAATCATCCGCGCCTTCAAAGATCACGACTGGGGAGATCGGGTTCGGGCGTATCGGATCAACGGCTTGGATACACCTTTTGCCTATCGTGACATCATCGATGTGGTAGAGCAAGCAAGGGAGAGTATCGACGTTATTGTCATACCCAAGGTCGAAAAAGCTGCAGATGTGCAGTTCGTAGATTCGCTCTTGAGTCAGATTGAAATGAATCTAGGCCTAAAAAAAACTATCGGTCTGGAGGCCTCAATTGAGACAGCCTTGGGAATGTTGAACGTGAAGGAAATCGCCTTTGCCAGTCCCCGCTTGGAAACGCTGGTCTTTGGCATAGCCGATTATGGGGCGTCGCTTACCATGCCCAGCAGCGGTGTCAGCGGCCACGGAGATGCAGAAGAAAACTTCATACATCGCTGGCACTTCCCCATGAGTCGCATGGTGATGGCGGCCAAGGCTGCGAGGCTGGCTGCAATAGACGCTCCCTATGGAGACTTCAGGAATGAAGCAGGATTGGAAAAATCCTGTCAGCAAGCAGCCTTGCTTGGTTATGACGGCAAATGGGCGATTCATCCAGCCCAGCTGGACACCATCAATGAAACCTTCACACCCAGTTCTGAGGATATTCGCCGCGCCCAGATAATTTTGAAAGCCTATGAAGATGTCAAGGCCAGTGGTGAAGGAGCCACGGCCTTAGACGGCAAGATGGTTGATGCAGCTTCTGTTCGCCTCGCCCGGGTGACGTACGAGCAGGCGAGAAGGCTAGGACTGTTGGAGGAAAAAGAATAAACCAATGAGCTATCGTTGTTCCAGCTGGGCTGGAGTAGTAGAGTGGCCAAAATTATAGGTTTCAGGTTTCAGTGTTCAGGTTTCAGCTTCTGTGTTTCTTTTTCCTGACACCTGACACCTGGTACCTCAATTACACCTGACACCTAAAAAACCCTGAAATCTTGCAATGCTCTAGAACCTCATCTCCCCAAAACCTCCCCGCGCCAAATCTCTTGACATATCCTACCTTCCGTGCTACCCATATAGACTGACTGAGCGCTCGTTCGGAACGGCATGGAGCACAGGGCATGGGGCATGGAGTAAGACAAGCTAATCATATTTACCCAATTCTTTAAGCTGCTTGTGGCATTTGCTTAGGACGACAAGAATAAGAAACGTGAGACCGGTGCTATGGAAAAAGATCTCTCCCTATTAAAGGATGTTCCTACCCAGGTCAAGGACCCGGAACTGGTGAAGAGGAGACGGCGTCAGATAGTGGACGCCGCAGTTGAGCTGTTCATCAGGAAAGGGTTTCACAAAACCACCACTCGCGAGATAGCCCAAAAGGCTGGGCTGTCTATTGGCTCAGTCTACGAGTACGTCTCTACCAAAGAGGACGTTCTGTATCTGGTCTGCGACGTAATTCATGCTGAGGCGGAGCGTCAAATCAGCGAGGCCTTGGCAAGAACCGCTGGGGGCCGCGAGACGTTGGCAGAAGTAATCCGGGAATACTTCCTGGTGTGTGACCGCATGAGTGACCACATATTGCTGGTCTATCAGGAAACCCAATCGCTGCCCAACCGTTGGCGCAAAAAGGTGTTGGAAAACGAAGTCAGGTTCACCGGGTTGTTCAAAGGAGTGTTGGAGAGATTAGTAGCAGCTGGCGATGTGCCTGCTCTCGAGGAACGGGCACTCGACTTGGTGGCCCACAATATCACGGTTTTGGGACATATGTGGACTTTTAGGCGCTGGTTTCTTCGGCACCACTATAGCATCAAGGAGTATATAACCATCCAAACAGCCTTGATTTGCGGTGAGCTGTTTGGCTCGAAATAGGATGGGAGAGCGTGATGACGGCTAGCGCTGAGGTATACAAGCCTCGATGTGCAGTTCGGGTGGTAACGGCCACTTCTCTCTTCGATGGCCATGATGCTGCAATCAACATCATGCGGCGCATTCTCCAGGCCACAGGAGCAGAGGTAATCCATTTGGGGCATAATCGTTCGGCTCACGAGATCGTTGATGCCGCTATAGAGGAGGATGCCCAAGGAATTGCCGTTTCTTCATACCAGGGAGGTCATATCGAGTTTTTTAAATATATGGTTGATCTGCTGAAAGAGAAGGGTGCTCCTCATATCAAGGTTTTTGGCGGTGGTGGTGGAGTAATTTTGCCGGCTGAGGCCCGGGAACTGGAGGCCTATGGAATTGAAAAGATTTACTCTCCAGAAGATGGCGTCCACCATGGTTTGCAGGGTATTATCAACGATCTTGTCAAAAGAATTGATTTCCCCACCTTGGAAAGTGGTGGTGATTTTGAACTCGATCAGCTACAGCCAACAAACAAACCCCTGGTGGCAAAGCTCATCAGCGCCATGGAGTTGGCCAAAGCCGAGGAAAATGGTCATCTGGCCAGGCTCAGGGCCCGCATCAGCCAGAGACTCAAAGAGCGCGTAATACCGGTGGTGGGAATAACCGGCACAGGCGGGGCGGGAAAATCTTCCCTGACCGACGAGTTGATCCTCCGGTTTTTGAACGATTTCAAGAAGATCAATATCGGCGTCCTGAGCACCGACCCATCTCGCCGAAAGACCGGCGGCGCCCTGTTGGGTGATCGTATCAGGATGAATGCCATTAACACCGCTAGGGTTTACATGCGCTCCCTCGCCACCCGTAAATCACGCAGCGAGCTCTCAGAGGCCATAGGGGATGCCATTGAAGTGCTGAAGGCTGCAGCTTTCGATTTGGTCATCGTAGAGACTGCAGGAATTGGCCAGGGAGACGCCGAAATTATTGAATTGGTTGACCTGTCCACCTATGTGATGACACCCGAGTTCGGTGCCCCGTCTCAGTTGGAAAAGATTGAGATGCTTGATTTTGCCGACCTGATCGTGGTGAATAAGTTTGAGAAGAGGGGCGGCGACGACGCTGTTCGAGAGGTGAGAAAGCAGGTTCAGCGCAACCGTGGTGAATGGGACGGGTCGCCGGAAGATATGCCGGTATTCGGGACTATAGCCTCAAAGTTCAACGATGATGGAGTAACGGCACTGTATCAAGCTATCTTGGATGGGGTTGAGGAAAAAACAGGGGTGCGTTTTGATTCAAAGCTTCCACGGCCAGAGAACCACACTTCCACTTCCAAGACCATCATCGTTCCACCCGAGCGCACTCGGTACTTATCTGAAATTGCAGAGACGGTTCGTGCTCATCATCGTCGCACTGATGAGCAGGCCGACCTGGTACGGCGGCACTGGCATCTGCAGCAGGCGGCTGCAACACTAGAAGAAGCCGGACAGGCCCAGGACCCTGCAGACATCCTGGCTCGGTTAAAAGAAAAGGCAGCCAAGGCTGAGCAGGAGTTGGGCGAGGAGACACGCCAACTGCTGAAGGAATGGTCTGAAATCAGAGAGGCCTACAGCGGTGATGAATTCATCTACAAGGTAAGAGAACGGGAGTTCAAAGTTCCACTTCATACCGAATCCCTCTCCAGGCAGAAAATCCCGAGGGTAGTGTTGCCCCGCTTCAAAGATCCGGGTGAAATATACCGCTGGTTGAGGGAAGAAAATGTACCCGGCCGTTTTCCTTTCACCGCAGGAGTATACCCCTTCAAGCGCACCGATGAGGAACCAACACGGATGTTTGCGGGCGAGGGTGACCCGGCAAGGACCAATCGCCGCTTTAAATTACTTTCCGAGCACCATGAAGCCAAGCGGCTTTCCACTGCTTTTGATTCGGTAACTCTGTATGGCTATGATCCCGACGAACGACCGGACATTTACGGTAAAGTGGGTACCTCTGGTGTGAGTGTTTGCAGCTTGGACGATATGAAAGTTTTGTACGACGGCTTCGACCTCTGCGCCCCAAATACCTCAGTGTCCATGACCATCAATGGTCCGGCCCCGATTATCCTGGCGATGTTTTTAAATGGTGCAATTGACCAGCAGGCGGATACATTCAAGGCCGAACAGGGACGTGAGCCCACTGAGGAGGAATACCAGCGGATCCGAGCTCATGTATTCAGTACAGTCCGTGGCACCGTGCAAGCGGATATTCTCAAGGAGGACCAGGGACAGAATACCTGTATCTTTTCCATCGACTTCGCCCTGAAAATGATGGGCGATATCCAGGAGTTCTTTATTGAAAACAAGGTGGCCAATTTTTACTCGGTCTCCATCTCCGGCTATCATATTGCTGAAGCTGGGGCAAACCCCATCAGTCAGCTGGCATTCACCCTGGCGAACGGCTTTACCTATGTGGAATATTACCTGTCGCGCGGAATGGATCTAGATAGCTTCGCTCCTAATCTGTCGTTCTTTTTCTCCAATGGCATGGAGCCAGAGTACTCTGTGATCGGCCGGGTTGCCCGACGTATCTGGGCTCTGGCCATGCGTGATAGGTATGGGGGCTCCCTCCGTTCGCAGATGCTCAAATACCACATCCAGACTTCAGGTCGATCCCTCCACAGTCAGGAAATTCAGCTCAACGATATTCGCACCACCCTGCAAGCTCTGGTTGCCATCTACGATAATTGCAATAGCCTGCACACCAACGCCTATGATGAGGCCATCACGACCCCCACGCCGGAGTCGGTAAGAAGGGCTTTGGCCATTCAGCTCATCGTCAATCGAGAGTGGGGTTTGGCAAAGAATGAAAACGTCAATCAGGGAAGTTTCATTGTCGAAGAGCTGACTCGGTTGGTGGAAGAAGCGGTGCTTATGGAATTTGACCAGATCACTGAACGAGGCGGGGTTTTGGGTGCCATGGAGACCGGCTATCAGCGCAGTAAGATCCAAGAAGAATCAATGCATTATGAGCGCTTGAAGCATAGCGGAGAGCTACCCATCATTGGGGTCAACACTTTCCGTCAGCCGGGTGATGAACCCGAATCGTTGAGTTGTGCGGTGGAATTGGCCCGAGCCACCGAAGAGGAGAAGCAGTCGCAACTCAGACGGTTGCGGGAGTTCCAGCAACGGCATGAAAAGGATGCTCCGGCCGCTCTGGAAAGATTGCAGCAAGTGGCCCTGGCTGGGGAAAATATCTTCGCTGAACTGATGAATACGGTAAGATACTGCAGCCTGGGACAGGTTACCCAAGCACTCTTCGACGTTGGGGGGCAATACCGGAGGAACATGTAAAAGAGGGCATAGAGCATAGGGCATGGAGCATAGAGTAGAGGGAATAGAACTCTACAGCAGCGAGGCGGAGCATGCTATTCGAGTTGACTGAAGAAGAAAAATTGATTCAAGCGGCGGCGGCGAGATTTGCCAAACAAGAGCTTGAGCCTGCCGCAGCAGAGCTGGATCGTACCAAGAATCGAGATATCCTGCTCGCACATTTGAAGAAACTGGCCGAACTCGGTTTTATGGGGGTAAATATTCGCTCTAAATACGGGGGTACCGATAGCAACTCGGTGGCTCTGAGTTTAGTCTTGACGGAACTAGGCCGGGGTTGTGCTGCAACCGCGGTGACCACTTCGGTAACCAACATGGTAGCTGAGGCAATTGAGTCCATGGGTACCGAGGCACAGAGGAAAAAATACCTCAGCAAAATTTGCAACGGTGAATACCCTGCTGCTGGCTTCGGACTCACTGAGCCTGAGGCCGGGTCCGATGCCTCGGCTGTTTGTACGACTGCTGTTCTCCGGGGAGATCACTGGATTCTCAATGGACGGAAAATATTCATTACCAGCGGTGCTTATGCTGGAATCTTCATTATCTGGGCTGTTGTTGACAAAGAAGCACCCAGGGGCGAGGGAATAGGTGCTTTTCTAGTGGAACCGGAGTTTGCGGGTTTTGTGGTGGGCAAAGATGAAGAAAAGATGGGGCAGGTCGGCTCTGCCGCCAATGAACTCGTTATGGAAGATTGTCGAGTTCCCCGGGAGAACCTGCTGGGCGACGTTAGCAACGGCTATCGAATTGCGGTTTCAGAGTTGGCGGGAGGACGAATCGGCATTGGTTCTATGGCGTTGGGCATCGGTTTGGCCGCAATGGATTATGCTAAAGAATATGCCAAAGAGCGAGTACAGTTTGATAGGCCCATTGCCGAATTCCAGGCGATTCAATGGAAACTGGCCGATCGCTACACTGAACTCGAGGCAGCACGACTATTGCTGCTCCAAGCGGCCCATTTAAAGGACCAGGGTAAAGACTTTACAAAAACAGCTTCAATGGCAAAGCTTTACGCCTCCGAGTCAGCAAATCGGGCCTGCTATGACGCCATGCAAATTCTTGGAGGGTACGGCTATTCTCGTGAACACCCCCTGGAACGAATGGCCCGAGATGCTCGAGTTTGCACCATCTATGAAGGCACGAGTGAAATCCAGAGGTTGATAATTGCACGCCAGTTGCTGCGGTAGTGGCAGGGAGGTCGGCATGAGGCGCAGGGCGCAGTGAGCACTAGGAACTGGGTAGTGGAGAATTCAGAATCTAGAATCCAGAAGAAGCACTCGAGCGCTTTGGGAATGTTGGGTTAAAGGGACCTGGAATAATTTATACGTGCTTTGTTCTCCCCACCATTCCAATCTTTCATTATTCCAATATTCCGTTCCATTTCTGACTTCTGGCTCCTGACTCCTTTGGATAAGAGGGCAAGAAAAAAGGCATGCTTATGGATAAAGCGCTTGGTGAAGAGCGAATTTCAAGCTTAAAAGAAGAGTTCTTTCAAGGCTTCGTAAAGACCTGTGGGATCAGACTGGCTTCATTGGAGCGCGGGCGGGCAGAGTCACGTTTGAAAATCACTGGAGCTCACAGCCAGCAGGATGATTTTGCTCATGCCGGTGTCATGGCTACTATGGCGGACCATACTGCTGGCTACGCGGCCTTTTCAGTTGTTAGAGAGGATTATCGGATCCTCACCTTGGAATTCAAAATCAATTTCCTCCGGCCAGCCGCGGGCGATGGACTAGCATGTCGTGCCCGGGTGGTCAAGGAGGGCAAGAATATTCTGGTAGCTGACTCTGAAGTCTTCAGTCAGGGTAAGGGAGGAGAAAAACTGGTGGCCAAGGCCTTGGTTACGCTGATGGCTGTGCCAGCCAAGGCGCTTCGCAGCAAGTAGGCACTGGGAATTAGACTTCTCCAGAAAAGTCAGATAAAATGAAAGTTTACAATCGTTATCCTTATTCTGGGTAATGGCAACGGTTTTGCCCCCTTTTGTCGCTACGGGGTTATGGTATCGAAGGGAGGCTGTTAATGTCGGGGTCTGATTTATATGATGTCGTAATCGTTGGGGGTGGTCCTGGTGGGCTTAGTGCCGGAATATATGCCATGAGGGCAGCGCTAAAGACGATCCTCATCGAGAAAGGCGCTGCCGGTGGTCAGGTAGCCATGTCTGATGCGGTGGAGAATTATCCCGGTTTTGAGCACATAACCGGTTATGAACTATCGCAGAAATTCCTCGAGCATGCTCGATCGTACGGTATGGAGTTAGTCCAGGAAGAGGTCGTGGCAGTGGAGCCGGGGCTGGATCTTCATACCGTTCGGCTCGCCAATGGTGATATCCTTAAAACACACACGGTTATTCTGGCAACCGGTGGCAGTCCCCGGAAGCTAGAAATCCCTGGTGAAGATGATTACTATGGCAAGGGTGTATCATATTGTGGCGTGTGTGACGGTTTCTTTTTCAGGGAGAAAACTGTAGTAGTTGTGGGGGGTGGAGATACAGCCACAGAGGAGGCACTCTATCTGTCTAAACTGGCTAAGCACGTTTATCTGGTCCACAGGCGGGATGCACTGCGGGCCAGCATGATCCTCCAGCAGCGGGTCAATGATGAATGCAAGATCGAGATTCTCTGGAATACGATCGTCACCGAAGTAAAAGCAAATAACGAAGGCGTTAATGGAGTCAAATTACAGGACACCAAAACAGGGGAGCAACGCGAACTGGCAACTGATGGTGTTTTTATCTTTGTGGGTTTTGTTCCGAACAACCAGCTGGTACCTGCCGGCATAAAAATGAATGCTGATGGGTATGTGGTGACTAACGAAAAGTGTGAAACAAATATGCCGGGTATATACGTGATCGGTGATCTGAGAGAGAAATATGCCAAGCAGATAGTGATAGCCGCTGCTGACGGATGTACTGCCGCGCTGGTTGCAGCCTATTATGTGGAGATGAAGAAGTCGGGTGAGGCAGTGTGTGAGCTTCCGGAGGAAATGCTGAGTGAGGCGCAGTAGAGGGAAGACAGGAGACAGCAGGCAGAGAGAAACTGAGAACTAGGCACAGTGGGACGACGCGGAGAAACGGAGAGACGGAGACGCGGGGAGCAGAGGACAGACGGCAGACCATTTGAATAGTCACTCTGGTCCCGCATCAAGTGCGGGATAGACTCCGGCGGGAATCCAGGGTGCACTGGATACCCGCTTTTGCGGGTATGACGTTTGTTTTAATAATTCTCCTGGATTCTGACTCCTGACTCCTGGCTCCTTGACATAAGTCAAAGCAATCTCCTCTGCACTCAGATAGACTTGAGGCGACACTTGGAGGAGGTCGACCAATGCAAAAAGACGACATCACTTGCCCTGGTCAGAACACCATGTTCTGGAAGCCAGACGATATCTATGATGTTAGATGTCCTAGCTGTGACCGGCCGGTGGAATTCTGGAAAGACGATAGCAAACGCACGTGCAAGTGCGGGCATCGCTTTCTGAACCCAAAGCGCGACCTGGGTTGCCTGGAATATTGCAAGTACGCTGAGCAGTGCATGCCCGAGATGTTCGAAGGGGAAAACCTCAAGGCTCTCTACCGTGATCGGCTTCTGGTTACTGCCAAGATTGCACTGAAGCCGGAGGATGCTAGCCTTGAGCGCAGCCAGAAAATAGCGGAACTGGCAGAGGAAATTCTCGATGCAGAGGGTGGCCAACCGAAAGTGGTATTCGCGGCTACAATTCTGGGGAACTTGGTGTTGAATTCGCCGCCCCAAGGACAGCAAGAAACTTCTTCATTCCAGGGGGATAGTCCCAGTGCGATTACTAGAAAGGTTCTCGCCGATATAGGGACTGAAAAAGAGGTGACCGATCAGGTTTGCCAGATCATCGAACAGAGGATCAATGGAGAAAGTGCTAAGGACCTCGACTCTAAGATTGTCTCCGATGCATTGATGCTTGTTGATCTTTTGGAAAAAAAGGCTCTCCTTGAAAAGGCCGCCCTTGAACGGCTGATTGACAGTAAGATCCAGACAGAAGCCGGCAAACGAGTTGCTCGTGAGCGTCTTCTTGCGGAATAAATGGTGAATTTTTAGACCACGAAGAGATTTATCTGGCAATCAGAATACCCGGTAAGAGTAGATCTTGCCGGGTTTTTTGATGATCTCGAAATGGTCCTTGACTCCTTACCAATAAATTTATTGACTCTCCTCAGCTTGACAGTTTCCAAGATTGTGTGCCAGAGTTCAATAGATGTTAGATTGCAGCTTGCAGATTTTTCCTGGGAGATCAGTGAAATGAGCCAAACAGACAAGACAAAAGATCAACTCCTAGAAGAATTAGATATGCTGCGCCAACGAATTGATCAGTTGGAAATGGCAGAAGATTCATTGAGGGAAGCTGAGGAACAATATCGTACACTGGTAGAGCGGGCTAACGATGCTATTATCATCATTCAAGATGAAAAAACGGTGTATCGTAATCCCACTTACGAAAACTTACTTGGCTACGGGGTGAACGAGACCACAGACCAAAGTTTTCTCGACTTCGTGGTCCCGGAAGACAGAGAAACGGTAAGTCAACATTACTATAAGCGCCTTCAAGGAGAGCAAGTCCCAGACGAGTACGAGGTAAGACTCATGACCCGGTCTGGGGAGGCGGTGACCATGGAGGTTAAGCCATGCGTCATAGAATATAAAGGGGCATCCGCAATAATGGTCGTGATGCGGAATGTGACCGAGCGTCGGCGGATGGAAAACGCTTTGGAGCGCATGCGGTCGAGGCTATTGAACCTTCTGGAAAGTGAAAGGAGCAGAATCTCCAGGGTTTTGCATGATACCATTGGTCAGAATATAGGCATCCTCGATTTCAATCTTGCCACCATAGTGGAGATACTTGATGCGACCAGTCGTGAGAGCATCAGTGGCTTAATTGACAACATGAGGAACGTGATCCGTGAGACAGGCGACAAATTACGAGACATATCCAGTGGTCTTCACCCTCGCCTGGTTCAGGAGTTGGGGTTAGTGGCAGGCGTTCACAATCTCATCGACCGTTTCCAAGGGGGAACAGGAATTGAGGTGCACTCCTCTATTCACATACAGGATTTGGACATTGACGAGGCTGTGGAGGTTAATCTTTATAGAATTGTCCAGGAGGCTCTTACCAATATAGTCAAGCACTCGAAGTGCAGCTCAGTTCTGTTTGAGATGTCGGTGGGAGACGGCCGTTTGGGAGTGATGGTCAAAGATAACGGCACTGGCTTTAGCTTGAAAGATGTCAGTCAACGTGACATTGAGCAGCGCGGAATGGGACTATTTATCATGGAGGAGCGAGCCAAGGCCATCGGCGGCAGGTTGCAGATAAACTCGGAACAGGATCAAGGCACGGCAGTACAGGTCGAAGTAGATTTAGAGGCATAGGGCATAGAGAAAAGACAGCAGGCAGATTGCAGCTGGCAGCGGGCAGAAAAAAACTAAGCACCAAAAATCAGGGTTTCAGGTGTCAGGTTTCAGGTGTCAGGAGGAGTAAGGCACTAGGCTCAGAGCACAAGGCGCAAGGCAAAATCCAGAATCCCACATCTCACATCTCACATCCCAAATCTGCAATTCCGCAATCCGCAATTACTTATGCTTTTTCCTCTGCTGTTCCCGACATCGGCCAGGAGACAGTAAAGATGGTTTTTTTGCCTGAAACGCTGGTGACTTTAATTTTTCCTCCGTGATCCTCTACCACCCCCTGGGCTATGGCCAGCCCCAGGCCGGTACCTTCTTTTTTACGGGTAAAGAACGGTTTGAAAATTTGGTCCAGGTCCTCTTCAGCGATACCAGGGCCATTGTCTGATACCTGGATCAATTGCTGCCTGTGGGATTGATAGCTGTTCAGCCTGAGGGTGCCCTCGCCGTTTAGCGCCTGCAGTGCGTTTACTGTGAGGTTCAAAAGTACCTCTTTCATTTTAGCGCGATCAAAATTACAGACCGATTCTTCCCCCGCAGGTTCGTAAATGATCTTAACATCCCTGGTAAGTTCGGAGTCCTGATGGAGCTGGGCCACTGTCTCGTTCAACAGGTCGGCCACAAGTCCAGGGGTCAGTTCTGGTTTACTCGGCCGGGCATAGGCGAGAAATTCAGAGAGCTTTTCCTTCAACCGCAGAGTTTCTTTCTTGAGAAGTGAGAGGACGAACTCCTCATCTGTATGCTCCTGTCCACCTTTTTCCAGCAGTTTGATGCCAGTTAAAAGAGCCCCGAGCGGGGTGCGGATTTCATGGGCCAGACCCGAGGCAATCTCTCCCAAAACGGCCATTCGCTCCTGCCTCCTCAGACGATCTGCCTGTTCGGCCACCTTCCCCTCTAGATTTTGAGAGTATTCAAACAACGTTGCTTCCAGTTTCTTCTGCTCAGTAATATCCCGAAGGATGTGGAGCCTTGAGGTAGTACCGTCTGGATTAGAAAGTGGCGAGACCAGCATATCGTATGTGTTGCCGGTAACCAGAGAGGTCCACTCCAGTCGCAGGGGAGGCCCGAAAGCGCCCATACCCTCATGACACTGCAGACAATTGGTGGAGGAGAGGCCGAGGAATTGGTGGCAAGTCTTACCAATACCATCGCCGAACTGATACCGTAGGTCCTGATTGACAAAATCGATTCTGAAATTGCGATCGGTTGTAAAGACTCCGTCTGTGAGATTCTCGAAAATGGCACGCAGCCGATCCCTTTCATTCAGAATGCGGTTGTTGGTCTCTTTGACGGCCATGGTTCTCCGATTTCGATGTGGTCAGGTAGGAAGTCATTTGTCGATGTGAGATATGAGATATGGGATGTGGGATGCAAACTAAAAGAACGCTCCGCCGCGCTCAATATCGCACATCACACATCAAATTCTCTCATTCTGGTGGTTCGATGCCATACTTCTTCATCTTCCTCCAGAGGGTATTATAGCCAATACCCAGTTCTCGAGCAGCACGGCTTCGGTTCCACTGACAGTGTTCCAATATCTGACGTATGTGACTCTGTTCCATAGCTTCCAGGCTCAGATCGCTGTTCATCTCAGAGGAGACAAATTCTTCGACAGGGGGAGTGCAGGCTTCCAGTGGAAGATCAGCAGGTTGGATCTCTTCACCTTGACAAAAGATCAGCGCTCGTTCAATGGCATTCTCCAGTTCTCGCACGTTACCGTGCCAAGAGTGGGACTTCAGTTTCTTCATTGCCTTCGGTGAGAGCGAGCTCTTTCTCCTCCCCATACGGTCTGTGTAGTGGGATACGAAATGCTCTGCCAACGGCTTAATGTCCGCCGGTCTTTCTCGGAGTGGGGGGAGGAAAATGGGTATTACTTTGAGGCGATAGTAAAGGTCCCGGCGAAATTCTCCTTTCTGGACTAAACGGCCCAGATCCTTATTGCTCGCAGCGATAATCCGTACATTTACCTGGTGCTCCGAGGTGCCGCCAACCCTTCGAAAGGTACCATCTTCCAGGACACGCAGGAGTTTGACCTGGAAGCCTGGGCTGGTTTCACCGATTTCGTCAAGGAAAAGAGTGCCACCATCAGCAACCTCAAACAGACCTTTTTTGTCTTTGATAGCGCCGGTGAAAGAGCCTTTGACGTGCCCGAACAGTTCACTTTCAAGAAGATTTTCGGGGAGAGCACCACAGTTGATGGCCACAAAAGGGCCGCCAGCCCTATGGCCGGTGTGATGAATATACTTGGCCAGTAGTTCTTTGCCGGTGCCGCTTTCTCCCTCGATGAGCACGGTGGAGTCGTTTTGGGCAACCTGTTGAATGAGTGTCATAATCTGCCGCATCTCCGAGCTAACTGCGACAATGTGGCCGAGTCCTGCCTGCTCTGCCACCTCTTTCTGGAGGTAGGCGACTTGACGGCGTAACTGCCGCCGCTCAATTGCTTTTTTCAAGGTGAGTACAAGATCGTCAGGATCGACCGGTTTGCTCAGGTAGTCGTAGGCCCCGGACTTCATGGCTTCAACAGCGGTGTCAATTGAACCGAAGCCGGTGATGAGGATCACTTCTGTTTCTGGAGACCGTCTTTTGACTGCTGCCAGAACTTCGAGACCATCCACTTCATCAAGTCGGAGATCAGTGACCACTGCTTGATATTGATCAACGGCGATACGGTTTACTGCCTCAGCACCACTGCCCACAGCAGTTACCTGAAAGCCTTCACGTTCCAGGTACATGGCTTGGGTAAGGCGCAGAGAGTCATCATCTTCCACCAGTAAAATGCGATTCCAGGACATGGCTCTATTGTAACCACCAGGAACGAAATAACAAGGGATAAGACTGGTAGTGGGAGGTTTCAGGTTTCAGTGTTCAGGTTTCAGTTTTTTTGTCTTTTTTTCCTGACACCTGACACCCGACACCTGAAACCTGTTTTTTACGGATCTCTTTTGCTTACCGGCAAATAGATCATGAAGGTAGTGCCGACCTCCGGTTCACTGGAACATGAGATATAGCCACCATGGTTTTTGACGATTCCATAGACCATGGATAACCCCAGACCTGTCTTCTCACTACTGTCATCTTTGGAATAGAAGGGATCGAAAACGTGTTCCAAAGTTTTTTGGCCCAGGCCCGGCCCGGTGTCAGATACGGTGATAAGGGCACACTCTCCCATTGCGGCTCCGGCGTGAGTTCGAAGAAAATCGTCGTCCAAAATCATCTTTTTTGTTTTGATGATAATTTTTCCACCACTCGGCATGGCCTCTCGGGCGTTGACAGCCAAGGCTAACAACGCCTGTTCAATCTGGTTCGGGTCTCCATTAATGATCGTGATTTCATTCGCCAAATGAAGCTCCAGTTTGATTGTCTCTGGCATGGTTCTCATCAACAATTTGTGGACCTTTTTTATTTCTTGGTTGAGGTCAATCGGGTGTTTTTTACTCTCTATGGCTCCGCTGAAAGCAAGGAGTCGCTTTGACAGGACCGCTCCCCGGAAGGCCGCATTGGTGATCTCCAGTAATTCCTGGTATCTTGGATCATCCTGCTCTTTACCCCACATGAGACGCTCAACGTAACCATGAACTGCCTGAAACAAGTTGCTGAGTTCTTGAGCAACCCCGCCCGATAGGGTAGAAATGGCCTCCAACTTTTTGGTTTGAAGCAGTTGTCCTTCCAGTTTCTTTTTTTCTTTCTCTGCATGTTCGTGCTCAGAAATATCCCGGACGACGCTTACCCAACCAAGACGCTCGCCTTTTTCGTCTTCCAACCCTAGTACAGTGTGCTCGGTAGGAAAGACTGTGCCGTCCTTTCGCTTCATCTTGAACGCGGGCAGATGGAAGAAACCTTGCTCAGTCACGGCGGGATAGACCTGCTCTTGGAATTTTCGTAATGATGATTCGTCAACGTGCAAGAAATTGGTAGTGCGGCCTAACATCTCCTGGCGATTGTAGCCGAACACTTTTATGGCCGCTGGGTTGCAGTCTGAGATTCTCGCTGGATCTGAGGCGTCCAAAATGAAAAGTGCGTCCCACTGACTTTCAAAAACTTTTTGAAACAAGTTCTTGGACTCGCGTAGTTCCTGCTCAGTTCGTGTGCGTTCGCTGATATCATGAATGATAGAGTAGAGTAACTCTTTGCCATGTAGACTGATCGGTCCACTGTATACTTCAACATCACGGATTTCCTCATTCGCCAAACGGTGCTGGAACAAAAAATGATTGCGTGCTTCGGATTTGGCTCGCTCAATTTCCTGAAAAATCTGCTCGTTGGGCAGCATATTGATATCCGTAACCTTCATGCTTGTAAGTTCTTCCAGGCTCCAGCCATAGAAGGAGCAGGCTGCAGTATTGGCATCTACTATGTCTCCACTCTCCGGATCAACCAGGAGAATCACTGAGTGGTTGTTCTTGAAAAGGCTACGATAGCGTTGTTCACTCTCGCGCAACGCCTTCTCGATTCGCTTGCGCTCAGAAATGTCCATAATCATGCCAGATATAATATCTTGATCGAGAACTGCACTCAAAAGAGCAGTTACTGTCTCCCCTTTTCTGGTAAGCAAGTCAAATTCAAAATTGTCAACCCTGCCAGACTTCTTCAGAATTTCAAGCAAATGTTCCCTGTCCTTGTTGTTCTTGTATCGAGCAAGAACACCCTCTGCCATCATCTCTTCAGGCGAGTCAAATTCCAGCATCCTTGCCAAAGCTTCATTTACATAAAGAATCTTACCTGCCGAATTAGTCCGGTATATTCCCACGATTGAGTTGTCCACAAGATCACGGTATTTTCGCTCACTCTCACTTAGCGCCTCCTCAGTTTGTTCGCGCTCTACTTCTGCAGCTTCCAGTTCAGCAATACGTTGGCATAGTCCAACGTGGGTACCTCTTGGTTTTTCTTTTTGGTCATGGCGATTATTCATTCTTGCGGACTCCAAGGGCTATAACGTAAGCGTCACCAGGAATCTGCAAATATGATGCCTGAACGTAGCCCGCATATTACATGAATCATCTACTGCTACCACAGCACAGGCAACGGAGCATGGGGTGAGAAGTCAGAGGTAAGAAGTTGGCGGGCAGCAGCTTCAACTAGTCACTAAGAACTATGCACTAGGCACCAAAGTGAATAAGAATTCAGGAGACAGGAGTCAGAATCCAGAAGTAAAGAGCATAGAGTAACTTAAATCTACCCCATGCTCTGCTATTCGGATGAGGCGGGCCACAAACTGTGCCCGCCAGCAGTAGTCTCTGTGGGAGCGGCTTTCCAGCCGCGATAAGCCTAGTAGTCGGCGGTCAGTATTCAGAAGTTAGAAGAAATTAGTCTTTTTTTCTTTTGGTTTCTGAATTCTGGATTCTGACTCCTGGCTCCTGAATCTAAAATCCGCATTCTGCAATATCCTTACTTCACCAGTTCAATGATTCTTTTGCCCGTATATTCAGCCACGTCAGCCAGACCATCAACGGTAAGATGACTGGTGGCATCAGCAGCAAACAAACAGGTTACGGCTGCGGGAAACTCTTCGTCGGGGAGATAGAAGATGTAATAGAGAGGAATACGAGGCAGTGGATAGAGGGTCAAGGAGAAATCACCACTGACCGCATCACGATTGATACTTCCTGAAAAGTGCTGGGCAATTGCCTCCTGCTGACGCTGAATGTCCAGAACATGGGAGATGAGAATGTGCTCGGAGCGAGCCACAAAAGCTGCTTGATAAGGCCCGCTATCAGGCAATTCCTTGAACGATTGCAAAGGGTGGAGTTTGGGAGGCTCATCGAGGACATTGCGGGCATAAAGAGAAATAAGGATACCCTCAGCGCCAGTAATCAATTTTCCACTAAAACGAATTTTCTCCTGACAGAGCTCACACTCCTCGCCGAAGGCCTGGAAGCAAAAGCAATCTCCTTTTCGGGTAGCAGGCAAAGCCTGTTCGAGCATTTCCTCGCCCCGTGACCAGGCCGCTTCTAGGTGTTCTTTTTGAATCAACAGGTATTGGTTGTTCATATGGTGTGCTCCTAATAGAAATAGCTTCAAGGCTCAAGGCCCAAGCTTGGGACTTGAGGTTTGAGGCAAAAAATAAAGACATAAAAAGAAGACATCTATTGCCTCCAACCTAAAGCGAAGGTGAGCTAGCCGCACCTGAGCGCTCCTCTAGCCTCCAACCGCATAGTCCCATGTTCCATGCCCTTAGCAACTAAAATCGCACATATACAAACTTGGCCATGTAGCCGATAATTATAGGGAAAATGAAACTGCAAAGGAGTCTGGTGAAAGTGATTTGAAATCCGAGAAGGGGGATTTCATAAGCAATTACCCGGTTAAAACCAATCAGGGCCCAAGCCGAAAGATAGGCGATCAGAGGTCCAATATTCGCTCCCGCCTTAAACAAGGCCGCGACAATGGGAAACTGTATAAACGGACCGCCAGGGGCGACAGCTCCCAAGCAGGTGCCGATTAAGATCCCTTTGAAACCGCTCTCCGCACCCACCCAGCGCATGAGAAGCTCTTTGGGCAGAAGAACTTCCATCAATCCAGCTACAAAAAATGCGAGGATCAAAACGGGAATAAGACGCAATAACAACCCACCCCCTGATTTTATGGCCTGGATAGGAAGCTGTGGACTCTTGTGATAGGCGATTCCTCCCAATACGAGAGATAGGACTAACATGCTGAAAAAACTTGCTTTCATAGGAACACTCCATTGTGGTAAGACCGCATAGAGCATAGCGCATGGCGCATAGCGTACAAATAATGGGAGTCGCAACATTGACAGTTTTTCGCTTTGCACTCTGCGCTTCGCGCCATGGGGTAGCCAAAAGCGGTTTTGGGCCCGGATTCCTTCCTCGTAATCTACTCCATAGAGAATGATTGTTGTCAAATGATTTTTTGCTGCTTTGCTGGTATATTGGCGGGAAGCGCTAGGGAATGAGACGAATATGATTGCTGGTTATCGCCACGCTGCCCTGAGTGTTGCCTTTCTCGTTTTTTGCTTCGCTCTATCTTGCGGCCAAGAACAGGCCACGAGCGGGGGAGGGGAAAGACAAGTGATTGATACAGAGAAAACCATAGAACGCCTAAGAGAACACGTGCAGGAGCTTACGGTCACCATTGGTGAGCGCAGCGTTGGTTTGCCTGAGAACCTGGAGAAGACGGCAGCCTACATTGAATCATTTTTCAAAGATATTGACCTGCCTGTGCATCGGGAATCCTATCCGTATAAGGATTTTACCGTGTCCAATATAGTCGCCACCATTGATTTCAGTGCAAAACCGAACAAACACTACTTGCTGGGAGCTCACTATGATTCGGTGTGGGGCACGGTTGGCGCAGATGACAATGCCAGTGCCATTGCCGTTCAGTTGGAGACAGCCAGGCAATTGCGGGCCAAGCTAGCAGAAGGGAAGTTGGATCTACGGGTGAAATTTGTTTCCTTTGCCCTCGAAGAGCCTCCGGTTTATGGTACCAGCCGCATGGGCAGTAAATTCCACGCCAAAAATGCCAAAAAAAAGAAGGAAAAGATCGACGGTATGCTCTGCTTGGAAATGGTGGGCTATACCTGTCACCAACCAGGCTGCCAGAGCTATCCTTTCCCTTTGATGTTTATGGGTTATCCCAAGGAAGGAAACTTCATCGGCATCGTGGGGAACCTTAGCTCCAAAGGTTTAACCGGGTCTCTTTACAAGGCTTTCAAGAAAAACCGTAATCTACCGGTAATCAAGCTAACCGTACCCCTCGGGGGCTGGGCAATGCCTTCGGTACGACTCAGTGATCATGCCTCGTTCTGGGACCAGGGCTACAAGGCGGTGATGATCACTGACACAGCATTCTATCGCAATCCCCACTACCACCAGCTTTCAGACTCTATAGACAAGCTAGACTTTGAGTTTATGGCGGAACTGGTGGAAAGTCTTGTGATATTTTTCGTCGAGGAAGGTGGTAAGCGGTGAGCAGCGGGGAGGAAACAACTAGGCACTAAGAACCAAGCACTAGGCACCAAAAATCAGGGTTTCAGGTGTCAGAAGACTAAGGCACTAGGCTCAGGGCACAAGGCGCAAGGCAAAATCCAGAATCCCACATCTCACATCCCAAATCTGCAATTCCGCAATCCCCAATCCGCAATTTCCGTGCTCTATGCCTTCTACGTTTTCATTCAACCGGTGACTTTGAACATTAACGTACAGCACTCAAATCCTTGACAGATTTGATCTCCGAGTTCAAACGTGATGTGATCGCCAAACTCTGCGGCCCAAAGCTGATATTCAGTAGTGCAGATCCGGGTTCCTATCTTTCCGGAAAGATGTTCTCTTCCTGATTTGATCATTATATTATGCCAGGGGCATTCGCTCAAGGTTATCTTCAATGACCTACCATCATCGCTCTGCTCGGTCTCAAATGCGAAGCCATCGAGGGCGAGTTTGGTTGTCAAACATTCTCGGAGTGCATCCAAGCCATCGGTTAGGTTTCCCATGGCTTTCAGCTTTCGAGCCTGGATTTTGGGCATGACCTTCCAGACATCGTTATCAATATCGAGAGCAGTGTCAAAGCCGTACCTTTCTTCAGCTTTCATGAACCAGAGTCCATCAACGGCCGTGTAACTGCGCTTGTAGTATTCACTGATTTGTTTCTCGGTCAGTTTAAGCATCACTATGTCTCCCACTCTCTTTTATTCTGCTAAATTCAGGCTATACGGTATTGAAGGAGGTAAAATCTAATCGGTACTTCCCTTCATCTCAAAGGCTTACTCACAATACGTCATCCCGGCCAAGTCCACCTGCGGCGGACGCGAGCCGGGATCCAGTAAGATTTAGAATATATAGAGGTTTCACTGGATTCCCCTTCGACTTCGCTCAGGGTGGTGAGTCCTTCGACTTTGCTCAGGACCGTGAGTCCTTCGACTTCGCTCAGGAACGTGAGTCCTTCGACTTCGCTCAGGACCGTGAGCCTGTCGAACGGCCTGTCGAACGGCCTGTCGAACCACGGATCTCGCTCCGCGAAGCGGAGCTCGTCCGGAATGACGTCATCAGTGAATGGTGATACAGTCTCCCAGAGGACGGGGAATTTTACGGTTCATCAGACCAATTTTCTTCTGCCAAGACGACCGAGGTTTCGATTTGTCGGTCAGGTATCGACCAATATTTTTTTAACAGGCGGTTTTTCTCCTCTACTGTAACAACTCGAAATCCATGTTTTTCATAAAAATGGATGGCCCAGGAGGCGTCAGCCCAAGTGCCGATCAGAATTGGGCGTGACGTCATTGTGCGCAGGTGCAGCAACAGTTTTCCGCCTATGCCCTTGTTCTGCCTGGCAGTGCGGACATAGGAGTGTCTGATGAGGGTAACATCGAGCACGTGTTGAATTCCCATCACCCCAAGCAGTTCACCAGCCTCTTCATAACCCCAAAATTCAACACCAGCGTCGATCTCGTGTCTCA
>JAJDNL010000064.1 GCA_022340745.1 Deltaproteobacteria bacterium
TCTTGAGATTTTTAATAGTAAATCGACAGGGTGGTAGGCAGCACATGGGGTGGAAACAATTTTCGGAGGAACATTTCTTTGATTTTTCAACCAGGCTTGTAAGGGATAAAACCCATCTTTCCTGCAGCACCACTATGGTTATGTGGTGGTGAAAAGTAACATAAGAGCTTTTTACTGAACCGCGAGCGGCGTATTCAGAGGTGTTTATTATCTGGCAAAACTGTGCTATGAAATCACCTATTTACAAATCTGTGACGAAACCATTGAATAAAAGTTTTGACGATTTCCATGTTTATTGAGGCGAGTAAGAGGAACCGAGGACATGAATCATTATCCCCAAGATAACGGGCACAGTACTACTCTCGCGGGTGAGAATATTGTTTGGCAGCTTAACGTGGCCACCGAAGCGGATGTGAATCCAGCTCTCCAAGCACTCAGTGATCACTTGAACGATCAGCAGCAAGCTGCCTTTAGAGATAAATTGCAGCGTTACGTGCGCAAACCAGATCGTGAGCTCATTGTGGCCGTTCGCGGCGGGCAGACCTTAGGTCTGGTCTGTGTAATCGAGCAGGCTCAGTTCCCTCCCCGTTTCCCCGAACAGAAAGCGAGCCTTTTGCGCAATTTCGCCTGCGGCACCCAGCTCCTGGTACATCCTTCTTTCCGTAGGCAAGGTGTTGGTGGTAGTCTTCAAGCCCGCGCCGAGCGTTGGTCCCAGGAGCGAGGATTGGCGGGATTTTGGGTCATAACCCACCGCCAGGCTGCTTGGTACAAAACTCATTTCGGCTACCGAGAAATGCACCGGATTGATGACAACGGTGTGGAAAAAATCCTATTGGCGAAGAGCTTCGGGTAATCCTAATATTATAAAACGTATATGTATGCAGCTCCGCACAACACCTAGATGTCCCCTTTACCCGCAAGAGACAGTGTCAAAGTTCGTCATCCTGGCCAAGTCCGTCGGCGGCGGACGCGAGCCCTGTTGAATTTCCCGGAGGGAACCCTATTCTACAGGGCGAGCCGGGATCCAGACAACGTCACCGCGAAGGCGAGGAACCACAAATCAAATAACGTCATTGACCTTCACTGGATTCCGGATCTCGCCCGCTTAGGCGGACTCGTCCGGAATGACGGGTTCGGAGAATTGTGACATAGTTCCAAGGGGAGTATAGAATGTTGCGGAGTTGAGTGCATAGGCGTTTATTATAATTATCGGCTCAACTGCCAAGACCGTTTCTTTTTCTCTCTCATTTGACCTCCGTCAGCGTTATGATTGGTTGGCTTGACGGTCCTTGCCTTGTCTCCCAAAACGGTTACGCCTTTAGCTCCGTATACTATGGATACTAGATTTCAATCTTCACCTTTGATTATTAACCACTGAGACACAGAGAGCACAGAGGGAACTATATTCTTGCCCGATCGGGAGACGGCGATCGGGCAAGAGATCCCAGCCCTGCGGGCACGATCTATTAACCCGGTGGTTTTATGGCAATGCTTGGTTTTAGGCTAAAGAGCTCTCGCCGAAGGCGGAGGCTCTTTTCCCTGGCCGTCGTCTCCCGGCCAGGGAAAAACAACATCCTCTGTGTACTCTGTGCCTCTGTGGTAAACCTTCAATTAGGTTTCTTTAGGTCGCTACCACACTGAGCAGAGCTAATAGTCGTTTCCCACGTCAGTGTTTTGCTTCTTTCCTTGCTTTTTCTGATGCTTTTCAGCATAAAGGGGTAACAGAAAGGAAGACCACACCGTATGGTCAACAAAGATTCCAAAATACTCGTCATCGACGATGACGAGTCCATACGCAAAGTGCTAACCCTTACTTTGCAGGATGTCGGCTATAGGGTTTTGACCGCAGCGGACGGCGAAGGTGGCCTGAAGATCTTTGCTGACGAGCGGCCTGACATTACCCTTACTGATCTTCGTATGCCAGGCATGGATGGCATTGCGGTGCTAAAGGAGATCAAGGCTCTGGAACCCGATAAAGAGGTGATTGTTATCACCGCCCATGCTGATATGGACCTGGCCATTAAGGCTCTTCAGCTCAAAGCCTCCGACTTCATTACCAAGCCTATCAGTACAACCGGTTTGGAAGTGGCTCTGGAACGGGCTCAGGACAGATTGAGCTTGACCCGGGAGCTTCGCGAATACACCAGACTGATAGAAAAGCGTTGGCTGGACACGGCCGAAGAACTCGCCAAAACATACCATTTTCAGAAAAATCTCATCGAAAGCTCCATCGACGCTATCATTGGCTGTGATCCGCAGGGTAAGGTGATCATATTCAACAAGGCCTCCGAGGCAGTGTTAGGCTATCGAAAGGAGACGGTCCTGGGTAAGCTGACCATTGATCACTTTTTCCCACCCGCGAAGTACGATGAATTGAAAGAGAAGCTATACAGCAACGACTATGGCGGTAGAAACCGACTCATTTTATATGAAACAAGCCTGGTGGCTCTATCTGGACAGCTCATCCCCGCCCAGTTTTCCGGTGCCGTCTTGCACGAAGGTGAAGAAGAGATTGGTTCTGTCGCCTTTTTCCGCGACCTGCGGGAGATTCGTCGCCTCGAGCAACAGTTCGCTGATCAGGCCCGATTGCTCCATCAAGACAAGATGATTTCTCTGGGTAGGTTGGCGGCCAGCGTCGTGCACGAGATCAATAATCCCCTGGCAGGTGTTTTGAATTACGCCCGCCTCATGCTCAAGATTTTGAAAAGGGGACCGGTAACGGAAGAGTACCAGGAGAAATTTGCTGGCTATTTAAACCTCATGGAAAATGAGACCGACCGCTGCTCTAAGATTGTTTCCAACTTGCTGGCATTTTCCCGCAAGTCAGAACTGGATTTCAGTGAGGTACCGATAAATGAGTTGGTTGAAAAATGTTTGATGCTCAGTGGGCACAAGCTCAAGCTTGCCAACATTACTTCAGAGAGACAACTTGAGGAAAAACTTCCTCGGGTCAGAGGCGATTACAACCAGTTACAACAGTGTGTTATCAACTTGATCTTCAATGCCATAGATGCCATGCCCAACGGAGGAAAATTGATAGTCTCCACTTCCTATAGCCCGAGCGACCGGAACCTTACCATTCGAGTGAGTGACACCGGTTGTGGTATTGCCAAGAATGATCTACCCCGTATTTTTGAACCATTTTTTACCACCAAAAGCGAAGGGCAGGGACTTGGTCTCGGTTTGTCTATGGTCGAGGGGATCGTTGAGCGCCACAAAGGTGCCATAGAGGTTACAAGTGAGGTGGGTAAGGGAACCACTTTTACCCTGAAATTCCCTGCCATGAGCTAACAAAATCTCCTCCGCTCACAGAGTAATGAAAAAGTCCAGAATAGACAACGGGGAAATGGAGTAGGGGAGTGTTGGAGTACTGGAGTGATGGGATTGTAGACTTAGTATTTCACCTTGCAGGGTGGAGATCGTAGAAAGACGCAATTCAATTCAGTCGCGTTGGAATACCTTGGAGAGTGAGAATTTTACTGGGACACTTCTGATTTGATAGAGCCAGAAGAGATAGAGGGCGACAAATAAGAAGGAAAAATCGCGAAAAAGAGTAAGGATGGTCATGGAGTGGGTGCCCCGGGTGGTGAAACAGCCGCAGTGAATGTCCAGACCCCTCGCCAGATTAATTCCAATCGATGACAAGAAAACCAGCAATAACCCACT